>NZ_JBVVOU010000026.1:0-93920 GCF_055807635.1 Bradyrhizobium sp. Kon56 | reverse complement strand
CGCTGCCGCGTCCACCGCAAGCCCGGCTCGCGAACATGACGACCACAAGATCGCCCCTCAAGGATGAGCCGGGATGCACGACACATACGTCATTTCCGAATTTCGGTAAAGCGGAATATTTTTGTGAGAGCGGATTGACACGGGGGCGACACAGGCGCGGTCCCGTAGCCCGGATGAAGCGAAGCGTGATCCGGGAAGGTGCCGGACGCAGCGCGAGCAGCCCCCGGATCACGCTTGCGCTCCATCCGGGCACCGGGGCTTCGCCGCCCTATATCATCTGCCTTGCGCAAAAAAACACCCGGCGGTTTCCCGCCGGGTGTTCGTTCATGTGTTTCGATAGATTTTACCAGTTGCGCTGAGCGCGGAGGATCATGGCGACCGAGTCCTGATCCTTCAGCTCGTAGGCCGCGGTCGGCTTGGCGGTCGCGACGCTCGGGGAGGCGCCAACCGTACCAGAATACTTCTGGTCGAGATGGGTCCAGGACACGTCCGCCGAGAAGGTCAGGTTCTTGACCGGGGTCCACCGGGTGACGACACCTAGCTGGCCGATCGCGAAGTCCGGGTTGCAACCCGTCACACCTGCCAGGGCTCCGAACACACCGGCGCCGCCGCCGGCGCCGCAGATGGTGGTCTTGGCCAGCGTGCCGAACTGGGCCTGAGCGTAAGCACCGTACAGCGAGGAGTTCCAGTTGGGATCCCAGTTGTGGGTGTAAGCGCCACGGAAGCCCCAGGTCTTGACGGTTTCCTGCGAGCTACCGGTCACGTACACCGTGTCGGGAGCATTGGCGAAGCCAACGCTCTGGTAGGCAACACCCGAGCTACCGAACAGCGAGTAGCTGCTGCCCGACAGGTTCTGGAAGTTGTAGCGGGTCGCGCCGTCGGTGTAGACGCCCTGGATGTTGATCGTGTCACCCGCGCCGGTCGGGATGTTCTTGATCGACAAAGCGAGCTGAACCGCCCAACCCCACTTGTCGTCGGGATGGCCGGTGGCTTCGGTCGCGCCGTAATAGGCGACATGGTTGTCATGCGCAGCCACTGACGCCTGGAAGAGACCCCAGGCCTGATCGACACGCACCTGACCGACGAGGTTCGGCGAACGCGAGCCGCCGAGGGCGTTGGTGCCGTATGAGCCGCCGATGATGCCACCTGCGGTCGCGCCGGTCATGTTGAGGTTGCCGGCCTGATAGTAGGCCGTCGCATCTTCAGCGGAGAACGATGCCGTGACGCCCTGGCCGAAGTCGGCGGTGTAGGTGAACTGGGTGACGCCGGTAACGGTGCCGCTGCCGCCGACGAGGTTGTCGGTGATGTTGCCGGGATAGTTGGTCCAGGGCGCGTCGAACTGCGACACGGCCTTACCCATCGTGAAGCCGGCGAACTGGATGAAGGCGTAGTATACGCCGAGCGCACCGGCCGAGGTATTGCCGTCGGTGCCGTTGACGTTGCCGCTACCCGAACCGACGAGGCCTGTGCCCGCAGCGTTGAGACCGAGCGTACCGCTGTACTGGGTGCCACCCGTTGCCGAACCGGTGCCCGAATAGTTGCCGGTCGTCCAGGTAAAGACGCCGTCGAAGAACGTGCGGACCACGCCGTATTCGGTCGCGGTGCGGGTGTCGATGTTGAGGTCTTCACGAGCGCGGAAGGTGTAGTAGTTCATCAGGCGGTTGCGTGCACCGGCAACACCGCTCTGGTTCGGGTTGAAGTCCGAATTGGTATTGAGGTTCGCATCGGCACGCAGGTAACCACCCAGCTTGATGCAGGTGTCGGTGCCGGGGATGTAGTAGAAACCGGCGCCGTACAGCGAGCAGATCTTCACGTATTCGACCGCCTTGGCCTTCACGGGAAGATCGGCAGCGAACGCCCCGGAGGCGGCCATCAGGCCGGCAGCCGAGCCGAGAAAGAGTGTCTTCGTCAACTTCATCAGTAAACCTCCAGGTCGGTTCAGGGGGCCCGGGTCCTCGGTGGACGCCGCTTTACCCTCTCAATTTCCGTTCAATTCAGGTCCGCACCGAAGGTTCGGACTGAAACGACAGCGAGGTGCCCCCTCCGTCGCGGCTTCACATATAGTTTATAAAAACAATGGTCTCAATTTATTGCTTTGATGAATCGACACTTCGGGTCGCGATGTGGCTTGAGGGCAACAGCGCGATATCACTCCGGAAGATCACCATAGAAAAACCAGAAAAAGCCCTCGGGGGGCATCCCGAGGGCTTCTTGGAGGTCTCGCATCGCCGTCCGTCGCGTGGGTCAAGAGCAGCGAAATAGAGTGCGATAGTCGATAATAAAATTAATTGTTCTTTGCAAGTAATAAGTGAGCCTACGATTTCTTCCGCGCGGTATCTACCCTTTGGTCGGCGCGCGATTTTCGAGACGCTTCCAAGATATCCCATTAAGGATAGGCAAGGGATAAACGGGGAGGGAGCCACATGATCGAGAAGAAACTCGACAGGGCGATTACGGACTTCATCTGGAACGTCGTCGAAATTCATTCCCAGCTGGAGGACATCCACACCAGCTGGGCCGGACTGCTGGGCATTACCGAGCCGCAGTGGCTGATCCTGATGGCCATCACCGAACTGGACCAGGGGCGAGGTGTCGCGGGAATCGACATCGCGAACAAGCTGCGCGTCCACCCCGCCTTCGTCACCAACCAGACCAAGAGTCTCGAAAAGGGCGGCTTCCTGTCGCGACGGCCGGCCGCAGACGACGCACGCTACGTCCTGATGTCGCTGACGGCGAAAGCAACGACGGAGATTGAAAAACTGTCGAAGAGAAAGCTCGCCTTGAACTCGACCATGTTCAACGAGCTCGACGAGAAGACCTTGGCCGACCTGAATGCCGCGCTCGCAACGATTGCCAAGAATGCCCGGCTGGCCGCACGGTTGCTGGCCATCGACGCTTCCTGACTCCTGACGTCAGGCGCGGAACGCGCGCCTCGATTCATCCCCAATCTCTCCTCGCCTTCCCAATCTTTTCTCGCCTTCCCAATCTCTTGGCGCCTTAGAGGTAGGTCACGGAATCCAGCTGGCGGGCAATTCCAAGTTTGCTGTCGAGCCATTCGAAAATGAAATCGTCCACCGCGATGAAATTCTCGACCTCGCCCAGAGGGTACGGAATGCAGTTCGGCACGACGGTCGCGCAATCGGCTCCGGCCTGCCGATAGCCGGCTTGCAGTTCGAGAGCATCCTCCTCCCAAACCATTGAGCGGCTGCCGACGACCATCAGAAGCGGGCAAGGTATCCGACACAACGGCAGCAACGAACCCGTCGAGGGCCCGTCACGGACCGCCTGCTCGACGCCGATCATCCAGCGCAGCGATGCCCGGCGCATGACCGGCGTCGCAATGCCGCCGTCGCACACGGCGGCAGCCATTCTGCGATCCACGAGGGCAAGACGGGATGCGTGACTGGCGGCCGCCCCCTCGCCGTAGACCGCGATCTGCTGCGAATCGACGTCCGGACGAGCTTCCAGGTAATCCAGCCAGCATTGAAGAATATGCGCCGGCTTGAAGGGGCTACGACCGGATGAATCGCCGGCATCAACGAGCAGGAGTGACACGTTCCGTCGCCCTGAAGCCGGCAACAGCCTGCTCATCATCGAGCCGAGGGTGATGTCCTCGTCGCTGACGCAGATAACCGCGGGTGCGAAAGACCGATCGGGGAACGCCGGCAGAAAGTAGCCCGCAAGCGAGCCTTGATCAAAGCAGTCGATCTCCACACGCTCGATCGCCGAACCGGCGTCCTCCTCGAAGCCCCTCAGGCAGAGTCTGACCTTGTCTACGAGGTCGGTACCCCCGGGATCTCCGGGCCAAGACAGGTTCCTCGCGACTTCAAGGGCCGTCAGCGAGCACAGCCACGCTTCCCGCGCGATCTGAGCTGAACTGGTTACGCGCGCCGATTCGGCGAATATCCGGTACTCGCCTGAGATCCTCAACCACTCCGAAATCCACCGATGCCTGTGCGCCTCGCGCACGAGTTCCGCGACGGACAAGCTTTCGAAAAAATGGGACGCGCGTTTTCGCAAGCACGCCAGGCTTCGACCGGCGCCGTCGCACGTGCCGTGAGGCCAATGATCATCTTCCATGCCCGTCCCCGAACGGCGCGTCGGCGGTTGCTTGGACTCGGCGCAGCGCTGTCAGCGCAACGCCCTGCATGTCTGCTCGATGCGATGTCACGCGTGCGTGATCGCGCTTGCGTCTGCCGTCCCGATGATCGTTCCGTTTTCCCTTCGCGGGCGGGGGCACTGGACCGGACGGACTACAGTCCGAACGAACCGGTCGCAAAACAAGTCGCACGCCGACTCCAACTCAATCGTCACGTCTCAGCTCCGTTGCTGATACACAGTTTAGGCCCGCACCACTCTGCCATTTTTTGCTGTCCCGCGTTTGCAGTTTTTTGTTGCGGTGGACGACTAAAATTGGAGCTCATTTAACGGGGGAGAAGGCATCGCCTGTGTCGGCTTCCATCATGATTCCTCATGACGCCGATCCGGCGCGCCACCAATCACGCCAGCGATAAAAATGCGGCGGGTTACCGCCTGATCGATGCCGACGGCCTTCGCCAAAGGACTTTCCGCTAGTCAATGTCGCAGGAAAACCGGCGCGACAAAATCCTCGAAGCCGCTCATCCGCACCCGGCGCGCGAGACGTGACGAGGTATGATCGCGTTCTGGGAGAGCCTGGGCGATTGAGATGTGCAACATTTCTTACTTCGGTAAGCCAGTTATTTGAGCAACTCAACGACCATGCACAACCGCCGCCGGTTTGGCGTCGTCTTGCTTCGGCGTAAAGCAACACGCCGGGCCGCCCGCTGATCCGCGCCTTGTATTCATTATCCCAGTTGCCATCCCCACGCACTTTGCCTTACATGCCCGCCAAACTCGCCCGCGGCTGACGGCCGGGGCCCAAAAATCACCAATTGTCAAAGGGACGAGACATGGCGCGTAACATCCTGATTCTCGGGGCTTCCTACGGCTCCCTGCTGGGCACGAAGCTGCTGATGGCGGGGCACAACGTGACCCTGGTCTGCCGCGCCAAGACCGCTGAGCTGATCAACCGCGAGGGGACCGAGGTGCGCATCAAGTTGCGTGACGAGGCCGTTCACCGCGCCATCTTCTCGCGCGACCTGCCCGGCAAGCTCGACGCCGTGACGCCGGCCAATGTGGACCTGTCCCGTTACGACATGGTCGGCCTTGCGATGCAGGAGCCGCAATACACCAACCATACGGTGCGCGTTCTCATGGTCAGGATCGCCGCGGCGAAGCTGCCGTGCCTCTCGATCATGAACATGCCGCCGCTGCCCTATCTGAAGCGGATCCCCTCGCTCGCAGACATGGATCTCGAGGAGGCCTACACCAATGCGCAGGTGTGGGAGCGCTTCGAGCCGGGGCTGGTGACCCTGTGCTCGCCCGACCCGCAGGCGTTCCGTCCGCCGGAAGAGGCTGCGAACGTGCTTCACGTCGGTCTGCCCACGAACTTCAAGGCATCCGTGTTCGCCGACGAGAAGCACAACAAGGTGCTGCGCGAGCTCGAAGCCGACATCGACGCGGTGACCCTCGACGGCCACGACGTGCCGGTGAAGCTGAAGGTGTTCGATTCCCTGTTCGTGCCGCTGGCGAAATGGTCGATGCTGCTGACCGGCAACTACCGCTGCATCACGCCGCACGAGCCGCAGTCGATCCGCGACGCCGTGCACAGTGATCTCGCGCGCTCGCAGACCATCTATGAGCATGTCGACGCCATCGCCCGGCGTCTCGGCGCCGATCCGCAGGACCAGGTGCCGTTCGCGAAATACGCCAAGGCTGCCGAGAGCCTGCTGAAGCCGTCGTCGGCCGCGCGCGCGGTGGCCGGCGGCGCACCCTTCATCGAGCGCGTCGACCTGCTGGTCAAGCTGATCTCGCATCAGCTCGGCGCGCCCAATGCAGAGATCGACCGCACCGTCGAGACTGTGGACCTGAAGCTCAACGAGAAGATCGTGCAGGGCGGATCGGGCGCGCTGTAACGGGCCACGATCCCCTTTGCCGGACTTCGCGCATCCATCATTGACTGGGCGCATGCCGAGCGCACGGCGCAATGCCGGTTTCGTACATCAGCGGGGAACTCGCGCAAGCGATAACCCCAGGACGACGATCCGCAAGCCCCCTATCGGCCCGCACTTCTACGGCAATCGAATCACGCCTGAACTCCGCCGTGGGCAACAACGCATGATTCTCGCCATGGCGCTCGACGCGCCGTGGCCGGATTGATAAGCCCCTGTCCGCGAATGATGGGACTTGAGTCGGGCATGACGGTTGCGATCGAGATGGGGCAGACCACGGCGGGCGCCGCGGCGGCCATGGACCTCGAGGAACTGCTGGCGACCCGCCTCCTGGTGCAGGGCAATTCGGGCTCCGGAAAATCACATCTGCTGCGGCGGCTGCTGGAGCAGAGCGCACCCTGGGTGCAGCAGGCGATCATCGATCCCGAAGGCGATTTCGTCTCCCTGGCGGAGCATTTCGGCCATCTCGTGATCGAGGCCGAGGATCACACCGAACGCGGCCTTCAGGTTGCCGGCGAGCGCGCGCGGCTGCATCGCGTCTCCACCGTGCTCAACCTCGAAGGGCTCGATGCCGAGAACCAGATGCGCCGCGCCGCAGCCTTCCTCGGCGGACTGTTCGACGTGGACCGCGACCACTGGTATCCGATGCTGGTGGTGGTCGACGAGGCGCAGCTGTTTGCGCCTGCGGTCGCGGGGGAAGTCTCGGACGAAGCGCGAAAGCTTTCGCTCGGCGCGATGACCAATCTGATGTGCCGCGGCCGCAAGCGCGGGCTTGCCGGGATCATCGCGACCCAGCGGCTGGCGAAGCTCGCCAAAAACGTCGCGGCGGAAGCGTCCAACTTCCTGATGGGCCGCACCTTCCTCGACATCGACATGGCGCGCGCCGCCGACCTGCTCGGCATGGAGCGGCGGCAGGCCGAATCGTTTCGCGATCTCGAACGCGGACAATTCATGGCGCTCGGCCCCGCGCTGTCGCGACGCCCGCTGCGTTTGAACATCGGCGCGACCGAAACCCAGCCGCGCAATTCCACGCCGCGGCTGATGCCGATGCCCGAAGCCGCACTCGAAAATATGCGCGCCGTGATCCTGGCCGCGCCGCCGCCCGATGCCAGCCGGCCGCAGCGCCGGCCCGCGCCCGATCTGCTCGAGCAGCTCCGCGCCGCGAAGGCTGCGGCACCGGAGATCGGCCCCGAAATGATCGAGGTCCCCGTCAGTGCCGAAGAGCTCGCCGAACGGCGCGAACGCGTGGATCGGACCCTTCGTGCCGTGCTCGCCGCGCCCGATGCCGGTTTCCGCGCGGTCGGCGTGCTGTACCAGGAGTTCGTGGTCCGCTGCCGCATCGAGGGCCTCGGCTCGGCGGTGCCCGACCTCACCGAATTCCGCCGCATGCTGACACGCGCACGCGCCGGGCTCGGCGCCGAGCATGCCGAGGACGACGCCTGGCAGGACGTGTCGCTGCGCGCCTCGATCCTGCCCGAGGACATGCAAGGCGTGTTCATGATGATCGCGCGCGCGGCGAAAGAAGGCTGGCCCTGCCCCGGCGACGCCGCGATCGCCCGCGCCTACGGCTCGCATTCGCTGCGCCGGGCGCAGCGCCTGCTCGGCTACATGGAAGAGCAGGGCCTGATCGTCTGCCAGCTCGACGGCGCCGGCCGCCGGTTCGTGACGCTGGTGGAATTGGCCTGGGCCACCGCGCCGGGCGATCCCAATGCCGACGATCTGCCGGCGGAGAGCGCAGCTTCGGCTTGAGCCCACGATTGACTCACGCTGTCTCGGTAGCATCGGCGCCCACCAGCACATCGGGCGTGCGCCGCCGCTCGAGCGCGAATAGCCTGCGATAGAGCACGACCGAAACCAGCCATGCAATCGCGAACAGCGCGACCACGGCGAAGCCGACGTTCGCGAGCGAATCGTTGAGGCCGTCGACCAGCGTCCACACACCGCCAGACAGGCCGAGCCGATCCCCGATCAGGCCAAGCGCCTCAATGCCGCCGATCAACAGCGCCACCGCGACCGAGGCACCGGTGATCGTGAGGTTGTACCAGAGCTTCCGTAAGGGATCGACGAAGGCCCAACGATAAGCGCTGACCATCAGCGCGGAATCGGCGGTATCGACCAGCGCCATGCCTGATGCGAACAGCGCGGGAAAGACCATGACGTCGGCCAGCGATGCACCAAGCGCGTATTCGCTGGCGGAGATGCTGAGCAGGCCGATCTCGGTGGCGGTGTCGAAGCCGAGGCCGAACAGGAAGCCGAGCGGGTACATATGCGCCGGCTTGGTCACCAGGCGGAACATCGGGCCGAGCAGCCGCGCCAGCAATCCGCGGCTGGCGAGCAGCGCATCAAGCTGCGCGGCGTCGTGGATGCCTTGCGCGCGCGCGATCCGGAACGTCCGCCACAGGCCGGCGAAGATGACCAGGTTGATGGCCGCGATCACCAGCAGGAACAGCGCCGACACCGACGTGCCGATGAAGCCGCCGACGTCCTTGAGCAGGCTGTCGCCGCCAAGGCTCACCAAGCCCAGCGCGAGCAGCATGGTCGCGACCACAACCACGGTGGAATGACCAAGCGCGAAATAGAGACCAACGCTGCGCGGCGCATCGCCGGCCTGCATCAGCTTGCGCACGACGTTGTCGATGGCCGCGATGTGGTCGGCATCGACGGCGTGGCGCAGGCCGAACACCCAGGCAAGCAGCGCGGTCGCCATCACCGTCGGCCGGTCACCGAACGCCGCGAACGCCCAAGCCCACGCCCCGATGTTGGCCGCGATCAACCCGCCGAACAGCAGCATCATTCCGGGATCGACCGCCCGCAAAGATA
The DNA here is from genome assembly GCF_055807635.1 of Bradyrhizobium sp. Kon56. NCBI lineage: Bacteria > Pseudomonadati > Pseudomonadota > Alphaproteobacteria > Hyphomicrobiales > Nitrobacteraceae > Bradyrhizobium > Bradyrhizobium sp. Kon56. Next base: position 85,068 of record NZ_JBVVOU010000026.1, on the reverse strand, counting down.
ATTTCGTCACGCCAATCATTCCGTCCGCTGCACGACCCATCGCACGAGCGGTATGATCCTTTCATAAGGTGGTCATACTGACCAGTGCAATCCCGGAGGGGCGGCACGGTTCTGCAGCAGTGCTTGCGGCGTCCTTCGGGACGCCCGCTGCGCGGGCTCCTTTAGGATGAGGTCTTGCTTCGCCGCGAGATCGCCAGACCCTCACGGTGAGGCGCCCGCCGAGGGCGGGCGTCTCGAACCATGCAGGCCGAGATGGCGCTACGCCGCCTCGGAGCCGCCGAGATAGGCATCGCGGATGCGGGGATCGTCCTTCAGCGCGCGGGCGGAGCCGGAGAGAACGATCTTGCCGGTCTGGAGCACATAGGCCTCGTGCGCGATCTCGAGCGCGAGGCTGGCGTTCTGCTCGACCATGAAGACCGAGACGCCCTCCTGGTTGATGGTGCGGATCAGCTCCAGCACGCGGTCGACGTAAAGCGGCGACAGGCCCATGGTCGGCTCGTCCATCACGATCATCCGGGGACGGCTCATCAGCGCCCGTGCCATGGCGACCATCTGCTGCTCGCCGCCGGAGAGCGAGCCGGCGCGCTGCGACAGCCGTTGGCCGAGCTTCGGGAACAGCGTGAGCATCTTGTCGAGATCCTGCGCGATCGCCTCGCGGTCGTCGCGCACGAAGGCGCCCATCAAAATGTTCTCGCGGACGCTCATGTCGGCGAACAGCCGCCGTGCCTCCGGCACCGAGGCGATGCCGCGGCGGACGATCTGCGGCGTGGTCAGCCCGAGCAGCGAGGCGCCGTCGAAAGTGACCTCGCCCGAGCGCGGCTTCACCAGGCCCAAAATGATCTTCATCGTCGTCGATTTGCCGCTGGCATTGCCGCCGAGCAGGCAGACGATATGGCCGCGCGGAACTGATATCGACAGGTCGAAATGCACCTGGGCCTGACCATAGAAGGTATTGACGTCGGTGATCGCGAGCAGCGCATCGGGAGGCGGGTTGGTCATGCCGCGCTCTCCTGCTTCGTCGCCAGGCCGTGGCCGAGATAGGCCTCGATCACCTTGGGATCACCGCGCACCGCTTCGCCCGGGCCTTCCGCGATTTTCTTGCCCTCGTCCATGACGATGACGCGATCGGAGAGGCGCATCACCATTTCGAGCTTGTGCTCGATCAGCAAGATCGTCAGCCCTTCGGCTTTCAGCTCGGCGACGAGCCCCTGCATCTCCGTGGTCTCGGTCGGGTTCATGCCGGCGGTCGGCTCGTCCAGCAGCAGCAGGCGCGGCTTCAAGGCGAGCGCGCGCGCGATCTCGACGCGGCGGCGGTTGGCGTAAGAGAGGCTGTAGGCCGGCTGGTCGATGCGCGGCAGCAGCCGCTCGCCGAAGCGCGCGAGAATGACCTTCACCTCCTCGCGCAGCCGCTCTTCCTCCGCCTTGACGCTGGCGGGGCGCAGCAGCGCCAGACCCAATTCCAGCAGCGGGCCGATCACCGGCACTGCCGGTTTCACCGCGCGCAAGCGCGTATGCGCACCGATCAGGACGTTGTCCATCACGCTGAGATTGCCGAAGACGCGGCCGAGCTGGAACGTCCGCGCGATGCCTGCGGCCGCCAGGCGTTCCGGCGAGAAACCTGTGATGTCCTGACCTTCGAAGCGAACCGTCCCGGCGTCCGGAAGGTCAAGCCCGGTCACGAGATTGAACAGCGTTGTCTTGCCCGCCCCGTTCGGGCCGATGATGCTGATCAGCTCGCCTTTGGCGAGATCGAGATCGATGGCGTCGACGGCGGTGAGGCCGCCGAAGCGCCGCGTCAGCCCGCGCAGGGACAGCATCGCCGTGTGTGCGTCCATCATCACACCGTCCCCAAAAGGCCCTGCGGCCTGAACCGCACCAGCAGCAGCAGCACGATGCCGTAGATCAGGATGCGATACTCCGCCGCGATGCGGAACACTTCCGGCAGGCCGACCAGCGCGACCGCCCCGAGAATCGCCCCGACGACATTGCCGAGACCGCCGAGGATGACGACGGTCAGCGCCAGGATGGATTGCTGCGTGTTGAAGGTCTCGTGGTTGATATAGGAATAGAGATGCGCGGCGATGCCGCCGCTGACCCCCGCGGCAAAGCCGCCGAAGATGAAGGCCAGCGATTTGTAGCGATTCAGGCTGAGGCCATAGGCCCGCGCGGCGATGTCGTCGTCGCGGATGGCGCGAAAGCTGCGGCCGAGATGCGAGCCGAGCAGGCGTCCCTGCAGCAGCGCCAGCACGACCATCACGATGAAGCTGAACCAGTAGATCGAAATCGGGCTGACCAGCTCATAGCCAAACAGCGACAGCGGCGGGATGCCGGAGATGCCGATCGGCCCGCGCGTGACGCTCTCCCAATTCAGGATCACCAGCGAGACGATCTCGCCGATCGCGAGCGTCGCGATCGACACGTAGTGCCCGCGCAGCCGGAACGACGGCGAGATCAGCGCCGTGCCCAGCGCAGCACTCATCAGGCCGCCGCCGATGATGGCAAGGCCGACCGGGACAGCGAACGTGAGCGACAGCAGCGCGGAGGTGTAGGCGCCGATCGCGAGCAGCGCGGCGTGTCCCAGCGAGACCTGACCAATCGTGCCTGCAACCAGGGTGAGGCTCAGCGCGAGCATGCCGAGCAGCCAAGCGTTGATCAGGGTCTGGAGCACGTAGAACGACACGGGCAACAGCGGCAGGATCGCGAAGACGACGGCAGCGATCAGCAGAGCCCAGCGCGGAATCCAGACCGGGCGGCTCGGCGCGATGAAAGTGCCGGTGAGCGGCTCGGGCGGCGCCTGCCGCGCGCTGGCGAACAGACCGTTCGGGCGCAGCACGAGCACCACGACCAGCAGCAGGAACGCGAACAGGTTGCGGTAGCTGGTGCCGAACACGGCAACGCCGTAGCTCTCGACGAGTCCGAGCAGCAGGCTGCCGATCACCGCGCCCGGCACATTGCCGGCGCCGCCGACGACTTCGGCGACGACGCCCTTGAGCGTCGCCTGCAGGCTCATCGCGGTGTCGATCTGGTTATAGTACATGCCGACCAGCAGGCCGGAGACGCCGCCGAGCGCAGCCGCAATGCCGAACACGGCCTGATTGACGCGGTTGACGTCGACGCCCATCTGCATCGCGGCGTCGCGGTCCTGCGCGGTGGCACGCACGGCCCAGCCGAGCTTGCTGTAGCGCAGGAACACGAACAGCAGCAACGCGCTGGTGAGGCCGACACCGGCGATGAGCAGATCGAGCGGGCCGATCGTGCCGCCGCCGATCTGGAAGCGGACATCCGGCAACTGGCTCGGCAATGCGCGCGGATTGGGCGAAAAAGTCAGCATCACGAGCTGATCGAGCACGAAGCTGATGCCGATGGTCGCCAGCAGCGGTGCGATGCGCACCGAGTTCTGCAGCGGGCGCAGGCCGAACCGCTCGATGATCAAGCCGACCAGCGCCGCCGCCACCGCGACCAGGATGATGGTGAGCGGCAGTGGCGTATGCAGCTGCACCACCGCGACCCAGCCGATATAGGCGCCGACGAGGTAGATCGACCCTTGCGCAAAGTTGATCAGCCGGCTGACACCGAAGATCAGCGCGAGCCCGACTGCAACCAGGGCGTAGACGTTACCGACGATCAGCCCGTTGATCGTGTAGTCGAGCCAGGATGACACGCAGGAGATCCCCTCAGGTCGGCTTGCCGTCCCAGAGCGCGAACTGGCCCTTGCGCACGACGAGCTCGGCGTTCATGGCGCCCTTGACGCGGCGGCTCTCGACGTCGAACGTCGCCTTGCCGAAGATCACGCTCGATACGTCCTTCACTTTCGTGAAGGCGTCGCGGATCGCCCGCCGGTCGGTGCCGCCGATCTTCACCACGGCGGCCGCCATGTTCATCGCGTCATAGGCGTAAGCGTTGAACGCGTCGGGCTCCACGCCGTTGTACTTCTTCTTGAAGCCGGCGATGAACGTCTGCACCTCGGGGCGCGGGTCTTCCGGGAAGTAGCGCGTGCCGACATGGACGTCCTCGACGGCCTCGCCGCCGAGCTCCAGGAATTTCGGCGAGTAGACCGAGCTCGCGGCGCAGATCACCTGCTTCAGCCCGACCTGGCGCGCCTGGCGCGCGATCAGCGCACCATCGGAATAATAGGAAATCAGGATCAGCCCGTCCGGATTGGCGTCGCGGACGCGCACCAGCGTGGAGCGGAAGTCGCGCTCCTCCGCAATGTAGCCTTCGGTGACGGCGATTTCGGCGCCGTGCTCCTTCGCGGCCTTGACGAAATAGTCGCGGCTGGTACGGCCCCAGTCGGTGTTGAGGTGCAGCACGGCGAGCTTCTTCAGGCCGAGACGTTTGACGGCATAGGCCGCCAGCAGCGGCTGCTCGTCAGCCTGACTGACCGAGGTGCTCCACATGAAGTCGCCGCCCTTGGTGAAATCCGGATGCGAATTTGTGAATCCGAACTGCACCAGCCCGCCGCGCTGATAGATCGGCGAGGCCGCCATCGAGGCGGGGCTGGAGAAGTCGCCGAGCTCCATGACAATCCTGGGATCGGAGACGAACTTCTGGGCGATCGCCACCGACTGGCGCGGGTCGCTCTGGCTGTCCTCGAAACTATAGGCGAGCTTGCGACCGTTGATGCCGCCCGCGGCCTGGATCTCGTCGAGCGCGAGATCAAAGCCCTGCTTCCACTGCGTGCCATATTGTGCGTTCGGCCCGGTCAACGGACCACTGACGCCCAGCAAAATCGGTTCGGACGATTGCGCAAGCGCGGCGCGCGAGAAGGCTGCCCCCGCCATCATGGCGGCAAGCGAGCCCTTGACCAGGGTACGACGATCGATGTTGCTCATGGACGGCTCCATCCTGTCAGGCGTTGAAACAACTAGCAATTTTCATGCCGGTGAGATTGGCTATTTCGAGGGCTCGCCAAGCGACAGCATCAGCCGGTTCGCCCAGTTGAAGAACGACGCGCCGTTGATGACGTCGACGATCTCGGCATCGTCGAGACCGACGCGGCGCAGCTCATCGATATTGTCGGCGCTGAACGCGATCGGCGTCGCAGCCAACGCCACCGAGGCCTTGACGACCGCATTCCAGCGCTCGCCGAGATCGGCGCCGACGCCCTCGTCGAGCAGGCGCTGCACATCGTCGCGGCGCTTGGAATAAGTGCTGGCGAAACGCGCATGCACGGAGGCGCAGTAGATGCAGCCGTTGTAGCGCGAGGTCGCAGCCGCCGCGAGCTCGCGCTCGGCGCGCGGCAGGCCGTCGGCGACGTTGTAGAAGATGTCCTTGTCCGTCTTGGTGCGGGCTTCCAGCACCTCGGGGTCGCGCACCAGCAGGCGGAAATACTCGGACTGGGAACGGGAGCGATCGACGAGGCCCGCGAAATGCCGCTCGGTCAGCTCGGCTTCGAGCAGCGGGTCGATCCAGGACACCCAGCCCAGTTCGTCCTGGGTGAAGACGACGGGCGGATTGGCATTGTTTGCAGCGCTCATGATGCAGCCTCCTTACGCGCCGGCCGCGGCGTTCGTGGTGCGCCCGAGCGCGGCACCGAGCACGCGCAGTCCCGTGACGACGCGCACCTGGAACGATAGGAACGCAACGAGCTGGGAAAACGTGACGATGCCGGTGTTCGACCAGCCGGCGGCGAGCAGCGCCTTCATGTCGGCTGCAGCCGCATCGCGCGGGCGGAACACCAGCAGATGCGCATGCTCGAACGCTGCAGCGAGCCGGTCTCCGAGATCGGGCTTGCGCTCCGCGCCGACGCGATAGATCAGGCCGGCCTTGTTTTCGACAGACAGGGGGCCGGCTGGAAAGGCACCGTAGGGGCCCGAGGTCTCGCCCCGCGCGATTTCGACATCGACAGCTTCGACCAGGCGCGCGCCATCGGCGGTCGCAGCTAACTTCGCCCGATAGAAGCCGGCCATCATGGGCTCGCGGTGAAGGCCGATCACGAAGAGCGCGACCGCGGCGCGCTCCACCAGCGAGACATCGCCGGCGTCGATCGGCTCGAACAGCGAGAGATAGCTCTTCTGCGCATTGTCGCGCGCCTGGATGCGCTTGGCCCGAATGCCGTCCAGAGCCGAACCCGGTTCGATCCCGGCGAGCGTGTCGATGATATCTTTCGTAGCCATCATTCAGCCTCTTGCAGCCTCGTGCAACGCGATTCCGTTCATTCCGACTATCCCGCCAGCGCCACGTCGGGCGCCGTCCGCGCCCAGCCCAGCGCCGGCGCGACCTTCTCCGCGACCAGCTCGATCGAGCGCAGAATGTGGGGATGCGGGGCATCGACCGAATGCGCCTGGAAGACGAGATCGGTCACCCGCTCCAGCGTGGCGTCGGCGCGGAGCGAAGCGATGACGTCGTCGGCCGCGCCGACATGGGTGTCGAACGCCACGATCATCTCCTCGAGCGTTTCGCCTGGCTTGGCGTGGCCGCCCTTGAGGAATTGCGGGAGCGCGCGCCGCAGGCCGATATCGGCAAGACGCATCGCCTCAGTCCGGTCGTCGGCAACGAAGACGGTGCGCGAGGCCATGATGCGGGGCTCCCGTCCCGGCGGCAGCGCCTCGAGATAGGCATCGATCACCGGATTCTGAATCTCGGCGAGCGTTGCCTTCGGCGCCTCCTTGGTTCGAGGCTGGGTGCGCGACAGCAACAGGCCATCGCCTGCCTTGCCGGCACGCGCGCCGCCCGCGACAGAGAACGTCGCCTGCCAGATCCTGTCGTCCAATTGCGGCCGCTGCGGATAGAGCGTGTCACCACCTTCGAGCGGCTTGCCGACCAACGCGGTGCGGACGACGTCCAGATTGCGCGCAAAGATCTCGTTGCGCTGGGCGCTGTCGAGGCCGAAGGCGGCAAAGGCCGAGGGATTGCCGCCGGTGCCGACACCGAGCTCGAAGCGACCGTTGCAGAGCAGATCGAGCACCGCGGCATCCTCCGCCACCCGCACCGCGTTCTCCAGCGGCAAGGTGACGATGCCGGTGCCGAGCCTGATGCGCGAGGTCTGGGCTGCGACATAACCGAGGAAGGTGAAGGGGGACGGCAGGCCGCCCTCGCGCTCGTGGAAATGGTGCTGCGCGATCCACGCAGAATCGAGGCCCGCCGTCTCGGCGCGCACGATCTGCTCGGCCGCGAAGCGATATCGGTCGGCCGGCGGGGCCTCGTCGAGAAGCCGTGTGAAAAACCCCAGGCGTTTCAGGTTTGCTAAGCGTTTCATACGACCCCTGTCGGACGAGGATAGGTCCCGATGATGTCGGTTGCCGCAGCTCCAGACAAGCGGGCATTGCGCAGGGCTAGTACGCAAGCCCGCCCGCCGGGATCGCCCTGAGCTGAACTTTGGCTGGGCAGACTGCCTACCAGCTCGGCAGAACCGCGCCCTTGAACTTGGTCAGGATGAACTCCTTGACCTCCGCCGTGTGATAGCTGTCCACCAGGATCTTGACCCAGGGCTTGTCCTTGTCGACCGTGCGAACGGCGATGAGATTGACGTAGGGACCCTTCGGGTCCTCGCGCAGGATCGGATCCTTGACGGGATCGAGGCCAGCCTGGGTTGCATAATTGGTGTTGATCGCGGCGGCGTCGACGTCGTCGAGCGCGCGCGGCGCCTGCGCCGCGTCGACCTCGATGAACTTCAGCTTCTTGGGATTCTCGGTGATATCGAGCACCGTCGGCTTGAAACCCGTGCCGTCCTTCAGCTTGATCGCGGCCTGGTCGCGCAGCAGCAGCAACACGCGGCCGCCATTGGTCGGATCGTTCGGGATCGAGACCTTGCCGCCCTCGGGGATATCGGCGAAGGCCTTGTGCTTCTTGGAATAGACGCCGATCGGGAAATTCACGGTCAGGCCGACGGCTTCGATCTTGTAGCCACGGTCCGCCTTCTGATTGTCCAAATATGGTTGGTTCTGGAACGAATTGGCCTGGATCTCACCGGCATCGAGCGCTGCGTTCGGCACGACGTAGTCGGAGAATTCGATGAGCTGGATGTCGAGACCCTGCTTGGCGGCGATCGGCTTCACCGCCTCGAAGATCTGGGCGTGCGGCCCCGGCGTCACGCCGATCTTGATGGTCTCGCCTGAAGCGGCGGCCGACCAGACGGCGAGCACGGTCGCAAGGATCAGGGTGGAACAGAACGACATCTTGGTCTCCATGACTCGGCAATGATTGGAACCGTATTCGCTTCTCCGCGGCGCGAAATCAATGAAATGTAAATCCATATTGACCGATTGACGCGGACGACGCTTCTCCGTTCGACGGCATGCGGGGAACGAATGCATCTGCGCAAGCGTGAGACGCGTCACGACAAAACCCACGGATCGTTGCCCGTAGCCCGATGGAGCGATGCGCAATCCGGGGCGCCGCCAGCGCGGCTGGACTTATCCTGGTTGCGCTCGGCTCCATCCGGGCGTCAGACCTCTCCCCGCACATTCGTCATTTCGCCGCAGGGTTTTCTGACCTTGGTGGCATTGCCGCCTCGCCCATGATCAAACATGATGGGCCTTGGCCGGTGACGACTTGTCCTTGAAGTGGGGGATCATCCGATGAACGAGAACGAAATCCGCAAGTCCATCACTGAGGTGCAGCAGGGCACCCTGTCGCGACGCTCGTTCATGCAGACGATGGCTGCGATCGGGATCGCGGCGCCTGTCGCGAGCCAGATCCTGGTCTGGAACGACGTGGCGATGGCGGACGCCACCCTGCCCTACAAGCCGACCAAGGCCGGCGGCGGCGGCCCACTCAAGATCCTGCTCTGGCAGGCCCCTACACTGCTCAATCCGCATTTCGCGCTCGGGACCAAGGACCAGATCGCCTCGCGCGTCTTCTTCGAGCCGCTCGCCGGCTGGGACAAGGACGGCAACCTCGTCCCCTGCCTCGCGGCCGAGGCTCCGTCCAAGCAGAACGGCGGCCTTTCGCCGGACGGCCTGAGCGTGACCTGGAAACTGAAGCAGGGCGTGAGATGGCATGACGGCAAGCCCTTCACCGCCGACGACGTCGTGTTCACCTGGCAATACGCCTCGGATCTCGCCACGGCGGCGTACACTACGGGGTCTTACAAAGACATCACGGTCGAGAAGATCGACGACCACACCGTCAAGGTGCTGTTCAAGGCGCCGACGCCGTTCTGGGCCGATCCCTTCGTCGGCTCGGTCGGTCCGATCCTGCCGAAACATCATTTCGGCGACTATGTCGGCGCGAAGTCGCGCGAAGCGCCCGGCAATCTGAAGCCGGTCGGCACTGGTCCCTACAAATTCGTCGAGTTCAAGCCGGGTGACCTGATCCGGGCCGAACGCAATCCCGACTATCACGTCAAGAACCAGCCGCATTTCGACACGCTCGAGATCAAGGGCGGTGGCGATGCGGTGTCCGCGGCTCGCGCCGTGCTGCAGACCGGCGAATACGACTATGCCTGGAACATGCAGGTGGAGGAGGAGGTCCTCAAACGCATGGAGGCCAGCGGCAAGGGCAAGCTCGACGTCACGCCATCAGGCAACGTCGAATTCATCATCCTCAACACGACGGACCCCTGGACCGAGGTGGACGGCGAGCGCTCAAGCCCCAAGACCAAGCACCCGACGCTGTCCGATCCCGCCGTTCGCCGCGCGATCAATCTGCTGATCGACCGCGAGACGATTCAGAAATTCATTTACGGGCGCGGCGGCGTCGCCACCGCGAGCTTCGTCAACGCGCCCAAACAGTTCAAGTCGCCGAAGCTGAAATACGAGTTCGACGTCGACAAGGCGAACAAGATCCTCGACGAGGCCGGCTGGGCCAAGGCCGCGGACGGCATCCGCGAGAAAGACGGCAAGAAGCTCAAATTCGTCTTCCAGACCTCGACCAATGCGCCGCGTCAGAAGACGCAGGCCATCATCAAGCAGGCCTGCCAGAAGGCCGGGATCGAGATCGAAATCAAGGCGGTCACGGCATCGGTGTTCTTCTCGTCCGACGTCGGCAACCCCGACACCTACTCTAAGTTCTATGCCGACATGGAGATGTACAACACCACGCAGCCGCAGCCCGACCCGGAGCGCTTCCTGAACCAGTGCGTCTCCTGGGAGATCTCCAACAAGGAAAACAAATGGCTCGGCCGCAACGTCTCGCGCTGGTCCGATCCCGAGGCCGACAAGGCCTACAAGTCTGCGCAGAACGAGCTTGATCCGGTCAAGCGGGCCGCGCTGCTGATCAAGGTCGACGAAACCTTTTGCGAGGCCAACGTGTTCCTGCCGCTTCTATCCCGCAACATCGTCAACGCAGGGGTCAACAACCTCATGGTCGACATGTCGGGATGGGACGTCACGACCTGGAATCTGGCGAGTTGGTATCGCAGCTGACGCCGGAGAGGCTGAACGCGCAAACTCCGCCTCGGCAGACCATCAGCTCAATCCCTGCCGGCGAATTGACGGTCGAGGTTTGACGCCGCGTCGGCGCTTCTGAGCCGTTTCATCAGCTCATCCCGCTCCTTGCCGTCGGGCAACGCCTCGGCCTTTTCACGGATGGTCCTGGTGAACTCCGCAAGCCGTTCTTGCAGAGTGGTGGTTTGCTGAACGCGACGCCGCCTGAGCACGATCGGGTCTCCATGTCATGGCACCATGCGGTGCCTTTCCGGATTGCCGATGATAAGTGCGAGCGCAGCCATGTCTGTATCAAATGATATAGTTCACGCCATTTGGTGCCGACGCCCTCTGTTCACATGTGAACAGTCGGAGCTGCTTCAGCAGGGTCGTTCAGGAACGAAAATGACGGCTGTGTCATTGACGCTGCGAGACAGCACGGACGCGCCACGGGCAACATATTGATCAGCACCGCCGTCGTAGGCCTGGCGCTCATTATTGCCTTCGCGGTCTATGTCATCACTCTCTGAATTGCCAAGTAGAAGCGAATGATGGTGCGGCTCGGACATCAACCGCGCGCGCAGCAATCGACCAACAGGTCCCAGATCCGCTGCGCCTCGCGCGATGCGCTGCTTTCCGGCCCCTTCTCCGGGTTGGACTGCGAATAGTCCGCCACCGGACGTTCCTCGCGAGGCACGATCCATCGCTGGGAGATCGGGTCGTACCATTTTCCGATCATCATTTCAGTCACGCCGATCGACTCACCGATTTGATCCTGGGCGAGCTACGGCTCACGGGCTTCGTCAATCCCATTCACCGCGCCTCGCCCATTTTACAAATCGGCTTCTGACACAATCGTTCCTGCCGCGGCTCAGCCAGGCCGTGCCGGATGAAGCGTACGGGGATGCCGCTCGTGCAGCAGCCGCGCGAGCTCTTCCCGCTCCGCAGGACGCCCCTTCATGGCGGTCTCGAACAGCGCTTCCTGGATGTCGCGGGGCATGTCACCCCACACGTCCATCGCCGCTCGTCCGAGCAGGCCCGCAAGATGATCCGCACCATCGCTCATTCGGCTCTCCTGATCTGATCACGGGAATGGAACAGCTAGGGCTGTGCAGCGTTCCAGTTCCATCATTGTCAAAGGAGACGTCGTTTATGGGATTCTTCACCAAGGACATCAAATCGATGGAAGACCTGCTGCTGCACGGCCTGCAGGATATCTATTACGCGGAACAGCAGATCCTCAAGGCTCTGCCGAAGATGATCGAGAAGGCGACGAACAGGGACCTTGCCGCCGGCTTGAAAGCCCATCTGGAGGAGACCAACAAGCAGGTCGACAGGCTCGGCAAGGCATTCGCGAAGCTCGGCAAGGAGCCCAGCGGGACACACTGTCCCGCCATCGACGGCCTCATCAAGGAGGCCGATGAGACCGCGGGCGAAATCGAGGACAAGGCCGTGCTCGATGCCGCGATCGTGGCCAACGCACAGGCCGTCGAGCATTATGAGATGTGCCGCTACGGCACGCTGATCGCATGGGCGGAGGAACTCGGGCACGACGACATCGTGCGCTTCCTCACGACGAACCTGAACGAAGAGAAGGCCGCCAACACCAAGCTGAACACCGTGGCGCTTCGCAAGGGCGTCAATGCCAAGGCGTCCAGCGCGGCTTGATCGAGACGTACTGAACGTGGCGGTCCTGCTCGCGGGTCGCCACGTTCCCGTTGCACGATCGCTTAGATAAACGGCTTGCCGCCGGTGACCGCCAGGGTCGCTCCCGACGTGTAGCTCGAGAGTGGATCGGCGAGCATGACATAGGCGGTCGCAAGTTCGGCCGGTTGGCCGGCCCGTTGCATCGGCACTTGCTTGCCGAAGTTCTTGACTTTGTCCTCCGGCATCGTCGACGGAATCAGCGGCGTCCAGATCGGACCCGGAGCGACCGCATTGACCCGAATGCCCTTTGCCGCCAGCATCTGCGCAAGGCCGCCGGTAAAGTTCTGAATGGCGCCCTTGGTCGTGGCATAGGCCAGCAGGGTTGGATTCGGCATGTCGGAGTTCACCGACGCGGTGTTGATGATCGCCGCTCCCGGGCGCATGTGGGGGACCGCAGCCTTGGTGAGATAGAACATGGCGTGAATGTTGGTCTCGAACGTCCGCTGCCATTCCTCGTCGCTGATCTCAGCGATCTCCTTGAACGTGTCCTGATGCGCCGCGTTGTTGACGAGGATGTCTATTGCGCCGAACGCCTCGACGGTGCGCTGGATGATCGCGCGACAATGATCGGGATTGCGGATGTCGCCGGGGATCAGGACGACCTTGCGTCCCTCGCGCTCCACCAGCGTCTTGACCTCAGCGGCATCCTCGTCCTCGTTCAAATAGGCGATGACGATGTCGGCACCTTCCCGGGCATAGGCGATCGCGACCGCGCGGCCGATGCCACTGTCGCCACCGGTGATGATTGCCTTCTTTCCGGACAGTCGCCCGGAGCCCTTGTAACTCTCTTCGCCGTGATCCGGTCGTGGATTCATCGCGCGGGTCGAACCGGGCATCGATTGCTGCTGGGACGGATAAGGCGGCTTTGGATATTCGGTCATGGAGTGGCTCCAGGGATTTACTCCGCTAACGGAAAGCTTTCGGAAGCGTTCCTCGCGGTTCCATCACGCCTCGTGGCCAAGCCGCACGATGATGTCGCTCGGCAACAGCGCTGGCGCGTCGGCGGCGCCCAATCGCCATAGGCTCTCGCCCGCGACCAGCGCCGGCATGGGCAGTTCGTGGTCGGCGAAATTGGCAACAATCTGCAAGATGTCTCCCTTCTGCGTCCGCCAACGGGCATCCAGGCCGCCCTTACGCTGGTTCTCCCCCAGCAACCTGCAATGAGCCGAAACGAAACCCCGTTTGATCAGCGGAACGATCTTCTCGCGCCGTATCTTCAGCAATCGGGCTGTGAGGCCGCGAAACCTGGCGCTGGCGGGAGAGCGGTCGATGCCGGCCCAGTCGAGCTTCGATGCCCCGAAGGTTTTTTCATCGCACGGATCCGGAATCCTGGCGCGCATGCCGGGCGTCGAGAACGCCTTGAAGTGCGCGAACTCCGTGCGCCGCCCTTCCCGCGTCAGCTCGGCAGCTTCGCCGGACCAGTCTGCGAAAAACAGGAATGGCGTCTCGGCCGCGGCTTCCTCACCCATGAACAACAGGGGAATATGCGGGTTCAAGAGAACCAGTGCCATGGCCTGGTCCAGCTTCTCCGGACCGACCAGCGCGGAAAGCCGCTCCCCGAGCGCGCGGTTGCCGATCTGGTCGTGGTTCTGGGCGAAGAAGATGGTGGCATCAGGCGGCAGATGCGCGCTCGGCTCGCCGCGCGGTTCGTCATGCAGCGGAAAGATTTCGCCCTGGTAGGCAAAGCCCTCGGTGAGCGCTCGCGCGAGATGTTCAAGCGGCCTGTCTGCGAACGCGCGATAATAGCCTTCGTCCTCGCCCGTCAACAGGACGTGGAGCGCGTTGTGAAAATCATCGCCCCATTGCGCGTCATAGAGCCGGGTTCGCCCCTGAGCACGGTCGAGCAGGCGGGCCTGATTGGCCTCGTTCTCCAGCATCAGATGCACGCGCCGGTCCGGCAGCTGACTGCGAACCGTCTCGGCAAGCTCGATCAGGAAATGGCGGTCGGAATCGTCCTTCAGGGCGTGAACGGCGTCGAGCCGCAAGCCGTCGAACCCGTAGTCGCGCAGCCACATCAACGCGTTCTCGATCAGGAACTCGCGCACGAACGCGCCGTCGTGTCCCTCGAGGTTGACGGCAGGGCCCCAGCCGGTGCTGTGGCGCGCGGTAAAGAAACTTTCCGCATAGAGGTGCAGATAGTTCAGCTGCGGTCCGAAATGGTTATAGACAACATCGAGATAGACCATGATGTCGAGGGCATGCGCCGCGCGTAACAGCCGCTTGAGGTCTTCCGGCCTGCCGTAGCGCGCATTCGGCGCATTCAGCAGCACGCCGTCATAGCCCCAATTGTGCCGGCCGGGGACATCATTGAGCGGCATCAGCTCGATTGCGGTAATGCCGAGATCGCGCAGATAGGGCAACTTCTTCTCGACGCCGGCATAGGTGCCCTCCTCACTGAAGGTGCCGACGTGCAACTCGTAGATCACGGCCTCCGCCCAAGGGCGGCCGGGATAGAGCACCGAGTCTCGGAACGCCGCAGTGTCCACCAGCTCGCTCGGGGCCCCGACGTCGTCCGGCTGGAAGAACGAGGCGGGATCGGGAACGACCAGGTCTTCGTTGATCCTGAACTGATAGCGCGTGCCGACATGCGCGGTGGGACTCAACGCCTGGTACCAGCCATCGTGGTCGCGCATCATCCGGAGTGGCGGCCGGCCGGCTTCGAGCAATTCGACCGATTGCGCCGTCGGCGCCCACAGATTGAAGCAGACCCCGTGGTCGAGGCATCGAGGGCCGTGGTGTCGCGCTGGCCCAGCCATTCCCAAACTGTGACTCAAACCTGGCCGCCTTTGCGTGCATGGCTGGAAGTTACGGCACGCTTCGCGAGGCTCGATTTTACGATCGCTTGAGCATGCTCAACGGGAGAAGCCGAGATTTGGGCATTCGTTCCTCAGGCCGGCGCCACACCGATGCGCCATGTGCGTTGTGTGCACTTTTGGGCCGAGGTGCGGCGACGATGGGTTGGGGAAGATCACTGTTGCAAACAGGGAACGGAATCGCCGGGGCGACGGTTGCAACTCCACACGGGAGTTTTCGTCATGCGCCGCTCGAAGCCACAGCCGATCCGCAACAAGCTCGACCTCGCCGACCGTACTCAGGTGCGCCTCGTCAGAAAGCGTCTCGGACTATCCGACGCAGAGCTGACCAGCATCGTCGAGCGGATTGGCAACTCGATTGCGGCTATCAGCAAGGAGGCGGCGCTGCAAAGGGCAACCACGCTGCCGAAGCCGGACGATGTGCCTCCTGTCGCGGTGATTACTTCTGCGACCGTCGGCGAGCAGGCGACGCGGAAGTGACGGCAACCTCACCAAATTCTTCAGGGGCTATTCGGGGGCAGCGATGGATCAAACGGTACATTCAGACGACACCCTGACGCGGGCGGCCTCGAGCCTGCGCCGCTCCCGCATCAGCGAGGGCAAGCCGTTTCCGCTCGGCGCCACCTGGGACGGGCTCGGCGTCAATTTCGCGCTGTTTTCAGCCCATGCCACCAAGGTCGAACTCTGCCTGTTCGACGACAGCGGCGAAACCGAACTGGAGCGGATCGAACTCCCCGAATATACCGACGAAGTCTGGCACGGCTATTTGCCCTCGGCCCGCCCCGGCACCGTCTACGGCTACCGCGTCCATGGCCCCTACGAACCCGACGCTGGACACCGCTTCAATCCCAACAAGCTCGTGCTCGATCCCTACGCCAAGCAGCTGGTCGGCCGGTTGCGCTGGGGACCGGAGCTGTTCGGCTACCAGCTCGACCATGCCGACAAGGATCTCTCCTACGACGAACGCGACAGCGCGCCCTTGATGCAGAAATGCCGTGTCATCGACCCGGCCTTCACCTGGGGCGCCGCGCGCAAGCCGGAAGTGCCGTGGGAGCGGACGATCGTCTACGAGATGCACGTCAAGGGGTTTACCCAGTTGCATCCGCTGGTGCCCGACGCAGACCGCGGCACGTTCTCCGGTCTCGCGCACTCGGAAGTTCCGGCCTACCTGCGCTCGCTTGGCATTACCAGTGCAGAATTGTTGCCGATCCATGCCTTCGTTGACGACAGCTATCTGGTCGAGAAAGGCTTGCGCAATTACTGGGGCTACAACTCCCTTGCCTTCTTCGCGCCGGAGCCGCGTTACCTCAGGACGCCGTTCGCGAACGAATTCAAGGCCATGGTCAACCAGTTCCACGCCCATGGCGTCGAGGTCATCCTCGACGTCGTCTACAATCACACCGCTGAAGGAAACGAGCTCGGCCCAACCCTCTCGTTCAAGGGCATCGACAACGCCAGCTATTACCGCCTGCTGCCGGACCAGCAGCGCTACTACATCAACGACACCGGTACCGGGAACACGGTGAACCTGTCGCATCCACGCGTGCTGCAACTGGTCGCGGATTCCCTGCGCTACTGGGCGACCGAGATGCGGGTCGACGGTTTCCGCTTCGATCTCGCCACCATCCTGGCGCGCGAACCTTACGGGTTCGATGAAGGCGGCGGCTTCCTCGATGCCTGCCGGCAGGACCCCGTGCTTTCCAGCGTCAAGCTGATCGCCGAGCCCTGGGACATCGGTCCGGGCGGCTATCAGGTCGGTCAGTTTCCGCCGGGATGGGCGGAGTGGAACGACAAGTTCAGGGACACCGTGCGCGCCTTCTGGAAGGGCGATGAGGGATCGATCGCGGACTTCGCCAAGCGCGTGTCCGGATCCGGCGATCTCTTCAACAAGCGCGGCCGCCGGCCATGGGCCAGCGTCAACTTCGTCACAGCCCATGACGGCTTCAATCTCAATGACCTCGTCTCGTACAACGACAAGCACAACGAAGCCAATGGTGAGGATAATCGCGACGGCCACAGCGACAATCATTCCTGGAATTGCGGCGCCGAGGGACCGACGGACGATCCGGACATCACGGCGCTGCGCGAGCGCCAGAAGCGCAATCTGCTGGCGACCATGTTGTTGTCGCACGGCACGCCTATGCTGCTTGCCGGCGACGAATTCGGACACACCCAACACGGCAACAACAACGCGTACGCCCAGGACAACGAGACCACATGGCTCGACTGGCTCCGCATCACCGCAAATGGCCGCAGCCTGCGCGAATTCACGCGCAAGCTGATCGCCACGCGCAAGGCATTTCCGATTCTTTACCGCAGCCGCTTCCTGGTCGGCTCCCACAATGAAGAGCTGGACGTGAAGGACGTGACGTGGCTCGCGCCGTCCGGGGAGGAAATGACGACGGACCAGTGGCAGGACGGTAACGCCAAATGTTTCGGCCTGCTGCTCGACGGCCGCGCCCAGGAGACCGGGATCAAGCGCCGCGGCTCGGACGCAACCATGCTGCTGATCTACAACGCCCATTACGACGTCGTGAATTTCACCTTGCCCGCAGTCGCCGAGGGACGCAGCTGGATCGGGTTGATCGACACCAATCAACCGGAGGGGCAAATGCCCGCATTCGAGTTCGGGCACGTTTATGCGATGACGGGGCGATCCCTCGTGGTGTTCGGTCTCGCCACCGAAACCATCGCCACGCGCCGCCTGCGCCAGGGCCTCGGCGCGCTGCTGGACGTCGTGGAGGCGCCGCTGCCGGGGTAGTTGGTCGTGACACGGTGAGCCGACGCTTTCGAGTTGATGACGACAGGGAACGCACGCAGGTTATCGGCGTTCGAGTAGATGGGGCATCAGTCGGAGAACACCGAGATGAAGTTCACAGGTGCCGTTATCCTCGCCGCTCTCGCGCTGCCTGGAGCAGCCTGGGCGCAGGCCAGCAAGCCTGACGTTTCGTCCGCGCCGAGCGCGCAGAATTCGGGTGCCGGCATTGCCGGGCAGCCCGGCAACAAGAACGGGCCGGCCGCAAAGCCTGGTGAGACCGTTGGATCGAGTTCGACGAGCTCCACTGGCAACACCGCCGTGCAGTCGCAGGACCCGTCGAATATTCAGGGCGCGCCAGGCAACAAGAATGGGCCGCCCGCCAAGCGTCCGGACCAACGCTAAACGAATACGCCCACAATCCTGCCGATCGACTTCGAACGACCTGCGCCCGATATCATCGGCGCAGGTCGTTTCGCGAGGAACGAACGCTAAAGCCGCCCGTTCGGAAGACATCCTCTTTCCTGTCCTCCCAATACGAGAGTCCCCACCATGTATCACCACGTCAAGAAGCTGATGTTCACCGTTCGCGTCGACGAGCCGGATCCCCGCTTCGGCAACATGCTGCTGGAGCAGTTCGGCGGCGCCAATGGCGAGCTCGCCGCCGCGATGCAGTACTCGATCCAGGGGTTGAACTGCGAGGATCCCGATCGCAAGGACCTGCTGATGGACATCGGCACCGAAGAGCTCAGCCATCTGGAAGTGGTCGGCACGCTGGCGCGGATGCATCTCAAGCCGTCGAAGTTCGACCGCCAGGCGGCCGAAGCCGATCCCCTCCTCGCCATCGCCGGCGGCGGCGGCGTCAATCTCTTCAACTCCCAGGGCAATGCCTGGACCGCCGACTATCTGAAGATCACCGGCGAGCTTGACGTCGATCTGCGCAGCAACATCGCCGCGGAGGCGCGGGCCAAGATCGTCTACGAGCGGCTGATCAATTTCTGCGACGACGCCGGCAGCAAGGACGCGCTGCAGTTCCTGATGACCCGCGAGATCACGCACATGAAGGCGTTCGCGCTCGCGCTCGAGAGCATGGGCAAGCCAGCGTTCAGCATCGGCCGCATCGCGCCGACGCCCGGCCTCGTGGACCAGTTCTTCAACGATTCCACCGGCGCCGGCGACCATGGCGAGATCGACACGCGCGGCCCGTGGAACGAGGGCGGCGACTGGGTGTTCACGGAGTCGCCGGCGATCCAGGCGGGCGAACCGGGTCCGGCCTCGGCCATCGTCACCGAGAGCTCGCCGCCCGCGGACGAAGCGGGTCTCGGCGATCTGCTCATCAACGAGCTGCGCGATATCCTGCATGCCGAGAAGCAATTGACCAAGGCGCTTCCCAAGATGGCGGAGGCCGCCCGCTTCGATCAGTTGCGCGAGCTGTTCGAGCAGCACCTCGCCGAGACCGAAGCGCAGGTCGAGCGCATCAACGAATGCTTCGAAATGCTCGGTAAATCCGCCCGCGCCAAGCCCTGCAAGGGCATGATGGGCCTCGTCGAGGAAGGCCAGGAGATCATGGCCGAGGGCGAGGACAAGGAGGACGCGGCGGCCGACCTCGCCCTGA
The DNA here is from genome assembly GCF_055807635.1 of Bradyrhizobium sp. Kon56. Classification (NCBI taxonomy): domain Bacteria; kingdom Pseudomonadati; phylum Pseudomonadota; class Alphaproteobacteria; order Hyphomicrobiales; family Nitrobacteraceae; genus Bradyrhizobium; species Bradyrhizobium sp. Kon56. Next base: position 65,871 of record NZ_JBVVOU010000026.1, on the reverse strand, counting down.
TCGGCGCAGCGCAGCGCGTCGAGCATTACGAGATCGCGGGCTACACCACGGCGCGCAACCTCGCCCAGCAGCTTCGCCACAGTGCCATTGTCGCCCTGCTGTCGAAATCGCTCGCCGAGGAGGAGAACGCCGATCAGCTTCTCAACCAGGTGGCTCGCTCGCTGATGTCGGTGGCGAAAATGCCGGCGGCAGTCGAGCAGACCGAATGATCCCTAGCCGTCCAGCAGGTCGAGAAACTCCTCGACCCGGCTGAACGGATCCTGGTCGCGGCGGCCGGCGTGAACAACGCGGTCGCCGTCGCGCTGCAGCGCTCCCGTCTGCGACTTCGCCCTCGATTTCCGTAGTCGCCCCGGCAGGAACGTCGCGGCGACGGCCTCGGGCCCGACATCGAGCCTGACGATACCGCGCCGCTTGCAATCGATCCGCAGCCTGGCGGAGGCGAAGAAGTCGCGGGCCTCCGGCGGCAGCCTGCCGAAACGACGCGAGATCTCCTCTTCCAGATCTTCCAGATCGTCGTCGCTCCGGCACCTGGCAGCGCGCCCATAGATCTCGAGCCGGACCGCCTCGGATTGCACGTAGCCTTCAGGCAGCATGTCGGCGAGCGGCATATTGAGATCGGGCACCCACAGATCGGCCCCGGTATCGCTGCCTCGCTCGGACGCGCGCTTCAGCAGATGACTGTAGAGCACCGGTCCGAACACCTGGACATGCCCGGACTGCTGTTCCGAGAACAGATCGCCGGCGCCCCTGAGGTCGAGGTCGCGCTCGCTGATCGCAAAGCCGGCCCCGGGCTTGCTGAACTCCTCCAGTACCGCCAGGCGCTTCTCGGACTGCTCCGAGGTCGATTCCGTCAGCAGATGAGCAAAAGCGCGCGTGCCGCCGCGTCCCACCCGTCCCCTGAGCTGATGCAGCTGCGCAAGCCCGAACTTTTCGGGCCAGCACACCACGATGGTGTTCGCGCGCGGAATATCGAGACCGCTTTCCACGATATTGGTCGCCAGCAGCACATCCGCCTCGCCATCGACGAAACTCATCATGCGATCGTCGATCTCGTCCACGGGCAGTCTGCCGTGAAGACAGACGATGCGCAGCTCCGGAGCCACCGATTGCACCCGCGCCAGCATCGGCTCCAGATCCTGGATGCGTGGGCAGATCAGGAAGCTCTGACCGTGCCGCCTGCGCTCACGGAGCAGCGCTGCGGCAATGGCAGCATCGGACAGCGGCGCGATCCTGGTCACGATGGGAAGGCGATGAACCGGCGGCGAGGCGATCACGCTGAGGTCCCTGAAGCCGGCAAGACCCGCCGCGAGCGTGCGCGGGATCGGCGTGGCGCTCATCCACAGCGAATGGGCCCCCTTGGCGAGGCCTGAAAGCTTCGCCTTCTCGGCCGCCCCGAAATGCTGCTCTTCGTCGATGATGACGAGGCCGAGTTCGGCGAACTTCACGTCCTTTGCCGCAAGCGCCTGCGTGCCGACCACGACTTTCAGCGTGCCGCGCCGCAGCCCCTCCTTGGTCTCTCGCGTCTCCGGGCCTGAACTGGCCCGCGACAGGCTTCCCACCTCGATGCCGAGAGGGCCGAATCGCTTGCGGAAGGTTTCGACATGCTGCCGCGCCAGCACGGTCGTCGGCGCCGCGATCGCCACCTGCTTGCCGGACAGCGCCACTGCGGCCGCCGCCCGCAGCGCGACCTCGGTCTTGCCGAAGCCGACGTCACCGCAGATCACCCTGTCCATGGGATGGCCCGCCGCAAGATCGTCGAGGACGTCTTGAATCGCCTGGGCCTGGTCCACTGTCGTGAAATAGGGGAACCGCGCGACGAATTTTTCGTAAGCTGGCCCCGGCGGCACCAGTTTCGGTGCACGACGGCGGAGGCGCTGGCTGATGTGTTTGGCGAGCGCCTTGGCGGCGACCTGGATTTCCGCTTCCGCCTCGGTGCGCCGCGCCCACCAGCTGCTACCGTCCGCCTTGTCCAGCGTCAGCTTGCCGGGCTCGCCGGCATAAGGCCAGATCACGGCAAGATCGGAGGGCGGTACGAGCACGGCATTGTCGCCCGCGAATTTGAGCCTGATCATCTCGCGTCGCGATCCCTTGCCCATATCCAGGGTCTGCAAGCCATCGAGCACGGCGAGCCCGCGTTGCAGATGGACGATAGCGGCGCCCTTTTCCGGCACGTCGGGATGATCGAAAGCCGGATTCCAGGCGCGCGCCATCGGCTGCGGATGATGGGCTCGGCTGCCGAGCACGTCGGACGCGGTCACGACGACGAGCGGCTTGCGGCCGGCGCCAATGAACCCCGCGTCGAAATCGGCCAGCAGCGCGCCTTCGCGGCTCCGTGCCTTCGTCACCTCGCTCCAATCGGCCAGGCGCTCCGCCTTGATGCCGCTCATGCGCTCCATCGCGCGAAGGTCGTCCTCGACGGCCGCGACGAACAGCAGCCGCGATCCGCCGCGCTGCATGTCGGCGACGAAGGCGCGAAGCGCCTTGCGAGGCGAGGCCAGCTTCGAGAACTCCGGCGTCGAGATGAAGGCCGTCTTGCGCGGCAGCACGCTGATGCGCTTCTTCAGCTGCTTCCAGTCCGCCTGCCCCAGATATTCGCGTTCCGCATCCCTGCGGCCGGCAGCGTCCTCGATCGTGCCCAGCCAGCTCTCGGCGTGAGCCGATACCCCGGCATCCGCGATCCATCGCGCGCGGCTGCAATAATCAGGCAGTGTCGCCCGCTGTCCGCGCGTAGCTCCCAGAGCGATCCGCTCGGACATGGGATCTATGATCAATTCCGGGGTCTCGTAGACGACCTCGTGCTCGATAGGATCAACCGCGACGATCTTGCGGATCGTGTCGCCGGAATGCTCGATCCGGAAGGGAGCGAGTGCGCCGGCGGGAAACACTTCGAACGTCTTGCCATGGAACAGGACACCGCCCGGATACTCCGCCTCTTCGTCGAGATCGTAGCCGAGAGCTTCCAGCCGCGTCTCCAGCTCGGTCTCGGAATAGGGCGCGCCCACCTTCAGCGTGAGGCTCGACCGCGACCAGCTCGCCGGCAGCGGCAGCCGTTCCATGATGGCTTCCGCGGTGGACACCAGGAAGACGGGCTTCTTTGTCTTGGCGAGACGCCGCAGCACCGAGCTGCGCCGGCCCGCGATCTCGCGGGAGGGCTCGAGGCCGTCGAAGGGCAGCGTGTTCAGGCGCGGAAACACCAGCACGTCGACCGAGGGATCGAGGGCGTGGATCACGCCGCCCAGCCGCTCCGCCCTACTCTCGTCGTCGCAGAGGAAGACGAGGCCGTCGCGGCCGGACTTCTCCCACTGCTCGAGCAGATGCAGCGCCAGCATGCCGAGCGGCGATGAGGAGGCGACCGCGGAACGCGAGGCGCTCTTGTCCGGGCGCTTGCTTGTCGAGCTGGTACTTTTCGACCTCTTGCTTTTCGAACTCGTGCTCTTCGCGCTCTTGCTTATCGAGCCTACGCTTGTCGAGCTCTTGCTTTTTGTCTTTATCGCGCCGGTCGTGGCCCGGGCTTTGCTGGTGGGCGCCAATGTGTATCCAACTTTGTTTCGCAAATAGAGGCGAGCGACGACGAGCCCTCCCGTCGAGCTCCGTCGATAACGCGCCTCGGGCTTGAGCGCCCACTGACGTCATTACAATTTTGCAATTGCGTTGAAAAGCAGAGACAGGGGGCAAAGGCAAGCGGCCTGAACGGGCAGAAGGCTAACGGGCAGGCGGCTATTGCAGAACCTTCGGCAGCACCACGACCACGTCCACGCTCTGCGCGAGGATGTGCGTGGCGACCACAGCGAGCTGGTGCGAGAACTCGTCCTCGATCTCGGCCGCGCAGTCTTCGTCGCTGGCAATGGCAAACAGCAGATTGCCGTCGATTTCGTCGAACCGGATGCCGGCGAAGAGGCGATCGAAAATCTCGGCGCCCGCGATGTACGCGATTCGCGCTTGGATGGCCTGGTCCTCGACGAGCGACAACTTCCTCATGGAGGCAACATATGGCCGCACCACCCGAATGCAAGAGCAGGAGAGCGCTGGCGCGGCGTGCCTTGCGAACTATATTGGTGGCATCGTCCCGCCTGATCGCCGTTTGCCCTTGAGGAAATCCTTGATTCTGTTCCTGCTGCTGATCTTCCTGCCGATCGGCGTGTCGGCCGGCCGCTATTATTTGCGCGGCGACGGCCGCGGCAATTGGCAGACGGCGGATCGCTCCAGCGCCGGCCTGCTGCCGCCCGCATCGGCCAATCCGGATGCGCTGATCCGAGTGTTCGCCGCGCGCACCGTGCGCTGGCGCAGTATTTTTGCCGTCCACACCTGGATCGTCGTCAAGGAGAAGGGCGCCACAACCTATAGCCGATACGACTACACGGCCTGGGGCGACCCTGTTCGCAGCAACGGCTTCCCGCCCGACGGCCGCTGGTTCGGAGCCCTCCCGGAAACGGTGGTCGCCGTCGATGGCGCGCGGGCCGAAGCGCTGATTCCGAAGATCCGTGCCGTCATCGAGAATTACAAGTTCCGCGCCTATGGCGACTACAGCGCCTGGCCGGGACCGAATTCCAACACCTTCGTGCAGGCGGCGCTGGATGCTGTTCCCGAGCTGCGTGCCGTGCTGCCGCCGACCGCTATCGGCAAGGACTTTCCCTACAGCGGACGCTGGGCCGGCATCACGGCGTCCGGCACCGGGCTCTACGCCTCGCTGTCGGGCTATCTCGGCATGACCATCGGCTGGGTCGAAGGGGTCGAGATCAATTTCCTCGGCGCGGTGCTCGGCCTCGACATCCGCCGCCCCGCGCTGAAGCTTCCAGGCATAGGCCGCCTCGGTGTCGCGGCCGGCGCATAGGCCAATGACGGGCCGTCCCATCAAAGTCGGCGCCCTCCCAAGCTTCCCGACACATCGCCCCTTCCAATGTGTGCTTCAGGTCACAGCAGAATCGAGCGCCGTCGCGTAGATTGATCTTGCATGGCCGCAAACAAGGTAACGGCGGTACGCATGAGGCTGGAGAGGCGACCAACAGCTACGAAACTTTTGAAGCCGCCAGGGTGAAGAGCTCGGCGGCTTTTTCTCTGTCCAGGAACGCGCGGCCGAGCTTGTTCGCTGCCGATGTGGCTACCGGCAGCGCCAGCTACTATCGTTTCTCTGAATCCGAGGACCTCCGCTGATCGCGCTCTTCTTCGATCTGCCGTTCCGCTTCGACCCAGAACTCCACATCGCGATCGGCCGGGCGACCGGCCTGCTCCCAGAGCTCGTACGCGCGCGCTCGTACCTTGCCGCGCCGCATCATGCGAAGGAGCTTTTGCTTCAGCTCCTCGGCGAAACTCCTGAATCGCTGGACGGTGGTTTCGTCTTTAACGAGCGCAGCCGCTCGCGTTGCGAGTTCGATCTGGTGCTCTATCTTTTGCTGCTCATCCACCGCAAACCCCGCCGTAGCCACCGGCCTGCGTCGCAGCCCGTGCTGCTCACAACCTCAATTCCTGCTGGAAGGCTTCTGTTCCGCCTTCAAATGCCAGGTCGTGTCAGCTTCGACGATCACCACTCTTGTTTCGGGATCTTCCGTCGTGTTGCAGGTGCAGGGCATGCCCTCACCACAGCGGCAGCCGCCCAATTCCTCGCTCCAGGCGCGGAGCGGATGGTTTACGCAGACCCATCCCAGACCGTGGCAGAATGGCAGCCCTTGTTGGTCACAGCGTATCCGGCGTCCGCATCGGGTTCGACTTGTCCTCGTTGCGCAACTCCTGCTCGGCCGCGTGCCAGAACTCGTCCTCGCGGCCTTCCGGCTTGCCCGCCTGTTCCCACAAGCGGTGCGCGCGTTCTCTGATGTCGTGATCGGTCGGCTCCGGCATTGCATCTCCTGCGAAGAGACACGGCCCCACCCTGGGGGGTATGGGGGCTTGGAGGCGGGGCCGTGCAGGCCAGCAAATCGGCGGCGACGCTGGCCCGCTGAGTCAAGCCTCGATGGTGCGCAAGAGTTCCTAGCCCGGAGCGGCGAACACGCGAGCTCGAACGAAGCCCGCTCTCGCCGCCTTTTACAGGCCCCGGGATGGAGCGGTGCACTCCTGACGCGGAGCGTTCCTCAGGTATCGGGATGCCACGTCAGCCGGCAATCCAGACGAATCTGACGTCGGGCAGCAGGCGGCGCAAGCTCGAGCAAGTCACCGCGGCGAGCGAGAACGTTGTCATCAGCCGAAATCTGCGATACGGGCCTCGAGCGCAAACATGCTTTGATAAACTTCCGGCTCGCTCGCCCCGGCCATGACGTCGGGGGCAATTTCCGCGGCTTTCCGCAAGGCGCCCTGCAACGACGCGACGTCGAGCGCCTCGATCAGCAAAAGTCCGGCGAAAAAGCCCTCGTTCTTCCGCATGCCCTTCTCGGTCGTCCGCACCGATGTCCGCGCCTCGTCGGTCGCGCCGATCTGCACCGCGGCAACCCCGTCGCACGCAACGAGCGCCTGAGCCAGACCCTGGGGATCCTTCGGCAACGTCTCGATCCGCAGCGCCACGATCGATGCGCCCTCGCCCCGCCCTCCCCGCGCAATCATGACGCCGCCGCCCCGCATGAAATTGCCAAGCTTCGGCATGATGCGCCGGGACCACGGCGTCGGTGCGTTGAGGCGCGCCAGATAGGCCTCGCCGTCGAGGACCTCCGGCGTCCCCAGCTCGTACAGAATGAAGAAGCGGTTGATGTCGTCCCTTGCCGCGCGGAAGACACGCGATGCCAGGAAGCCCTTCGTCGTCACGCGCTCGGTCGTGTGCTCACGCGTCAGCCAGTGCCGGTAGTCGGTCAGGTCGTGAGCCTCGACGTCGCTCCAGATGGCGAGAAATCCCGTGCCGCGCATCCCGCCCTCCATGCCTACGCCTTGCCGCCGGCCGCAAGCCCGTGCAGAGCTGGCGCGATGGTCGCAGGCAATTGCCCTAGCCGTTGGACCGCCGCGAGCATCGCGGCGAGATAACCATAGGGACCCAGGCCGCAAATGACTGCCGTGGAGGCGCTCGACGTGATCGAGTGGCGGTGCAGCTCGTCCCGCGCGTGGATGTTCGAGATATGCACCTCGATCTTTACACCCTCGAAAATCTTCAGCGCATCGATCAGCGCGATCGAGGTGAATGAATAGGCCGCGGGGTTCATGATGATGGCGTCCGCGTTGCCATGGGCGGACTGGATCAGGCTGACGAGTTCGCCCTCCATGTTCGATTGATGGAACGACATCGAAACCCCGAGCTGGTCGGCCAGCGCCTTGCAGCTCGCCTCGATCTCCCCGAGCGTCGTCGAGCCGTAGATGTGGGGCTCGCGGATGCCGAGGAAATTGAGATTGGGTCCGTTGAGGATCATGATCCTTGCGGCCATTTTGGCTTGTCCTTCTTTTGTTGCCGACGCGTCTAGCCGCTGAACCACTTGGCCGGGATCGTCACCAGCCCCGGGAATAGCACCATCGCGAACAGGACGATCAGTTGCGCAATCAAGAAGGGCCAGACGCCCTTGATGATGTCCTCCATGCTGATCCTGGAGACGCCGCAAACCACGTTCAGCACGATACCGACCGGTGGCGTGATGAGGCCGATCGCATTATTGATGATGAAGAGGACACCAAAGTAGACGGGATCGATGCCCGCCGCCTTGACGATCGGCATCAGGATCGGCGTGAGGATGAGGATGGTCGGCGTCATGTCGAGAGCCGTCCCCACGATCACCACCACGACCATGATCGCCAGCATCAGGAGCGTGTTGTTGCCCATGAAAGGCTTGAGCAGGGTGACGATCTGTGCCGAAATCTCGGACACGGTGATGAGCCAGGACGACACCAGCGCGGCTGCCACGAGAAACATGACGATGCTCGTCGTCAAGGCCGAGGAGACGAACACCTCGTAAAGCTGCGACAGCTTCAATTCCCGATAGATGCAGGTCGCAACGAACAGCGAATAGACGGCGACGACCACTGCGGCTTCCGTCGGCGTGAAGATGCCGAAACGCAGGCCGACCACGATGATGACCGGCAGCATCAACGCCCAGAAGCCGTCGACCACCGCTTTCACCATTTCCGAGAGCGATGCTCTTGGCGGGGGCGTCAGGTTCTCCTGGCGGACCACCCACCACCAGGCCAGGCAGAGCCCCGCCCCGAGCAACAGCCCGGGGACGATCCCGGCCAGAAACAGTTTCGAGATCGACACGCCCGCGGCGACACCGAAAATGACGAATCCGATGCTGGGCGGAATCACGGGCGCGATGATGCCGCCGGCCGCGACCAGACCCGCCGCATAGGATTTCTTGTGGCCCGCCGCCACCATCATCGGCACCAGCAGGGCAGCCAGTGCCGCGGCATCGGCTGCCGCGGAGCCCGAGAGCGACGCAAGGATGCAGGACGCGAGGATCGTGACGTAACCAAGGCCGCCGCGAAAATGGCCGACCGCGACGAGCGCAACGTTGACGATTCGCTTGGCCAAACCACCCTTGTTCATGACCTCGCCGGCGAGCATGAAGAAGGGAATGGCCATGAGCGGAAAGCTGTCCGCGCCGTTGATGACGTTCTGCGCCACGATCTGCGCGTCGAACATGTCGATCGTGCTCATCAGGGCCACGCCGCAGACGATCAGCGCAAAGGCGATCGGCATGCCCAGCGCCATGGCGCCCAGCAGCGAGAAGGTGAAGACGGCGACCGTCATGACGCGATCCCGGTGGATTGCTGGACGTAAGCGCCGCCTGACATGGTTCGATGAGACATCAGTGCTCTTCCGATTCCTTGACGGCCACCATGTCGGATTCGCTGGCCTGTCCCGTGAGCACGCGGACGAGGTCGTAGAGAAGGATCACTGCGGCGGACACGCCGAAGACCACGCCCACTGCGTAGAAGATAGCCATCGACAGGCCGGTGGCCGGCGCGCGGTCCTCGATGTTGATGATGGTCTGGCGCCAGCTTCCCGAAAGCAGCAGCCAGTCGGCAAACAGCATCAGGCAATAGTTGATGACGAAGCAGATGCGCTTGCCCGAGGCCGGCAGCATCCGGACGAGAGTGTCGACGCCGAGATGGGCGTGCTCGCGAAGCGCGACGATTGCGCCGAGGAAGGTCAACCAGACCAGCAGCCAGCGCGACAGCTCCTCGGAAATCGCGATACCGGAATTGAAGCCGTAGCGCAGGACAACGTTGCCGAACACCAGCACCACCATCACCGCAAGACATGCGGCGATGATGCCCTTCAGCAGGGTGCAATAGAGGTCGAGAATCCGCGCCATGCGTGTCGTCCGGGCAAAGTCGGGTTCAGAGCCGGCCGACTGGCCGGCTCTGCCTCTTGCATGCTGACGAGGTCGACTATTTCACGTCCTTGCGGATGCGATCGAGCTCGTCGTTGAACAGCTTGACCGCCTCCGGCTTGAGATTGGCGGCAATCTTGTCGACCACCGGCTGCGCGGTCTTGCGCATGCGATCGAGCTCTTCCGGCGCGACGGTGTTGTACTGCATGCCCTTCGCCTGTAATTCAGAGAGGGCCTTTTCGGTCTGAAGGCGGGTCTGCTCCTTTTGATAGCCTCGGCTTTCCTCATACGCCTCGCGCATCAGGCGCTGCTCGGTCGGCGAGAGCTTGTCCCAAAACGCCTTGCTCACCAGGATAATGTTCAGGGTGAAGGTGTGATTGGTGGCGGAAACGTATTTTTGCACTTCGTAGAACTTGTTGGAGAGAATGACCGTGAAGGGGTTCTCCTCGCCATCGACGGTGCGCGTCTCCAACGCCGAATAGAGTTCGCCGAAGGCCATCGGAACGGGATTGGCCTTGAAGGATCCGAAGGTCTCGAGATAGACCGGGTTCGGAATGACGCGGAGCTTGAGGCCGTTGAAATCCTCGACCTTGGTGATCGGCCGCGTGCTGTTGGTGACGTTGCGGAAGCCGAGGCCCCAATAGCCCAGACCGATCAGCCCCTTCGACGGCAACGTATCGAGCATCGACGTGCCGAACTTGCCGGTCCCGAGAGCATCCGCCTGCTCGATGGTCTTCACGATGAATGGAAAGTCGATGAGGCCGAACTCCGGCACGACGGTTGCGAGCGACGTCGTCGAGGCCGACAGCATTTCCTGCGTGCCGCCGCGCAGCGCGGATTGCTGCTGCAGCTCGTTGCCGAGCTGCGAGGCCGCGAACTCACGAATCTTCATCTTGCCCCCGCTCTTCGCCAGCAGGATCTCCGCAAATTTCTGCACCCCCGCGCTGACGGGGTGATCGGTGTTGTTCAGGTGTCCCCACCTGATCGTGCGCTCCTGAATGTCCTCAGCGGATGCACCGACCGTCAGCGCCACGCAGATCGCCGTCGCAGACAGCGCCCGTACCAACAAGCTCATTTTGACCTCCCTGTTCGATCGGGGCACGACGGCGGCTTCAGCCATTCTTTTCTGCACCCTCAGGCCAATCAAAAAACATAACTACATTTCTTGGTCAAATGATAAATTGCAATTCATCTGATATTTTTGATTACGTCTGTTGTTAGGTGTCTGCTATATTGCTGGTAACATTGATGGTTCGGCCGCCCACCACGGGCGTTGCGCGCATATTGCGGGATCGGAGAGCATGACGTCACTCGAGGGGCGCCCCTTGTCGGCGGGCGACAGCGGTTATCAGCGGATTCGATCCGACATCATTTTCGGCGTGCTGACGCCGTCCGGACGTCTCAAGCTCGACGCCATGAAAGAGGACTACGGCGTCAGCATCTCCACGCTGCGCGAGATCCTCAATCGGCTGACTTCGGAGGGATTCGTGGTCGCGGAGGGCCAGCGCGGCTTCGAGGTGGCGCCGATATCCATCCAGAACCTGCGTGAACTCGCCGGCCTGCGCATCCTGCTGGAGCAGCATGCAATGGCCGAGTCGTTTCGTGCCGGCGACGTCGAGTGGGAGGGCCGCGTGGTGTCCGCGCATCACAAGCTGGCGGCCACCGAACGCACCGTCCTCAAGGAGGGGGACGATCCCGAGCTGCGCAAACGCTACGACGGCGAATTCCACCAGGCTCTCATCTCGAATTGCGGTTCGCGCGAGCTGATGCAGACCCACGCGATCGTGTTCGACAAATATTTCCGCTATGCGCTGCGCTACCGCGGCGCAGAGACGATCAACCAGCACAAGGCGCTGCTCGAATGCGCCCTCAAGCGCGACATCAAAAGCGCCAAAACCGTGCTCACCGATCACATCAACGGGTGCGTCGCGCACGCCCTCGCCTCCTGGAACGAGGATTGATCGTCCGCGGCCTGACGTCGTTCGGAGACAGCGCTCGTCGCTGCAATCGGATTTCGGGATGACTCCTGACATGATTCCCGCGCATCGGGTCGAGACCGCGGTCGCCACAGGCGACATCCTCGGCGAAACGCCATTGTGGTGCGACAGCTCCCGCAAGCTGTGGTGGGTCGACATCGACCGGCGGCTGCATCAATCCTTCGATCCGGCGACAGGCGCGCATCAGGTTATTCCGTACGCATGCAACTTCCTCGGCAGTCAGGCCTTGACGGCGGATGGCTCCCACCTGCTCGCGCAGGATCTGAGGCTTTATCGCCGCGCGTTCGATGACGATCCTCCAGGTCAGCTCTGCGAGGTCGAAAGCGGCCTCGACAATCGCCTGAACGACGGGCGCGTCGACGCGCGGGGCCGGCTGTGGATCGGCACCATGGACAACCAGCTGCATCGGCCGAACGGAGCGCTGTATCGGGTGGACGCGGACGGCCGGACAACGCGCATGTTCGGCGATGTCATCGTGACGAACGGCATCGCGTTCTCGCCCGACAATCGCACGCTCTACTTCACGGACACGAGGCGTTACCGCACCTGGCAGTTCGACTTCGATCTCGATGACGGCGCGATTAGCAACAGACGGCTGTTCGCGGATTACAGCGCCTCCGGCGAGAGGCCCGACGGCGCGTGCATCGACGCTGCGGGCGGACTGTGGACCGCATTCTTCTCCGGCGGCCGGGTGGTGCGCTATCGGCCGGACGGCCGGATCGATACCGTCATTCCGGTGCCGGCGACCAATCCGACCTGCGTATGCTTCGGCGGAGCCGATCTGAAGACCCTGTTCGTGACGACGGCGAGAAAGTTTCTTGATCGCGAGCAACTGGGCCGCGAACCCCAGGCGGGTCATGTTCTGGCCATTGATGGCATTGCACAGGGACTTCCAGAGCATCGCTTCGGCAATTCATCCTGAGCGCCTGCCACCGAGACGTCGCGGCACATGACGCGACCAGGCATTCAAACAGCGGACATGATTTCTCGTTCTCGCGGCGCGTTTCGCCCGAGCTTTGCTTCGTCACTCCGCCCTCATATCCAAGAGGGCGCAGGGAAGGCCGGGTGCCGGCTGGCACCCGCAAGTCCGCTGCGCGAAAAGCACACGCAGGAAAACCGCACAGCAGCATACAGGTGTAGCCAATCACTCGGCCTTCCCTGCGCGACGGTTGGACGGCTTATGCCGTGCTCTCCCGGGAGCCGAGTTCTCTTTGGCCTCCCTCGCCTCGCGAATTTGGATGATGCTGTCTGCCCGGTTGGGCTCGCACACACCTCCGCGAAAGCTTGACCGTAGCAACGACGGCCAGGACCACACGGTTTTGCCGTACGCACGGCCCGCCATTTCGCCGCAGTTTTTCCAGCCCTGTCGACGAAGCCGAAAACTTACAGGCGAGACGAAGCCTAGCAGCGCCGCTCGTCCGCACGCGGTTGCGGGCTCACAGGGTCTACCCGCCCTGCCCGCACCATCTCGTACCGACGCTGCCGCGTCCATCGCAAGCCCGGCTCGCAATCAAGACGACAACGAGATCGCCCCTCAAGGATGAGCCGGGATGAGCGACACATACGCCGTTTCCGAATTTCGGTAAAGTGGAATATTTTTGCGGAGAGGGATTGACGGGAGAAGGGTGTGTTGCCCGACGGGCTGGGTTGCCGCTTCCCTAGAGCAAGGGATTGGCCGTTTTCCACAGAGGTCTAATCACCGCGGAGTGCCAGGGATTGCGTCACCGATACACGTTCTTATTTTGTTCGTTGGGTTAAGACTGCCCGCCATCTATTCCGGGCGCTTGACCGGGATCTGGCATCAATTTGCGGTGGACACCTGCGGGCGGTGTCGGAACTGTGTCGCGCCGTTCGTCTTGAGTCCAAGTCCCCTTATGGAGTTTTGCGTACCATGGCCCCCCGCGCGAACTGGAAAGGCTTTTTGCGTCTCTCGTTGGTCACCTGTCCCGTGGCGCTCTACCCAGCTACGTCGGAGAGCGAGAAGATCTCCTTCAACCAGCTCAACCGTCAGACCGGTCATCGGATCAAGTACCTGAAAGTCGACGCCGACACCGGCGACGAGGTGCCCAACGAGGACATCGTTAAGGGCTACCAGCTCGAGAAGGACCAGTTCATCGAGGTGACCAAGGAGGAGCTTGAGGAGATCGCGCTGGAATCCACGCGGACCATCGAGATCGATGAGTTCGTAGACAAGGCCGAGATCGATCCGCGCTACCTAATTCGCCCCTACTACATCCGTCCGGACGGAAAAGTCGGCCACGACGCCTTCGCGGTCATCCGCGAGACCATCCGCGAGATGAACAAGGTTGCGATCGGGCGCGTGGTGCTCACCAACCGAGAGCACATCATTGCGCTCGAGCCGATGGACAAGGGTCTGGTCGGCACCTTGCTGCGGTATCCCTACGAGGTTCGTAGCGAGCAGGAATACTTCGACGAGATCCAGGACGTCAAAGTGACGAAGGACATGCTCGATCTGGCCAGGCACATCGTGAACCAGAAGGCGGGATCATTCGAGCCGGAGAAGTTCGAGGACCATTATGAAAGCGCGCTGATCGAGCTCATCAACCAGAAGCGCACCGGCAAGCCGATCGTGCCGAAGGATCGGCCGAAAGGCGAGAACGTCGTCGATCTGATGGACGCGCTACGCAAGAGCGTCGGCGGGGCGGCAGCAAAGACCGAGGCTCCGAAAAAGCCTGCCAAGAAGACGAAGAAGGCTGCCGCGGCTCAGAAGGAGATGCTGATGCCGATCGCCGGTAAGAAGCTGGCTAAGGAAGCGGCGGCGAAGAAGCCGACAGCAGGGACGCGGCGGAAGTCGGCGTGAGATTGTGAAACATCCGGTGATACCCGATGGCAGTTTCGGACTGACATGGAAGAGGCCGCGCATGTCAAGGCTGAGCTGCGGCTCGGCACAGCGGGATGGAATGTTCCGCGAGTCTGCAAGGAAAGAGTTGGCGGGGTAGGTAGCCAGCTTGAACGCTACGCGCGGGTGTTGAACGCCACCGAGATCAACTCATCATTTCATAAGCCGCACCGGCGTTCGACCTATGAGAAATGGGCGAACGCGACGCCAGATGATTTCCGCTTTTCGGTAAAGGTGCCGAAGTCTGTTACTCACTCGTCACAGCTTGCGCAGGGTGAACTCGATCGGTTCATCGAAGAGAGCGCCGGACTTGGTGCGAAGCTCGGGGTTTTGCTCGTTCAGTTTGCGCCTCGCAAAATGTTCGTTGAGTCCGATGCGGAGTTCCTGTTCCGCGCGCTGCAGGAAAAGACCTCAGCCGCTCTCGCGTGCGAGCCGCGTCACGTCAGCTGGTTTACGCCCGAGGTCGGCGCCTGGCTCGGGGAACGTCGGATTGCCCGTGTCGCCGCGGATCCGGCGCGGGGGCCCGATGCCGACCTGCCGGGCGGGTGGCCTAGTCTGCGCTATTTTCGATTGCATGGAGCGCCGCGCATTTACTACTCCGCGTACGACGGGGCGTTCCTGCGATCGCTGAAGCTGCGGCTCGGTGCTGCGTCGTCATCTAGTGAGACCTGGTGCATCTTCGACAACACCGCAGCCGGCGCAGCGATCGAGAACGCACTAGACTTGCTCGCTTGAAGGGCCTTTTGGCAACAGTCCGCTGATATCCCTTACGTCGTCCAAGTTTGCCAAAGGCGTTTGAGGCTCGCACGCCATTCGAGCGGCGCGACAGCGCAGGGGACTTAATCGGGACGTGGCGGGCACTCCGGGCACGTATCGCCGATCGAATGCAAAACCTCGCGCACTTGCCCGACGGCCTGATCCGGAGATAAGCCCTCGGGTGGCTCCTGCCTGGCTATATCCAATGCGTGCTCGCGTGCATGCGGGTCGGCCCGGTCCTTCGCCCAGCCGTGCTCCTCGCATTCGTGGATGGCGCCCGCCTCCTGCAGCACGCTGAGCGCCCAGCCGCGCAGCGTTCGGATCGCCGGCCGTCTTTCCTTCGTCATCAGCATCGAGCTTGCTCCTGCCCGGACGAATCCTTTGGCCCGTCTTCTCGTTCCGAGCGGTTAGCACGCAGCAGGGATTCGCAATCGGCAGAGCTGAGGTTTGTCCCCGTGTTCCGCGGCTCTGGCACAATCGCGTCGGCTGCAGCACGGCTCAGCCGTAGGGTTCTGCCCGCTGAGAAGCGGCCACGCTTCGACTCCGGGCGCTAAACCGCTAAATGTACCCCGCCGTCTTCCCCTCCGCAGCGCGTAGCTTCATGCTCGCCAGCTTGCGAATTGGTGGGACTAATGTGGTACCAAGAGAGTCCGAGGATCGCAGGTTAGCAGGAAGTGCCTGATTTTTTGGTAGCGGGAGAGGGACTCGAACCCCCGACCCCAGGATTATGATTCCCGTATTCGATAATCTGCCGCGAGTCGTCGTTAACCTTACACGGTTTTCCCTGAGGAAAACGCGCTCGAATCCTTGCGGACCCCTTTCCGCCGCCGAGAATCCAGCTAAGAGGCGGGTACAAAAGCGGGTACAGGTTCGTGGCGTTCCAGCGCGTAGAAATTACGGCGAAGGTCGTTCAGGAGGCCGCTCGGGCCGCAGCCGAGAGGCGCGCCGGCACCGGCATTTGGGCCGACACGCGCCTGCCGTACCTGCAGATCCGCCAGCGCGCCGGCGCTGCGAAGTGGATCGTCCGCTTCGGCGACACGCTGCGCTCGATCGGCGACATCCGCGAGCGACACCCGGAATTTCTGTCGGTCACGGACGCGCGGAAGGCGGCGACCGACACCTACACCGAATTGCGCTACGGCGACGACCAGGACCCCGTCTCCGCCGACGAGACGCAGGTCGCGGGCTGGACCCTCGGCCAGGTCTGTGTCGGCTATCAGCGGATGCTGTCGCAGCCGCGGTGGATCAACAACCGACTGAAGCCGGCGAGCGAGGGAACCAACGACGACGTCCGGCGGGCGTTCGGCCAGGTATCGTACCAGGTTCTCGGACCGATGACCGTGCTGACGCTGACGAGGCCCCTGCTAAACCAATGCCGTGACGGCGTGACGTCATATCGGCAGCGCCAGAAGTGTGTCGCCTACATCAAAGCCGCCCTCACCTGGGCGGCAGACACGCATCCGGACGAAAGCGGGCTGACCGAAGATGTCGATCGCTGGTGGGAACGCCTCAACGCTGGCGAGCCTGACGTCGACACGATGCACGCGATCGAGGGCCGCCGGAAGCGGCATCGCCAAAACAAGGCCGAGCTCACCGTCGACGCGATCGCGGCTACGTTGATTGCGCACGAAAAGTATTGCGTCGCGCGCGAGCGCGTGCCGGGCTTCGCGGCGGTCACCGCCGGGATCCGATGGGGCATCTGGTGGGTCGCGTTCACGGGCAACCGGCGTCTGTCGACCGTCGAACTGTTGCGCGGCAATCTGAAGGAGCAGGACGAATTCGGCGAGCCAGGATGGGGCCGCGCCGAGTGGACGGCTGAGCAGATGAAGGGTAAGGAGGATTTCTGGTTGCCGCTGCCGCCGGTCGTCTATGCCATCGCGGCGGCATCGATGTCGGATTGGCAGAAGGCCATCGACTACAACGGCCGCGCACACACGGCCTGCGCAAAGACGAAGTGGGTGTTCGCATCCCAACAGCGCTACGTGCGCGGCAGCCGCGGCACGGAGCTGAAGGACGTCAGGATCTATCCGAACTCGTTGAACAGGCATCTGCAGCGCA
Source organism: Bradyrhizobium sp. Kon56 (assembly GCF_055807635.1). Lineage (NCBI taxonomy): Bacteria > Pseudomonadati > Pseudomonadota > Alphaproteobacteria > Hyphomicrobiales > Nitrobacteraceae > Bradyrhizobium > Bradyrhizobium sp. Kon56. The sequence continues at coordinate 48,967 of NZ_JBVVOU010000026.1, read as the reverse complement.
TGCGCGCCGACGGCACCCTCGACGGCTTGGCGCTGTTCAATCCGCATCTGGTGCGATCCCCAGTCGGCGACTTTATCGATGAGCATGTCACGGGCGTCGCGTCGTCGCTCGTGCTGGCCCATAAAGTGAAGGGCGACGGCGAAGAAGCCGCGCCGACCACGAGGCAATACTACCTAACCTCGCAACGGATGAAGGAGAAGGCGGCTGGCATGAAGGCATGGAGCGACGCCCTGCTTGATGCATACCTCAAGGTCCCAGGCGCCAAGTTGCCTGAGCCCATCGATCAGCGGCGACGCTAGAAGATCAAACGGAAACCCCGGCGGTGATGCGCCGGGGCTGCTGGACTTGCCGTTTACCCGCGAAGGCGCGGAAGGTCTGTTGGAGGCGGCGAGCGCCAGAACAGGATGCGGTCTACCCGCCTGACGGCGGAATGTCTACTTCGTGGCTGCTTTCGCTGCGGCGAGCATTGCGAGCATGGCCTTCCCTTCGGGCGTCTCTCACCTGTTCATCCAGTCCACCGCGCTCGCGAGCTGCTCTTCGAAAGAGCGCTTGTCGATGCGACCGCAGTCGTCGACGCAGAACATCATCAGCGAGTCGCCGTCGCTCAGGATGACGACGAAATGCGTGCTCCCTTCGGACAACGCGGAAACATTGTACGTCACCGGCCCGAACTGCTCCCAGCGCCTGAAGCCGGCGCGTTTGATCGCCTCGGTGGCGTCAGCGAGCGACATGCTCTCGTCCTCGTCTTCGGCGGCGCGGAATTCGGGAATTGAATCACCGTTATTTTACTCCTCCAGTTCGCGCAGCATCTGCAGCGCCATCTTCTGCAACTTCAATCCGACCGCGCTCATGCAATCGGCCTCCTTCACGAGCGCGCCGGCGACGCGCTCGTAGACGTCGTCGCTCACCGGCTTGGCGCCCGTGACGATGAACGACATCACTTGCTTCGAGATGCCGGCGGCCTCCGCGAGCTTCGTCAGGCCGCGATCGCCGAAGGCCGCCGCGGCGGCGGCCTTGATCTTGGCGGCGCGGGGCGAGAGCTTGGCCATCAGGCCGCATCCTGCGAGCGGCAGTCTTTGACGATCTCCCGCCACCCATGGGCGTTGGGGTCCCACTGGTGCGTCTGCTTCCAGGCGTAGAAGCGTTCCTCATGCACCTTGATCTCGGCGCGGATGCCGGCGATCTCGCGATCGCGGCGGGCGAGGTCGTCGGCCTTCTCGATGGCGAAGTACAGAATGCCGTTGCGGCGGAAGTCGTCCGCGCGGGCGGCGCGCTCGACTTCGAAGGTCTCGCGCGTGACGGCGAGCGAGATCATGGGGCGGCCGCCCCGGTGATCCATCCCGGCGCTGCGGTCGGGGAAGCGTACCGTGACCGGCTTCGTCTCGACTGCGACGGCCTTGCGGTCGAGCACTGCGCTCGCCTCCCAGGACTTCAGATCGCCGATCATGATGCCGAGGAATTCTCGGGACACCTCGAACGGAGAGCGCTTGGCGCCGGCGCAGGACGCGGTTTGCCAGCCGCCGCCGGGGCGCTGGTAGCCGTGGTGCGCGATGGTGCCGATGTTGGCGAGGTAGCGCCTGCCGCAGCACTGGCACGTCATCGTCGCCGCCTCGCGCTCGAGCTGCAGCGCAGTCTTCGGCGCGCCGGGGCCGGTCTGGCGCTTGACGACGAAGGGTTTGGCGGCCTGCAGCAGCTCGTGCAGCGGCAGCAGCGCGGTCAGCACCGCGCGGCGGGCCGCGGTCCTGTCCTCTGACGTCTCGCGCTCGCCGCGCGACATGCCCGCCTGCTTGATGCCGTGCGGCACGTCGTATGCGCCCATGATCAGACGGCCGTCGTAGTCGCCGGTCTCGTCCTGATAGTGGTTGTAGGCCTCGTCGACGGCCCGGTTGATCGTGTCCTTGGCGTCCTTGAAGTCGACGTTCTTGACGGTCCCGGCGGCGATGCCGGCTTCGAGCTTGGCGACGGCGTCGGCGAGCTGCGCGACGCGGTGCTCACGGAGGCGGTGGGCGAAGTTTTCGAGGTTCACGGTTGTTATTCCGAGCAATGCTGGTGACGTCAAACGACGGTGGCCTCGAGATGCGCGCTCACAGCGGCCAGTTTGTCGAGCAGAGCCTGTTTGCGGTCGAGTTCACGCTTGGCGTCCTTGACGAGGTCGGCCTCGATGCTGCACTTCGCGAAGTCGACGTAGCTCTCGATGCGGCGGCCGAGGCCGTGCTGCGCGATCTGTTCGCGGTCCCGGAGCTCCTTGATGGCCTGCGCCTTGCGGCGCTCGATCTCGATCTGCAGCTCGCCCAGCAGGTTGTAGCCGCCGCCGTCCTTGATGGCGTCGAGTTCGGCGTCGAGTTGAGCATCGGTCGCCATGCGGATATCGTGGGTATACGAGCTGGTGATCTTAGCCATATGCTTGTCTCTCCTCTTGACGTCGCGACCATCGCGCCGTCTAAATCGGAGGAATGCAATAGATAATCTGTTGACAACGCTGCGGAATCAACCGCGCGAAAAATCCTTAGCTTCCCATCGATGGTTAATTGCCGGCTTTAGCCTGCAAAACTAGGCCAACGGCACAAGATGCAGGCTATACCCTGCAAACAGGCACAAGCCTCTCCGCAGAATCCACAGCCTGTTGATGATGCGTAAAGGCTTCAAAACGGGACGCCGGCGCAGGAATGCTGCGTAAAGGCTTCAACGCTTCGAGAATGCCCACGTCTTCGTCACTGGATCACGCGGAGGTGCCCGGCGCGCCCCTTCTCCTGACCAGGCAGAGCGATCGAGTAGGTCTTCGCCAGCTCGGTCTCGTTCATGATCAGCACCTTCGACAGGTCGGCGAGCGAATATCCCATGTCGTTGATGTGCAGCGAGACGAGGTCGCCGAGCGTGCGCGGCTGCTCGGCGGGGAAGTCGAGCTCCGGCGGCTCGCGCAGCTTGATCTTGTGGATGTTGAACTGCTTCCAGATGTACTGCGCCTGAGTCTCGTTGAGAGCGCCGACGCGCTTGGCGGCGAACACCAGCGACGCCATCGAGACCTTCCACTCCGGCTTCAGAGCGGCGAGCAGACGCAGGTCGACCTTGCGGCCGGCGAAGTACGGCTTGATGTCGTCGGTCGGGACCAGGAAGCAGGACGCGAACTTGTCCGCCTCCTCCTCCATGTTCGGCGTCGGGAAGCTGTGCATCACCACGTGTGCGAGCTCATGGCAGAGCGTGAAGCGCATTCGGTCGGCGGACTGCTGGCGGTTCAGCACGATCAGGTTCGGCATGCCGGGCACGGCGAAGCGGACACCGCTGACGGACGACCCGCCCAGGTCGGAGTGCGCGATCAGGATGCCGGCGTCTTCGACCAGAGCAGTCACGTCCTGGATGGGTCCGTCGGGGACCTGCCAGAACCGCCGCAGCAGGCCCGCAATCTTCTCCGGATCGTTGTCGTACTCGTCGGCATCGAACCGCGGCAGCTTGTTGATGGGCTCGAGGTCGGTGGCCTCGAGCAGGTTGCGCAGGTGCATGACGCGCACGTTCAGCTCGGCGACGATTCGGTGAAGCTCGGTCGCCGAGACGTTGGACTTCTTGCGCCACATCGGATGTACGCTGACGGGCGCGCCGTAGATGGTGTCGGTCTGCGAGAAGAAGTCGACGGGCACGGAGAACACGTCGCTCGCCTTCGCCAGCAGATCTTCACTCGGCTCCTTGAGTCCGGTCTCGATCCGCGACAGTTCGACGTTGGGTACGCCGAGGCATTCCGCAGCCTCGTTCTGCGGGAATCCTCTTAGCTGCCGCGCGAGGCGCAGCATGTTCCCAGCTTTCGACATCCCAGCAACTCTCCCAACGCCATTCGACGATTCTTATTTACGACCGGTTAACCGCCCGGAAGCGGTTCAGGACGCCTCGCCGCCGGAATTCTTCTTGTTCTTGGCCGTATCCTTGAGCTTCGCCACGCTGCGACGGCGGGGCTGCGGCGCCGCGATCTTCTGCGGAAACTCGATAATGCCCTGTTTGCCGCCCGGCATCTCATAGCTCCAAAGCTTGCCGTCGCCGTTGCGGGCCGTCACGTGAACCGAGTCGTAGCCGGTGCCGAGCTCGTTAACCTTCCAGCAGATCTCGACCTTCATCGCCTGCGGCGCATCGGCGAACGGGATCGCCGGATCCAGGAAGTTGTCGTTGGCGCCGGTCGGGATGTTCGACCCGCGGCCCTTGCGGCTCGCTTTCTTGAAGCGCACCAGCACCTTGCCGTCGAACAGGAAGCGCGCCGTCGAGCCGGTCGGCAAGACGACCACGCCCGGCGAGTTCGTGAACTCGCCAAGGGCAGCGCGAATGACGCCGTCGAACTGGTCGGCGGCGTCGGTGCGCTTGTACACGTTGCTGGCGCCCTTCTTGATGAAGTCCTTGAACGCCTTGTCCAGCACGCTGCGGATGCGCCCGTTGAACGGCCCAAGCGTTTTGCGGACTTCAGTCTCGACGGGCAACGACATGCACGGTGATCTCCAAGGCGAACCGGTGCCGGCACCCTATCAGAGAAGTGCCAAAATCGAAGAATTATTTTCAATTTCGTTACCGATACGCAGCAAGAAATTGATACTTCACGCATTTCTGCGTGGATAACTGGCAGCCAGATAGAGCTTACCAAGTGCCACGTCGACCAAACCGCGCAGAAAAAGGATTCGATTCGCCGGCGCCGAGTCCCTATATCCGGTCCAATGGCTGGCAGGCGTAAGCGTTCGAGTTCAAGTCCGGATTTGCGTACCGTGGCGGGCTCCGTCCAGGCGCCGGTGCCCGGATTCCTCGCCCCCCAGCTCGCCACCCCGAAAGCCCAAGCCGCCGTGGGGCGAGGCCTGAATCCATGAGATCAAGTTCGACGGGTACCGCGCTCAGGTGCACGTCGGCGACGCCGGCACCCGTATTTTTACCAGGTCGGGTCTCGACTGGATCAAGCGGTTCACGTCGATCGCGGCCGAATTCGCCGGCACCGGTCTCGGCCAAGCCACTGTCGATGGCGAGATCGTGGTCGTCGTCGGAAAGGACAGATTTCGGCGCCCTCCAGGCCGACCTGAGTGCCGGACGTCAGGACCGCATGCTGTTCTACGCCTCGACCTCCTTTACGCCGACGGCTACGACCTCCGGAAGGTGGCGCTCCTCGAGCGAAAGCGGCTGCTGGAGGAGCGGATCGAGCGGACCGGCCTGGCCGCCCCTGTCCTCTACAGCGAACACATGGACGACGGGGCCGCGATGTTCGCCGGCGCGCAATTGACTCGGGAGGGCATCGTCTCCAAGCGCGCCGACGCGCCGTATCGATCAGGCGACCGCAGCGATAGCTGGCAGAACTCAAAACCTCGAAGCGCGAGACCTTCCCGATGGTCGGCTACGTGCCGGCCGTAGGCGGCATCGCCGCGCTGTACGTCGCCCGTCGCGAAGGCAAGGAGCTGCGCTACGTCGGCAAGGTGGGGACTGGCTTCAGCATGAAGGTCTCGGCCGACCTGCGCCGGCTCCTGGATGCGATCGAGACGCCGAAGTCGCGACTGACGCTGGCGGTGCGCACGCCGAAGGCGAAGTGGGTCGAGGCGTCGTTGTTCGCCGACGTCGAGTACCGCGACGTCACCAGCGAAGGGATGCTTCGGCATCCGAGCTTCAAGGACTTGGCGAAGGACTAGACGGCGCCGGCTTCCAGCGCACCGGTGCCGGGAACCAACTGCATCGTCACTAGTGCGGCGATGAACATGGGCACCAGAATCATCATGCAGGCGGCGAGGAATTTCGACGCCGTCCTGAGGTCGATCGCGTCGCCGAACCTGGCCTCGTCAGTGCCGGCATTCACCGGACAGACCATCGGCAGCAAGCGGCCGCCTGCTGTTCGGCCTCAGGCGAGAAGCGAGAGCGCCACATCGTCCTCCGGCGCGAGCGGCACGACGCGCACCGGTTCGTCGAACAACGCCGTGGCGATCGGTCGCCAAGTGGCCTGCCTGGGCAGCGACAGGCCGACCTCCGTGAGGATCCTGTGCGCGCGAGCCCGCGCTGCCCAGGCCGAGCGCGCCCAGCGCCTGCGCGGCTCCTCTGCATCGCCGCTGCAGACCACCCACCGCGTATTGTCGGACCAGGCCGAGCCGCAGCACGGCCGCATACCGCTGCCCTTTAGTGTGGCAGCGACGTAGCCGTAGGCAGCCTCGGTCTCGACCCCGAGGGCCGCCCGATATTTGGCGATGTCTTCGCGCCTGCCGCGGCCGGCAGCTATTTCGGCGCAGATGTAAGCGCGCCAGACGATGTAGCCGGCCACGTCGCTGAGCGCGATGCGATGGCTATCGTCGGGCTCCGCCGGCCAGACCGCGATGATGGAGGCTGTTGCGGCGGCGCTGTTCTCACGCGACACGCGGCCCAAGCCCGCCAGCACCAGGCGATCGGTACCGTGCGCCGTCAGGCTTGCGACGAGCGCCGCCTTGATCTTTGCATCCACGGTGTAAATGATCATCGCTCTCAGCCTCTGACCACGAGTGCGATGCTATGGGTTTGGACGAGATTCGCGTCCCCGCGCCGCAGATCGAGCTGCAGGCGCGCGGGACGCTCGGCGTGAATGCCGCTCGAATAGGTCGGCGTATCGGACGCAGTAGGACCGGCGATCTTGATGTACATGGAAAGCTCCGTTCAGTTGGGATAGACCAAGGGGTGATCGAGCCGTCGTGAAAATTACGACGACGCCTGCCGCCCAGGCACAGCAATGCCCGGGTTCGGAGCCGCTAAAAAAACGCGGAAATTGGCAGACCCGCGAGAACGCGGAAAGACCACCGCCAACAGACGGAGCCACGCCGGAAACCGACCGACGAGGCGCAAATCTAGCCTCGCCCTTGGTTCCGAGCAAGTTCCCACGTGAATACGGTTAACGGAACGTTGCTTCTTCCCGGGGAGAACTGGCCGCCATTGCAGCCATCCCTAATTCAAGTCTGGCGCAGCGGTATCCGCGCGTACATTGCTGCACCTTCAGCGAAACCTTGAGGACGGCGCCGCCAATGGGAATCCCCGCAAGACTGACTGCGTAGCTGTGATTGATCTCGCCGGCGACGAGACCCCTGCCCACCACGAGCACCGTCGACAGCACCGTATTCAACCGCGAAAATGCGCGGCGACTGTAGGATGCATGTGCCGGTGGTCGCGACGCTCCAAAGCAGCCAATCGATGTTGCACGCGGCCTCGCAGACCTAGCCTGCGCCGCACCCTCTTGCCCCACATGAAGAGCGGCTCCCGTCGAGAACGGAAGGCCGGCGGCCGTGGCGAGAGAGCAATCGCCAGGTGGGGTAGATGTGCCCGTACCCGGGCGTATTCATTTGAAGCGGAAAGAGATCGATCCAGGCTGGCGGCGCTCTGGCGGATGCGTCTGTATCCGGGCGCATTCAATTTGAAGCGGAGCGAGGTGGATCCCGGCCGGCGGCGCTTCGGCAGATGCGTCCGCATCCGGACGCATTCATTTTGAAACGGAGCGAGGTGAATCCCGGCCGGCGGCGCTTCGGCAGATGCGTCCGCATCCGGACGCATTCATTTTGAAACGGAGCGAAGTGGGTCCCGGCCGGCGGCGCTTCGGCAGATGCGTCCGCATCCAGACGCGTTCAATTTGAAACGGAGCGAGGTGAATCCCGGCCGGCGGCGCTTCGGCAGATGCGTCCGCATCCGGACGCATTCATTTTGAAACGGAGCGAAGTGGGTCCCGGCCGGCGGCGCTTCGGCAGATGAGTCCGTACCCGAGAGCATTCATTTTGAAACGAAGCGAAGTGCAAGCCCGCCCGGCGGCGCTCCGGCAGATGCGTCCGACTCGGGGGAGTCGTTTCGAAACGGAGCAAGGATCAGATCCCTCAGCTCGATCTATGACCCGCGGCTGGCGAACACGGTGACGCTGCGTCGTCTTCGCTATTCGGCCGCAGGCGCGTCAATCCGAGGCGACAGGCGTGCCCACCCGACCAGGGCGCTGCAGTCAACCGGGCGGATGTGCTTGTCGTCGGCAGAGGCATACCTTCTAGAGGTGACAGTCTCCAATGTCTTAGGCCCGCGCCTGACGTTGCTGGTGGGGCGCTCCGGGAACGATTTTTATCGACCCGAGGGGCACGGACGTTGTTTCATCCTCGTCGAGACTCCATCACCACTTCACGGCACAAGCTTTGGGATGCCGGTGACGGAAGTTCTTCACAACCGGACTATGTCCGTGACGGCAGCATGACGCAAAGGCAACCAAGCGAGACCGTGCCCACGACGAGCACCGTCGAGCGCACCGTGGTCAACCGCGAAATGCCCCTGTCGACGACAGGCACATGCCTTCCAGACGCGGTCGCCTCCAATGTCCAAATTCGCCGGGCTTTTTTATGGAGACGTTTCTGCGGAGCGTTCTTCTCGACCGGAAACGTGTTGGCGCTGTCTCATCCGCGGTGAGACTTCAATCACCGCTTCGCTGAAGTAGTGGGGCGGCACCTGGGAAACACGAGTCCGAGCTTCCCTCAGATTTGGCCGACTTTCCCTCAACTGCTGCGATCCACTTTGAGGGAAACTCGCTATCTAAGGCAGAGCCGTGTATTCATATATTCATAAGATTCGTCGAGCGTCGCAAGCTCCTGAAAATGAGGATGATTCTCGAATATCATTTTCGACTTTCCCTCAGATTTGGCAAAGTTTCCCTCACGGACCGAGCCGGCGATGCCGACCGCACCGCCGAAGGGCAATACCGTTACCGGCTCAAAGCGTAGATGATGGCCGCTTTCGCCCGAGCCAGTCGCTCCTCATCTCGCCTGATCTGAGCAAGGCAAGCGGAGAGGACCTTCCGTTTCACTTCAAGCGTCAAGGCGCGGGAGCCGGCCCTGATAGCTCCCAGGTGGCCCTGCGTGTATCTTTGGCTCCTGGATAAGGGCCTCTGCCAACGCGGTCCGTACGACAGCTCCACCATGGCGAAGAAGCGCTCCTTGGGCGTCCGTGAATCGTCGCTATCAGCAAGGAAGGGCGCGGCATCGGCATAATCTGCCGAAGTGATCCCCGCGGCGATCTCAGCCTCCGACAAATCGGAGGTTTCATCATAGTAGTCGTCAAGCGGCTCGGAGAAGATGGTCGTGCCGTCCGGAGTACCGGTGTAGATGACGACCGCGTCATCATCGGCGACGTCGTCGTAATCAACGTCGAGAGGCTCCGAAAAAATCAAGTCGTTTGCCACGTGACCGCTCATGCTACCTCCGCCAGTTGTTCACCTTCTCGTCACATACTGGCCGCGCGATCGTCCATCAATCGCGTGACGGTCCACTCGATCAATAGTTGCAGTGGATAGCGGGGACAATTGGTGAAAACTGCTCGCCGTCAAAGACTACCGCTTGATCTCTGTCGAATGACCTAGCGTAGCCGCTGATCCAGCAACGAGCATTCATTGAGCGAGAGGCGTCCAAACGCTCCACTGACTTCTCTCGATCGTTCCCTCCACAGACGCATCCTCCAGAACTATCGATCGTGCGTGCCTTCCTCGCTCTGTGTCAAAACGAATGCGCTCGCATCCGGACTCATTTGCCTGAGCACCATCGAGCAGGCCTTCCTCGCTCCGTGTCAACGCAAATGCGCCCGCATGCGGACTCGTCTGCCAGAGCGCCATCGAGCGAACCCTACCCGCTCCGTGTCAAAACGAATGCGCTCGCATCCGGACTCATCTGCCTGAGCACCATCGAGCAGGCCTTCCTCGCTCCGTGTCAAAACAAATGCGCCCGCATCCGGACTCGTCTGCCAGAGCGCCATCGGGCGAACCCCACCCGCTCCGTGTCAAAACGAATGCGCTCGCATCCGGACTCATCTGCCTGAGCACCCAGCCGCGGATTCCTTCGCAGGAAGCCTTCCAGATCGGCGTATCGGCCGCGCAGAGGTCGGCGCTGCCGACCACACCGCGACCGGCTACACCGACCGTACTCTCGGCGTGCCTCTTCTGATCTTCGCCGGGTCCGGCGCTAACTCACTCGCGGTCGTCAGCGAGAACCTTTCCCACATGCAAACCCCGGAGAAGGACTTCCCGCCCGGCCTCAGCTACAAGATCATCTACAATCCGATCATGATGCTGGCGTTCACCGAGCTGCCGATGTCTTCGCACCATTCGACCGAGTCGGAGATGTCACGGACGCGAGAGATTGACCAGAACTTGCCTTGGGCCGAACAGCCGCGCGTGGCCCCACGCCGTCGAGGAAGCCGGTAGCAAAAACATTGTTCTTGATCCGAGATTGAGATTTGGCAGTATCAAGACGGATAACGCGTTCAAAAGCGCCTTGCGCCCGCGGCAGATCAGCGAGCGGCCTGCCGTTCCGCCCGTCGCGATTCATTGGCCGGAATCGCTCCTGATGCAGATCGAGGATCGAGCCTCAGACATTCCATTGGGGCGATAACTTCGGCTCGACCTCGATCACCCGCGACGGATCGAAATCCGGATTTTCGCGGCCGCCGCGCGCGGGATAGCCGCGAGGGTTGGCGACGATACGCGTCTCGCCGACCTGGTAATCACGATTGCGGTGGACATGTCCATGGACCCACAGCTCCGGCGCTGCGTCGCCGATCATCAGGCGCTCGAGATCGCTCGCGTAGCACCAGTCCAATTCGGTCGCCATCGGCCAGCGCGTCAGGCTGCGCGGCGACGGAGCCATGTGCGTGACCACAACGGCGGCCTGGCCGGCGGGACGCTCGGCCAACGCCTTCTCGATGAACGCAACCGATTTCTTGTGCGCGGCGATCGTCTGCGCCGGCCGCAACATGTCCTTTGACCGGCCGGCGCCCGTCTTGATCGCGCGGTAGTCGTTCATCTGCTTAGACGCCGTGCGCACAGCCTCCCCGAACGGGACGTACGGCGGCCGGATCATGAAATCCGTCCACAGCGTGGCGCCGACGAACAGCGTGCCATGGATCTCGATGCTGGAATCGTCGAGCAGGCTGATCCCGAGTTCGGCCGCGACCTCGGGCATACGCGCGCGCTGCTCGTCGTACGTCGTTTTGAGCTCCGGCCGGTGCTTATCGTGGAACGAGTAAAAGTCGTGATTGCCGGGCACGTACACCAGCGGCCGGTCGCGGTCGGGGTACAGCTCTCGGATGCGCCGCAATGCCAGCGTGCCCGGCGCGGCGGCGTCACCGCCGACAACGGTCACGTCGGCATCGACCGGCGGCATGCACTCGATCCGGTTGCCATCGATGTCGTCGTGCAGGTCGGCGATCGCATGGACGCGGATCACGGCTTCACCACCTCGTTCTCGAAATCGTCGACGCCCTCGGGGTCGGTGCGCGGCGGCAGTGTCGCCATGTACGCTTTGACCTGATTGAGGCGGACCGGAGCGATGCCCATGACGTCGACGCCGATGTCCGCGCTCTGTTGATTGCCCCGAATCCGCCCATGAGTGTGCCCGTAGAGCTGCAGAGCGCCCTTGCGGGATCCGGGCCAGGTCAACAATGGGTAGTGGCAGAGAACCACACGCGTGCTGTCGATGCTGACGTATGCGATGTCCCTGATCGTGGTCCACGGGAGCGCCAGCGTGTCCTTGCTGTCGTGATTGCCGACGACGAGGTGCTTCTTGCCCGGGAGGGAATCGAAGAGCTTCTTCGACTCGGCCGGATCCGCGCGGTGCGTGAAGTCGCCGACGACGATGATGTCGTCGTTCGGGCGCACGATGGTGCGCCACGCAGAGGCCATGGCGTGATTCATCTCGCCGACGTTCGCAAACGGCCGCGTCGCCGGACAGAACTTCAGCATGGATTCGTGGAAAAAGTGCGGGTCGGCGTAGAGCCAGGTCGTGCTCACTGCACCCTCCCAGCCGTCGGCGCGAACCAGCGCAGCCACGCGATCTGCACTTCGTCCGGGTGCACGGTCTGCCTCTCCTAGGATTCGAAAAAATCGGCCCGATCGCTAAAATTGCGAAAGTCGATTTAGGGATGCTATCACAGACGTCGTCATATAGTCGATCAACGTTCGACATACTGTGTATGAACAGCGACACAAACCGAAAGGTACCGAAATGTCAAGCGACTCCTCCCACACCGGTTTCAACAGCAGCGGATTCACCGCCGGCGCCGTCGGCGGCGCGATGACCGTCGCCGGCGCCCTGGTCGCTGGCATGCAGAACGCGGCCCAGCTCAACTCGCAAAGGTGGGCCGGATGGGAGCGCGGCGAACTCGTCCACGCCCTCAACATCGCTGAGTCCTTGAAAAATCGGTTTCGGGACGAGAACGCGGAGCTGCGCGCGGCCAACGAGCAGCTCCGCCGCGTCATCCGGTTGATGACTGTGCGTCCGGCATTTCCCAAGCGATAGCGGCGAAGCCCGGCGTCGGCTCGACGTACGCCGACGCCGGCGTCCACGTCGACAGCGCCTGCAGGCGCTGCACCGGCCGCACGCCGGCAATGGCACAGACGCCCGCGACATGCTCGCAAACAGCTTCTTTTCCAGCGCAAACTAGCTCCGCGCACTCCTCGCGGGTCAGTCCGGGAAGCCAGTCTGCGACTGCGCGCGTGACGCGCGGCGGCGTCGGCGCCGGCAGCGGCCGGCCGGCCATCATCGAGTCGGCGCACCAAGTCGCGATGATCGCGGCGATCCGGGACCAGTTCGCGCGACTGGCTTCAAGCTCGGCCTCGAGCTCGGCCTCGAGATCGCGGACGAGCGCGCTGCTGCCGGGCTCCGGCGGAGCGCCGACGCGACCGCCGAGGGCGGCGCCGAGCATGCGGCCGGGGATCGAAATAACGGCTCGGACGATCGAGAAGGCGGCTTTCAGCGCCGCCCGATCGCGGAAAAAATGGCCTTCAACATATGTCACCTCCATGGGTTGCCAAGACACCTACCCGACTGCTCGGCAAGCCGGAAGGCGCCGGGTGGCCTTGATTTTGTCGACTAACTGACACAAGATGTCAGCCATATTCGCTGTCGTAGCGGATGTTTCGAAGGATTCGATAGCCGTGAAAGCCCTGAAGAGAACGTCCGAGCTGAAGGCGGAGATGCCGCGAGAAATCGCGGATGTGATCCAAGACCGGCTGGCTGCCGAACTGCGCGCGCGGGCGGACGCTCTGAGCGCCAATGCCGACGAGGCCGCGGCCGTTGCCGAAGCATTCGAGCGCGGCTCCCGTGAGCGCCGCACCGCGCTCGAGCTGGTTGCGATCGGGAATTACGAGGACCTCCTCGACAAGCTCCTCGAAATCTCCATGCCAGGCAGGGGGCGACGTAAATGATTTTCAGATCGCTCCCGCCGCGCCGGTCGCCGAAGGCCGCAGCACCGGCGCCCGCAGGGCCACCTGCGCCGCAGTCCGAAGATGCAGAGGCAGAGTTCGACGACGAGGACCGGCTGCTCATAAAAGCTCCGCTGTCGCCAGGGGCGCGGCCGGCTCCGACGTACGCAAAGCCGGAGCCGGCGGCGGTAAAAAAGCCGCCGGTGAACCCGGACTCGCTCACGCGACCCAAGGTCCCGCTGCCCGTGCGCCCGTCGCCACGCTCCGACACGGCACCGAGCGCGCCGATGCCAGCCGTGCCGGCGAAGGTTCCGCCGCGGGCGCACAGGTATTTTGGTGCAGGTCCGCCGGGATACTATACCAACGCCGAGGGCAAGATTGTCCCGCTCTCGGCCGACGAGATCCCGTACTGATGCAGCAGGAAATGGACTTCGGAGTCTTCGACACCGGGAGCTGCAAGCATGCCCACCGCAAGAACACGCCCCCGCAGCCCGACGCCGATGGCCTGTTCGACGTCGACGGCGTCAGCTTGATCTGCGGTCGCCCCAGTGTCATTTCGAGGCCGTCAGCGATCTGCTCGGAGCGGTCCAGTTCAAGGAAACGAAAATCCAGCTGACCGGGATCGCGCCCGGCCGTTGGATCCGCTGGCGCTGGCGGCCTGCACCAAGGCGCACGGCAAGACGGCCTACGGACTCGACTACTCGACGGCGAAGCCGACGAACCATACGGCATCGACGAGCTCAGGATCGCGCGGGTCGTCAGGGCTGATGGAACGAGGCAGTATCTCTCCAGGCGGCCGCGCCGACACTATACAGACGCTGAAGATGCAGTGCGCAACACGTCCGCGGCAGGCGATGTGGGGATTTATGAACGTCATCTGTGCAGAACAGAAGAACGCCAGCAGATACCACGTCCACAAGGCACTGCGTGCACTCGAGGAGGTAGGTCTGGTGCGCATCGAGCTCGGCCCCAGGGGGGGCATGATGACGGCGATGTGCTTCTGGCTGTCACGCGCGTACCTGGCGCTGGCGCGCGTCGCAGCGGCGGAGGACGAAGCCTGGAGAGAGCTGGCATGAACGATCTCACCGAAGACGACAAAGCCGTCCTCGTCGCCCTCCACAACGGCAACGAAGTAGATTTCCAGCTCTCCACCGGCGCCTGTCCGTTCAGCATCCATTTCGCCGGCACCCAACATCCACCACGTCCTGAAGAAGACGTCCGGCGCGCTCGCGCGCATCCATCCGGACGCCCGCCCATACTCCAGCGATGTCGTGCGCATGCCGCGCGTCAGCGACTGGGTCGAATTCACGGTGAAGGAGACCGGAGACTATGCCTTCCGCTCGCCGGTGATGCTGAAGCCCGAGGCCGGCGCAGCCGTCGCCGAGATCGCCCGCGAGTTCACGGCGCGCCCGCTGACCAACCCCGAGAAGACCGCCCTCATGAACGCCGACTTCACAGGCATCTCCGTACTGGAGGGTAGAGGCTACTTCGGCGTCGAGTCGTACGCGGCCGGCGACAAGACCTTCCGCCGTGCGGTCGTCTACGGTCTCTTCCTGCGCGGCCTGCTGGCGATCGACGAGAAGGGCCGCATCGGCGCATCCGCTACCGGCCGCGCTTGGCTGGCCGCAAATGCCAGCTCCTGACACACCTCTGTTGTCGCCCGGGCCGCTGCACACGCTGGTCGCCATGGCCCGCGGCGCCGTGCTCAGGCGCGGCGCCATCTCATTTTTGATCGTGCCTCCCCGGGACGGCGAGGACATCGAATCCTACCGGGGCGCTCACGGGCGCGCCGTCAACGTGCTGATCGGCCTGGCGCTCATCGAGCCGATAGACAAGGACGACTGGCGTGTTTCCAGAGCAGGTCTGGCATGGCTGGCCGCAAATGGAATTGCGGCGAAATCGGACAAACAGTCGATTAACGTCTTACAGAAGGGGGTGCGTAACGGGGGGCGTCGCCAAAATTGATGTCACAAGTAACGGCGTCACCCGTGACGCTCGTGGATTATCGCACGGTGTCGCACGGTGCGATAGCTTGGCTAAAGCCGCGCGGATGCCGAACTTGCGTGCATGGAATGGGAGCTAAGGGTGAGTGCTCAGGGCCGGGGCGCCGCCTGCTTCGCCGGGATTTGGACCAACTGGACGTCCTTTCAGAAAGGTGAAGGAAGTGAGACTACCAACGATCTCTACGCGTTCCTTACGACGGAGCCGAACGCCGAGGTCGGCCCGGTCCATCCCAAGGCAATGCCGGTGATCCTGACTACGCCCGACGAGGTCGAGACCTGATGACGGCGCCGCCCGACGAGGCGTTGAAGCTGCAGCGGCTGTTGCGGGACGGGCGCTAGATCGTCGCCCCGTGCGTCAAGGAAGACCCCGCACCTGTGGCCAAGAGTTCTGCACTGCCCGCGGAACAGGTGCACAAACCGAAGCCTCCGTATTTCGGATCCCTGCCCCCAAACCGGCAGGAACAAACCGGCGGTCGCAAGGATTCGTCTAGGCAGGGAGCTACTCTCGGGCTGGTGACGAAGGAAAGACCAAAGGCGATCCGCATCTGCGCGGCCATGCACGTGCTGCAGCAACCGGGCGCTATCCACGAATGCGACGAAGGTCGCAGTTCCTCACCGGCGGTCTCTCACTTTGGAAAAACGCGTCTAGAGCTGCTTTCATTTTATGGTTGAAAGGCCGCTAGGGTCCGCCTGCGTGCGCTATGATCGCGCGTCCAATTGCTTCCGCCATCTTCGGCGGAACGGCGTTGCCGATCTGCCGCGCGCGGGACTCAAGGCTGCCGAAGAAACGATAACTTTTGGGGAACGTCTGAAGACACGCGGCCTCGCGTGCGGAGATCGCGCGGTGCTGTTCGGGATGGCCAAACCTACCGTTCGAAAGACTGATGCACCGGGTCGTGAGGCTGGCGGCGGGGCGATCCCAAGAGAGTCTGCCGTACACGTCGGAGTGTCCACGGTGACCGCGATGGCAATCCAACCGAAGTTTCTTGGGCCAGCTCTCCCGCCCGCGGCCGGCCGGCGTCGCCCGGATCCGCGCCAAGTTCGTTTCCGAAAGACAAGCCGCGTGGTGATCAGGGTCGTCTGGATCGACCTGTCCAGCACGCAGCCGCGGCAGGTCGGCGATGGCATCTCCGACGCTGACGAGCGGAAGAAGCCCGTCCCCGTGAGTCGGTGCTGGCAACGCCGGAACGCCCCGTTTGGACGCTATTAGGATCAGTCGCTCGCGCAATTGAGGAACCCCGAACCGAAGCGCAGGCAGGACGCCAACGACGTGGGAATATCCCGCCCGGGTGAGTGAGCGCTTAAAGCGTTGAAGCGGTCCGTTGGTCGCGCGAATGCGTTGAAGGCCGGGCACGTTTTCGATAACTACGTAGTCCGGCTCCCACCGATCAACGAAGCGCGTGAATTCGGCGAGGAGATTGCGTCTTGGATCGACCGCGCGTGAGGAGCGGTTCTGCTTCGAGAAAGGCTGGCATGGCGCGCAACCGCTGAAGACAATGGGCCCAGTCAGGCTATCGAAAAGCGGCTTGAGACATTCCACGGAGAGACCGCGGATGTCGTTCTCGATGAACATTGACGGCCGAATGTTACGCATGAACGTATTCGCGGAGTCCTTGTCGAAGTCGAGCCCGAACACGATCTCCATGCCCGCGTCGGCCAGCCCCTGCGATGTGCCGCCGCAACCGGAGAAAAAATCGAAGACCTTGAACGAGTCGGATGTCATCGGGCCGCGAACTCCTCGATCGCAGCGGCCAGCTCCTGCATCTCAGGCAAGTTCATGCCCAAGTCCGCGACGCGTCTCTGCTGTGTCTGCAAGATCTCAGCGGAAGAGACGGTCTCGGAGGCGGAGCGCCCGAGCTCGACGCGAGCGAGGAGATCGAAGCGTCTCTTGTAGTCCGGAATCGAACGAATGGAATCGGATTTCGCGTCGCCAACCATTCGTTTCCAAAGGAATTCTTCGGGATACTCGTTTGTCGGAAGGTAGTTCACGTTCTTCCTGGACCACTTCACGAAATTACGACGAGCCGCGTTCTCCTGAGCTAGGTTCGCCCCGGCGTCGCCCCCGTCGACGTTGAAGTTGATCCCCACTTCCGTGACGGATTGAAGTCTCTCGGCGAGCTCCTGTTCTTGGCCTGGACCGAACGTATCTGGATCAGGGAGAGGTGTCGCGGGACGCTCGTCGCCGTCGAAGAAGACGAGTATGTCCTTCCGTTGGTCGCTGGCGTACGTAGGCAACACGTGCGCCCACAACGTCTTGCTGCCGCCGGTTCCGTGCTTAACGTCGAACTGCTGCTGAAACGCCTCGTTTCCTTTTGAGCGGATTACCCGCAAGATGATGTCGCGGGCGAGGCCATCCTCGACCAGGATCGTCTTCTTACCGGGCAGAGGTTCTCCAATGTGGAAGAAAGCCTCGGCCGGAGAAGCGGACTGCGAAAGTATCTCGATCCGTCCGGTCGTTGGATTTTGGGACATGATCTTGATTGCATCGGACGGCAGCGGGCGTATCAGCGCCGGCGAATGAGTCGCCATCACGATCTGGTGCTTCTTGGCTTTAACCTGCTCGAATAGGAACTCCATTAGCTTTTCCTGGGCACCCGGATGAAGCGACACTTCCGGTTCGTCGAGCAGAATAAGAGATCGCTCGGGCGCTCCAAGAACGTCCACCACCATTCGCACGACGGCGAACTCCCCGCTTCCTGCGAACGCCTCCGAGTAGTTCAAGGCGTCTGTATGCAGAACACACGTGAAACCATCGACGCCAAAAAAGAAATGTCGGATCCAGTGAATGGAGGTGTACTTCCGACCTAAGATTCGCGAGATAGCGGTGAGCTCGGCCCCGCCAAGTTCGTCGTTGGTTTTTTCCTTGATGCGATCCACTCTTGCAAACGTGTAGGACTTCGCTTTTGTCATGATGGCGGCTAGAAGAGCCGCCGAGCGCGAGCGGATCAAGGCCTTGCGTTGGTTTAGTGAGGAACCTTGTCGCGGCTCGCTATGGTAGAACACTTTGTCGTAGGCGCTTAGGGATTGGCGGAAATCCAGATAGACCACCGACTTTCGGATGGGATCTTGCCTAGTCTTGCGCTTTTCTCCTTCCACCTGCTCGATCGGCGCCATGCCGAACCGACGGATCGGTCGGGAGGTCTCCCAGAGATCCGGATCTTCCGCGTCCGTAATCCTCGTTTTGATAACCTCAACGACGATGCCGTCGGTCTGCCTGTAACCGTAAATCAGCGAGTTCGGAACATCTCCAGTCTCCTCGATCGGGTCCATCTTGGTCGAGAACCAATATTGGCTCGGACTTCGGTCTCGCGGTGCTCCCTGCAGCGCAACCAAAATGGAGCTCTTGTTGGTGCCGTTCGGACCAACGAGAGCCGTGATGGGAAAGGTAAAGTCAATGCGGAAATCGGTCGCGAGATTCTTGTAGCGCGGGAAGCGGATGTGCCGGACGAACGGCTCCATCTTCCCCGCGGCAAGTATCGATAAAGCCTGCTCCACGACCTTCTGCGTCGGCATCCCACGATCCGCAATCGGAAATTGGCTAAACAAGGCGGGACGCAGTCCGATTCGGCAAGTAGTACCAAGGAAGATAAGAACTACCGTCCCTACGTCATCCACCGGTGATGCTGCTCACGGAGGCCCGGGCATGCACGCGACGCTCTCGATCCAGGCGAGGGCGGGCATGCCGGTCAAAGAGCGGTGCTCCTCCGCCGGTAGGCAGTCCGCCTGACAACCGATTATTCTCCTCTCGGGAGTTATGGGAGGCTAAGGAAAGTTCGATGTCCGTGGGAGGCTCACGCGAGGCGATCCAGAGTGACCCTGGAGCCGGTCCCGCATGACAGGACCAAACGCCGCTGAGAGCCCCGTTTCCGCCGACGAGAATGGGGTCGTCTGCTGTCGTGTCGACCCGTCTTTGAGAGCGCCTCGGGATATCGACCAACCGCACGCTAGGCAAAGCGGCCGAGTATTGGCCGACGGCAATCTGAGCCTGGATCCCGAGGTTGAAATCCTTCAATCACATGCATCCGCTCTCCACCGCGAACGAACCCGGTGATCTGGGACATGACCTCGGATAATTGCAATCGGCCTCGCCCCTTCAGAGAACATTCCCAGACCGTCAAAACCCGCCATCCTTGTTCGACAAGGGCTTTGACTGCGCGGATGTCTCTGCTCTTGTTTGCGCTTATCTTCTCTGCCCAAAACTGACGCCGTGTCGCGGGCAGCTTGAACAGCGGACAATCGTGACCGTGCCAGAAGCACCCATGAACGAACAACACTGCCCGAAAACGGGGAAACACAATGTCCGGGCATCCCGGCAGGTCGCGGACGTGCAAACGGAAGCGAAGTCCGGCGGCGTGAATACTGCGCCTGAGGAGCATTTCCGGCTTGGTATTCTTGCCGCGAATGCAGCTCATGTTACGCCGGCGTTGATCCGGGGTCAGCACATCCATCTCAGGACGATCCCGTTGCGTCGGTGACGATCTGCCGGAGCGCCGCCGCAATCTCTGCTGCAGTAACGCCGGGGCGCAGTGTCACCGCGCCGAACCTGAAGCCGGCCCGGTAATCTGGATGAAACAACCGCCCCGGCATAGGCGTCTGTCTGTATCCGGCCGCAAGCGCCGGCAGGTGCGGCGTCAGCAGATAGGCGGCGGTGACAATGCCTTCGACCGCTCCTGACTCAACTTCTCGCACGAGGGCATCACGATAGGTATGGATCGAGCTGAGAGCGTCATTCAGCCCGTCGTCGATACGGTACTTCGCATCAAGAATGATAAGCCGTCCGGCCTCACCGATTGCGGCGGCTTCATGCGCAACGACGACATCAGGTGCCATAATGCGGCTGTAGGAACCGCGCCGGTCGGGTTCGATCCAGAATTCCCGGTACTGTTTTTGAAAGCAGAGCTTCCAGCCCGAGCCTACAGGCACGGTGACGGCACCGGCGGCCAGTGTCACACCGCCGGCGGCATCGCCGATAAAGAGATCGCGGATATCCAGCCCGGCCGGCCCGTACACTTCCGCCGCCGCGCGCACTAAGCGCAGAAAACACCACAGCTCATAAAGCTCGAAGGTGCGCGCGAGCGGCAGGTTGAGGAAATCGCCGAACACGGCGGCAATGCCCAAATTCATGTCCTGCCAAAGCCGGTAGAAAGTGCGGTAAGCCGGGTCGTTGCGAAAAAGCGCCGAGAGTATCAGCCGCGGCCGGGCCTCACCGGCCTCAGCAAAGGGCGCTTCCTTCACCAGTTGACCCACACGGCGGGAAAGGCGCCGGCAACGTAAGGCCCATGCCGCACCACCCTGCCGACGTTCGGTGTCATTTTCGGGTCGGCTGCGCTCGAGCTGTTGCGCGGCAGCTTCCAGCCACGCCGACCAGCTTCTTAGGCACGCGCCCATCTGACGATGTTCGGGGAGATCAAGCGAGCTGAGGCGCCGGCGGACGCGAATACGCTCCGGCAAGACGCCCTTTAGAGCTACGGGCAGACGTGAGGGTTTGGCGGACTCATGGGCGATCCGCCCCGAGCGGAACGACCGCAGCACTTCGGGCCCGGTGGCGCGATTAGCACGGTGATACGCGAGTACCGTTTCATCCGCTGTCAGCGTCCGGCGAGGGTGGCGCGCAATAGCAGCGACCGCGGCTTCCAGTTTCTCGATCCGCGAGCGCAGGAACTCCAGCCGGGCGATAGCCGGCGGACGACCGCCACTACCGCGAGCGACGGCCCTGCGGAAACTACTGAGAGAGAACAAGGCAAAGGTATCGTCGAGAATTTCCCGCACCATCGCGTCGAAATCATCGCGCGTGAGCTTGCGCCGGTCCGGGTCGGTTATGACCTCGAAACGGCGCGGCGCATGGCCGGGCAGCCGCAGTTCCGCCTCGATCAAACCGGCATGAAAACCGGGTGACCAGCGCCAGCGCGCAGTGTCCGGCCCCCGTGCGCGAAGTGCTTCGAGAGGAATGTCGTCAATCAGCAGGTCGGCGGTTGCCGCGTCGGAGCTGTCGCGAAGCTCGAACAGATAACTGCCCGTTTCCTGCACCGAACCGGGCACAACCGTTTCGGGGTCCGGCCAAACCCGCCATGCCGCGCCGGTTCTCTCGCAGCGCATGAGCAGAGCCGGCATCAGCGATCCTCACCGGCTGGCTTGAAAGGAGCCGAACTCATCGAGATCGGCGGTGAGCTTCGCAATGAAAGTTTGCGAGCGAGGCAAGCCGTCCAGTGCTTTTCCAAGTCCGGTCAGCAGCGGGCGCTGCCGCTCCCCGCCGCGCAGCTTCACCAGCACCTTCTGCACCATCAAATCATCGGTGACGCCGGCCGCGCCGACCGCAAGATGCGCGGCGCTGAAGGCGTGATACCGCACGGCCTCTTCCGCCACCCGGTAGCCGAAGCCAAGCCCATGCGCGACCATGATCCCCTGTACCGCGACCAGGTGACTTTCGCAGGCGGCGCGCGCATCCTTCAATCCCGGTTCGCGCGCTTCGAGACTGGCAAGGAAACCGGGCAGATCAATCACCGACATATCGATGACGACGGCGCGGTCCAGAACCTTGTCGCTGACCGGATTGGTCGTCTCATCAATGTTGATGGTTCCGACAACGTACAGATTCGGCGGCAGCGGAAGGGCCGCAGGCACGCTCGTCCCGTTGGAGCCTTCCAGTGGGACGCCGTGGGCATGAAGTTGAAGCGCTTCCCCGGTCTCAATGCCGGACAGAACATCCGAGAAGTAATATTCGACCCGCGCCAGATTCATTTCATCCAGCACCACAAAGACCGGCGACCGCCGGTGTGCGGTTGCGAGCAGCACCGCTTCAAGAAAGGGCGGGACCATATAACGGTTCGACAGCACATCGTAGTAACCGGTCAGTCCTGTGGGATCGGTCCACTCCGGGCGGACCGGGCAGACGACAAGAAACGGGTCCTGCGTGTGAAGGTCCAGCCCGTGAACCGCGCGGGCATACTTTAGGGCGAGCTGCGTCTTTCCTGTCCCTGACAGGCCGGAGAGGATGACGAAATGCTTGTGCGGTAGGAAATTCAGCCCCGCATGAAAGCGCCGGACTTCGCCACCCGGATAGTGACCGCCGAGCCCGGCGACCGCCGCTTCGATCTCGGCAAGCGGGATTGTGGCCGGCATCCGCTGCATTTCTGGCCGGACGGCGCCGGCTTCATCCCAGACTCGCAGTTCATGGACCTTCTCGCGCCCGATCAGATTGCCGAGATAACCAACGAACTCGCGCGCAAGCAGGCTGCGCCGCGCCGAGGCGGCCGGCGGATAGAGTGCAACATTGATCCTGTCGACGGGAATGGACTCGCCGAACGGCGTCAGGTCGTCCGGCAATTCACCCACGCGGGAGTCAGCCCGTATGTTCGATGGCGCTGGCGCGGAAGATGGTCGACGGCGGCTGGCTCGAACAGCACGGCCAGCGCTACGAGCCGACGGCGCGAGGCCTGCGAGCGGTGGAATGATCGCTCCAAGGAACGAACCGGCGCACCCACGATTGAGCCTGCTCGCGCCGGGGCCGCCAAAACCGGCGCGAGGACCTTGGTAGCCCCGGCCTGTCGTCCCCCCGTAGGCCGGGGCTCCGCCTGTCCCGAGAGCCCATTGCTACAGCCGGAACCACAGGACTTAACCTGCGTTAAGTTGGAACAGTCCAATGTGGGTAGGCCATGGGCATCGAGCGAATGCGCTCTCCGAAGTACTGGCGTATGCGTGCCGAGGAGTTCCGCACCAAGGCGGACAACTGCCAGCATCCTGAAACGAGAGAGACGCTGCTCAAGGTTGCGGAAAACTACGAAGAGCTGGCCCGGACGGCCGAGCAAGTCGTAACGGTCGCTGAGCTGGACGAGCGCAACTTAAAAGCTCGGCGTACCCCCTTATAAGAACGCTTTTCCGCGATCATCGTCGTTAGCTATCCGTGGATGCTGACGAATTGTGAATGATGCGCCTTGGTTCAAAGTTACCCCCCAACCCAAGGCAGTTCGAGGACTGCCAGCACTGCGGCGGGCCATTGTTGCGGGTGGACAGCTTTCTCCACAGGCCCTCCGGCAAAACGATCCGTGTTTTCAAATGTACGGATTGCCAGAAGCTGACGTGGGACGATTAAGGCCGCCTCACTGAGCAGTGCACGCTCGACGTAGTCGGTCAGCAACTTCAACGAACAACGCCTGCCGCATCGTCTTTGCTGGGGACCACCCAATCGATTGCGAGCAGGCAAGCTTCGACGACAGCGAAGGCGACCAGTCCGCCGAGCCAACCGAAGAAGACGACGGAGAAGACTGCAAGCAAGAGCGCGCAGAAAATGTCGGCGAGCACCTTGCCGTTGCGCTCCCAGCGGGGTTGGTCTGCTGTGTAGTAAGGCATTTGGTGTCTCCTTGGGACGGCTCGACCTATCCCCTGTGGACTTCAAGGATGCGGTGGCTCTTCTGGCAGACTAGGTGGCGGCAGTCCGTATTCTATGGCACGCTTTGCCGCCAGCTTTCGATAAGCCGCCGCCTGGTTCAACAGCTGGGTTTTGAAGGTCGAATCCTGCTCGCCCGCCGCCAATTTCTCAAGGCTGACTGCGCGCTCCAAGTATTCGGTCAACAGCTTCATCGCCGCCCCGGCTTCTCTGCCACAAAAATCGCATGGCGGTGTCAAAGGTCAAGCGGGAAAGTCCGACAATGGCGTGCTCGGCTCAGCGCCCAGTCCAGCCGGCCGGCACAAGCTGCTCGGTCCGAACGACCGGGACTTCCTTGCCGCCGTCGTACTGGTCGCTGGCGATCTGTTCGATTGTCCACCGGTGCCTTTTGAACGTGCCGGCGATGTCATTCGGATCGGCCCCGTCGGCGACGGCACGTTCGCGCAATGCAGTCCATTCGACCCTGCAACCGATTCGGTCAGCACCACTGAACATCGCGAATAGAACAGCTTCCGGCGGTGCCTCAGCGAAATCACCGGATGGATCGGGAGTAAGGGGCATCTCGATCTCCGGCCAAGGGCGGCGCAGATGCCAACTGCCGACTTCGCTCATTGATCCAAACCTTGCTCGGGGAGCAGCTTGAAGCGCCCGAGTTCGCTTAGGGTCACAACGCCGATCACGCCAACCGATCGTCCCCTGCCCGGTAAGCCGACGCTGAGTGCACAAAGTCGCTCCTCCACTGCCGGTTGAGGTGGTTGAACGAAATCTTCTGCAATCCACCTGAAGGCGATGCCGTGATCCTCACGACGCCAGTCGAGGTCGAAACCTGGATCGCCGCGCCCGTCTAAGAGGCGCTGAAACTGCAGCGGCCGCTTCCGGACGGGGCGCTGCGGATCATTGCCCGCGGCGTCATGGAAGATAGCGCACCTTCCTAACACCCGCCCTCTAGGTGGCTGGCTTAGGGCGGCCGTAAGGGCGCAGCGCGCGAACGTGGAAGGGGTTCGACAGCCCCTCGAGCGCTTGACTCCGTGCATGTCATTTGAACAAAAATAGAACAAACGATTCCCGCCGCGAAGGTCCGCTTGACTAAACTGCCGCAACTGCCCGTCTACTATTATTTCGACCATTTCGCCGAAATGCTCGGGTTCGTGCAGCGAACGTACGAACCCGTTTTTGGCCCGGATCATCACGCTTTCATCGCGCGCTTCGAGGGCCTTTCGAGAGATGCCCGATGCCTGTTGATCCGCATGATCAACCGGCGTGGTTGTCAAACGCCATCCGGAACTGCCCCCTTTGCGTCATGAAGAACTGCCCCCCACCATCGGGATTATGATTTCGGTTGAAGGTTGTTTCCGCCGGTGACGGGCCGGAGGGAGGCGGAGCCGACCGGAGGGCCGTCACCGGCGGTCGGCGTCTTGATGAGGCCGCTCTTGCGCTTGGCTCGGAGCCGGTAGCTGTCGCCGCGGATCGTCAGCACGTGGCTGTGGTGCAAGAGCCGGTCGAGGATCGCGGTGGCGACCACGGGATCAGCGAACACGGTGCCCCATTCGGCAACACTGCGGTTCGAGGTGATCAGCATGGCGCCAGTTTCGTAGCGCCGGCTGACCAGTTGGAAGAACAGATGTGCCGCGTCAGGTTCCAGCGGCAGGTAGCCGAGCTCGTCGACGATCAGCAGCTTTGGCTTCGATAGCGCGAGCAGTTTCTCGTCCAGACGCCGTTCGCCATGGGCCTTGGCAAGGCCTGCGACCAGCGTCGTCGCCGTGGTGAACTGCACCGTGTACCCGGCCAGGATCGCCTCTCGCCCCAGCGAGATCGACAAGTGCGTCTTGCCGACTCCGGGTGGCCCGAGCAACAGCACGTTCTCTCCGTTGGCGATCCAACGTGACGCGGCAAGGTCACGGATCTGTTTGGGATCGATCGACGGCTGCGCCTCGAAGTCGAAGCCCGCCAGTTCCTTGACGGCTGGGAAGTGTGCGAGCTTCAGCGCCATCTCGATGCGGCGATGATCCTTGCGTGCGATCTCGCGCTCGCACAGCAGGATCAGCGTCTCACGCGCCGACAGGTTCGCGCGCGCCGCCTCGTCGAGCAGGCTGTCGAGCTGATCGCGGATGCAGGAGAGCTGCAATCGCGCCAGCATGGCATCGAGCGGATCGATCGTTTCTTCCATTATCTTCTTTCCCCACGCCATCAGAAGCCTCCTCCGACCACCGCTTCGTATTCGGCAAGAGAGCGTAACAACGACGGCGGTGGAGACGGATCCAGCACTGCCGCGATCTCCTGGCGGACCGCGCCATTGCGCCCAGCGACACCATCGAGATGGGCGGCGTCGACGATCCGCAGCCGGCGTCCCTCGGACTGCTTGTGCACTGCTACCTGGTGCAATCCATGGCGGATCCGGACTTCGCCGGCCGCGATCGTTACCGCCACGCGCTCGCCAATAAGGCGCCAGGGCACCGAGTAGCTGTTCGTGTCGATTTCGACGGCGCAATCATTGCCGACGACGCGGGTCAGTTCACGCAACGATCCGAACGACGGCTGCCCCCCGAGCGGCTTCAACCGATGTATCTCCTCACGCGCGAAGCGGATGATCGGCGCCTCGCCGGTCGTGCCGTGGATACGAACGTTCGCAACCTCACGCTCCCATCTGTCGAGATGCGCCTCGAATGCTTCCCAACTTGAGAAGGAATGACCGGCGATCGCATTCTTCTTCACGTAGCCGACGCCGTTCTCCGTCTTGCCCTTCGTGCGCGCCCGATATGGCGCGCAGGCGCGAGGACGGAAGCCCCAATGCTTTGCGAAGGCTATAAGCTTGTCGTTGAACTGAACCGACCGGCTCACCGCGTCGTGGCGCACGACAAGCGCGCGTGGATTGTCCATCAGCACTTCCTCCGGCACACCGCTGAAGGTCGTGAATGTGCTCTCGAGCCCGGCGAACCAATGCTCCTGCCTCTCGGCCCGGAACGCACGCACATGGAGCCGTCGCGAGTGCCCGAGCGTCGCCACGAACACGAATGCCTTGACTTTCGCCCCTCCGATCTCGACCAGGCGCTCCCCGAAGTCGATCTGCAGCTGCCGACCCGGTGGCGTCTCAAACCGCGTCGTCGCCAGCGCCTCCGCCTTCAGCGCCTGGCGATAGGGCTGCACGGCGCGTTGCAGCGTCCGCCGGCTGACTGCCACGCCTTTCTCGGCCAACAGGTCTTGGCGCACCACATCGGCATTGCCGCGATGCCGAATGAGCCTCTCGCACAGCCAGCCCTCAAGGCCGTCGAGCTGCTTCTTCCGCTCAGGCGACTTGAACGGCTTCACACCGCCCGCCGCAACGTAGTCTTTCACAGTGTGATGGCTGCAGCCCAGCTGCCGCGCAATCCGCTTCACACCCCATCCGCACGCCCTCAGGCGCATCATCTCCGCCACGTCATCCGGCGTCTTCATCACCTGCCCCCGTGGATCATTCCACGGCGAGCCTTCAGTGATTCGTTCCCGCTTCATTCACTCTCTCCTCAGCTATTCGAGGAGGGGCAATTCCTCGTGACGCAGAGGGGGCAGTTTTCCACGGCGCGCGACAGCGTGGTGCGATATTCAATCGGTCCCTGTTCGACTACCCCGAGATCGACGATATCGAGCAGGCGACGTCGGATCTGATGATGGTCGGTCATGCCCGGGCGATCGGTGAAATCGACTACGCAGGGCTCGTCGCTTGTCTTCCCAAAGATGTCCTCTTCACCGGTGCACAGGCGGCTGGACGTAAAGACGTCCGCAAGTCGTGGGCCAAAGCCAAGTTCATCGACTATTATCTCGAACAGATCCCGTTTTCGACGGCCGCGCAGCACTGCGGCGCCCGGAAATTCGTCGCTCTCGACGGCACGCGGCCGATCGAGTTCCTGCTCTATCTCTACTTCGGCAAGACCGAGGTGAACCTCAAGAATTTCGCGCTGCGGGACCTGGGTATCCTCCGCACCAATCGCGAGACCGCGTTCAGCGCACGCTTCACCGATGCCGAGGAGGCGCTTGCCTCGTTCCACTACAGCCAGATTCTTGACAGCCTTGAGAACGGATCGGAGCCTGTCCACAGGCGGGCCGCCATCGACGTGCTGTCCGGGCCTGCCTGCGGGACACAGTACGGCAAGGACCTCCGCAGCCGAGCGGCTCATCAAACCGGCCTTTTCTTCGAGAAGGCGGGAGAGAGCGATCTTGCGCGGCAGCTCTATCGCGCGGGGTGCTCGCCGGAGTGCAACGAGCGCCTGGTCCGGCTGCTTTACAATACCGGGGATCGCACCGGCGCCGAAGACCTGCTGCAGCGGATGATCGATGATCCCGCCAGCGACGGGGAGCATCTTTTCGCCACCGACTTCTACGCCCGCAAGTTCGGGGGACGGCGAACAGGCCTCTACACGGAACTGCTGCGGTCCGGCCGCATGATCACCGTCGACGACACCCATCGCGGCAATCCAGAAGCGGGCGTCGCTGGCGTTCTGCGCCGCGAAGGCACCAAGGTTTTCTTCACCGAGAATGTGCTGTGGCACACCTTGTTCGGCCTTCTCTTTTGGGACGAACTCTTCGAGAGCACCCGAATGCCCAGCGGGTTCGACTGGCTACCCCCTTGCCTGAAGGACCGAAGCTTCCGTCGGCTCTTCGCCGTGCCGATCGACGAGAAGCTGGCCGCCGTAGCGTCCGGAGATTCTCTTCCGTTGATCCTCCGCACCGTCGCAGCAAAATGGGGCCGCCCGAATGGGATCTTCAGCTGGGATCATGTGCAAGTGGAGGCGCTCCGCGCGCTGCTCGAAGGATTCGATCCGACCGCCATAGCCAGCATCGTCCGCAGCATGTGCGACGACTTTCGCGGCATGCGGGACGGTTTCCCCGACCTAATGCTGGTGCAGGACGGCAAAGCGTCCTTCATGGAGGTCAAAGCCGAGGGGGACGTGATCCGCCGCAACCAGCTGACCCGCCTCCGCCAGCTCGGCGCCGCTGGCATCATCGCCGAGATCGGTCGGGTGGATTATCGCTTCGACCCCGAGCAGGACTACGTGGTGGTCGATATCGAGACGACCGGTTCCTGGTCGAATGGCGACCGCATCACCGAGATCGGCGCGGTGAAGGTTCGCAATCATTGTGTCGTCGACGAGTGGCATTCTCTTGTCAATCCTCAGCGTTCCATTCCCGCAAAGATCGTTCAGCTGACCGGCATCACGAACGAAATGGTTCGGGACGCACCTTTGTTCGCGGAGGTAGCGGACCGATTCATGGAGTTCATGGGGGACGGCATTTTCGTCGCCCATAACGTCAGCTTCGACTACGGTTTCATGGTCTACGAATTCGATAGGATCGCGCGGCGCTTCAAATTCCCGAAGCTCTGTACGTGCGCCGGAATGCGGCGGCGGTATCCGGGACACAAGTCCTACGGACTTGGGAAGCTTTGCGAGATATATGGCATCTCGCTCGATAATCATCATCGAGCCTTATGCGATGCGCGGGCCTCGGCGCAGTTGTTGAATCTCATCAACAAGAAGCGGAGCGAAGAGGGGTACTGCGAAGCAGCGTAGCAACTCATGACCAAGCAGGTGCCTGGACTGCGGTCGCATCGGAGAATTCTAAAGCTTCCGGCCAAGTTCCACTGCGATCATGTTATTTCTGATAACACGAAATATCACTTGCGCCGTCGGGCAAAACAGTGGTTCATAAGGCGCTGGTCCTGCCAAGACGAAAGAGCCAGCCCGATGGCAAATGACGTCGAGACGTCCTCGGAATTGTCCAAGATTGCGAAATTGAATGGTGACTTCCGAAGGAACTACGGCACGCTCATCGGAGCGATTTTGTATCTCCGCACCGTGAGCGCCGCCCGCCGAAGCCCTTGGCTTTGGGCCGGCCTGATTTCGATCGCTTTTTCGACGGTGCTGAGCTGGTTGGGGCGGCACGGTTGGTTTTTGCCAGCGTTGTCTTGATGGCACCGAACAATGCCTCCTTTTCCTAATAAAGCGCGCCCCGATGAAGGGAATCAGATGAGAGCCAGACGTAGCGTCCTGACCTCAACGGGGCAGGCAACAGCACGTAATCCTCGATCTCCCGATTCGCCGCATCCAACCGCATCACGGCAAGTAGGCCCGATGAGATCTGCCTACGGTAGGCTTTCCATTGCGCCACGTGGTCCTTTCCACGATGCGCCAGTCGTCGCGCGACGAGAAACGAAACTACGCGTGAGCCTCCGACGTCAAGCCCTATGCCGTCCGGAACAACAGCAGCCTTGATGTCAAATTCCGTTCGCAGGTCCTCCGCGAGTTCGGTGGCATGCCTCGATTGTTCGGCGGCCCAAAAATCCCGGGTATCAATCCAGTCGCAGTCGCGCGGGGACACATATCCGATCAGCGCATAGGCCTTCCGCAGCGAACCGAAGTGCTTCACGTACGAGGAGACGTGATTGAGACCCAGCGTCGTATTGATGATGTGCGAGTTGAGTTTACCGCGCCGGCGGAGCGTGAGACGAAGGCGCAGCAGCATCTCTTCTTCCGGAATCTCCACGCGTCGATCGGCCAGCAGCGTCTGGGCGCGAGCGAAGATGCCTTGGTCCACGATAGGCTCGATCGCCGCAGCACCCCGAACCCAAGCGTTATCCGGATTCTTGACCAGCTTCTGGCCCAAGCGTCTTGAGGTGCGATTGTAGACGGTCTTGCCGATGTAGTTCTCGTTCCCGAGAATGGTGGGTATCATGCCGTCGGTCCAGGGCCGACCGTTGTGATTGGCGATGCCGGCGTCATTCAGTTGGCGACTGATCTCGCTGTAGGATTTTCGGCAGTTGACGAACTGATCGAAGATTTCCCGGATGACGGCGGCCTCTTCGGCCGAGCCGTGCTGCAGGCGAACGCGATCCGACTGCAGAGCCTTGAATTGCCCCTTTAACAGAAGAGCCTTCGGATGCTCGCCTTCGTCGACCATCAAGCGTCGGAGGCCGTAGCCGACGGGAGCGCCAACGCGGTACCCAAGACTCGCGACCCGGCAGTGTCCGGCGTGCACCTTGACGGAGAGCTCCCGGCTCCACTCGGCGGCCATCCCGCGCTTCAGGCTTTTTGCGATCCCGGAAACAAAGGTGCCGTCGTTCTTGAATATCTCCGCGCAGTATTCGACCTGAACGCCGCTCCGCTTGCACAGGAACTCGTAGTAGGCACTCTCGTCGACATCCTGGAACCGGCCCCAGCGACTGACGTCGTAAACGAGAATGTGGTCGAAGTCGGCTCGGCCGGACTGAACATCTTCGATCAGTTCGATGAGACCAGGACGCCCCTTTATCCGGAGCCCGCTGCGGCCTTCGTCGCGATAGGTGCGCACAATCGTGAGCGCGTTAGTCTCGGCATAGGCGGCAATGGCCGCCATCTGGTTCGCGATCGAGTAGCGCTGGAGCTCCCTCGACATTCGAACGTACTGCGCAGCACGGCGCGCCCGGGTCCGCCTCGCCAAGCTTGTCCCCTTGGGAACAACGAGCCAGTTACCCATGCAGCCCTCCTGCCATTCAGAGGTACCCGCGAGTGGAAATACACCTCGCCCGGTCGGGATAGCAATCTTCCAGAAGCACTGGGCGCGCCTCATGCCGGCGCCGGAAATTGGCGTTTGTGCACAGCGCCACGGAACACGGGGACAAACCTCAGCCCTGCCGATTGCGAATCCCTGCTGCGTGCTAACCGCCCGGAACGAGAAGGCGGGCGAAAGGATTCGTCCGTGCAGGAGCAAGCTCGATGCTGATGACCAAAGAAAGACGGCCGGCGACCCGAACGCTGCGCGGCTGGGCCATCTCCGTGCTGCAGGAGGCGGGCGCAATACACGAATGCGAGGAGCACGGCTGGGCGAAGGATTGCGCCGATCCGCACGCGCGGGAGCGCGCGTTGGACATCGCGAGGCAGGAGCCTCCGGACGGCTTGTCTCCGGACCAGGCTGTCGCCGAGGTCCGCGGAGTGCTGGATTCGATCGGCGATACCTGCCCTGAATGCCCGCCCGACTGAAGCGCACCAACAACCCACGGTCCGATGCCGCTGTCGATGATCAAGGGATCAGGGGCGCTGCCGTGGTGCCAAGATGCTCAGCAGCGGCACGCACCCGGCCAGCGTGCTTTCGCCGCTGCTCAGCGAACTCCGCTGCGTCCACCGACGAACGCACCTTGTAGCCAGCCGCCGTCAAGCGGGCGCACACCCGGGGAACTGCCGCAGCAGTGGTATCGTCAGATTTGGCCTCAAGGCCGATCAGTCCATTCAGATCGTCGATCAGGCGCAATCCTTCGCTTCGGAGCAGGATCGCCAGCGCTCGGCTCTCGCGGTCCTCGATCAGCAGTTCGAACATCAGTGCGAGGTCCATCATGGCTCCGAGCGTTGCAGGCCAGCCCGAGCCCACGCCGACCGATCGGAAGTAGATCAGCGATGGATGGGAAGCATGGCTCTGCAGGACGGTAGCGCACCAGTCCCGTCCCCTGTAAAGCACGCGCCTGATCTCCTCCGGAGAGTCGAGGTCGGCGTAACGCTCCAGCAGTCCGAGAGCCGAGGGCGGCTGACCCGCAGCCGTCGTAAGTTTGAGAATTCCAGCATCGCGGCGGGAAATGCCTTCTTGCACCTGGAGCAGGTATGTGACGGCCATCGTTAGGACCGAAAGGCCCGAAAGGCCGGCTAAGACCAGGGCCCAGCGGGCCGGACCGTGGGCCTCGATGCCGCTCAACCCCACCGTGCACAACGCGCTTCCGACGATGAACAGTGCCTCCAGGAAATCAGCTGGCGGCGCGAACCAATCGCCCAGCGCATGCGCGATCAGGCCGAAGCCCAGCCACAGAAGGACCATCCAGATCAGGAAGGAGCCCATGAGGATCGCCGGCGCAAAGCTGGTGGAAACCCCGCTCTTGCCGCGGCGGGCCCACTTCCAAACCGGAAGCATAATGGCGAGCAGCCGCCGGGCCACGCGTAGCGCGCCCCTACTCTCGCCCGGAACCACCACCGTGTCGAATACATCGCGTAGTGCGAAGACGACCAGGACCATTCCGGCAGCGATCTCGATGGTCTGCACGATCATAACGGAATGCCAGTGGCGCAGGGCGAACTCCGCCCGAACACGTCACGTCCCCGAACGCGTAGCGAAATGCACCGCGGCCATGACGACCAACACCGCGAGCAGGAAGGTTCCCGCGGAGATCGATCTCCGTCCATGTGACTGGCGGGCCAGATGCATCGGAGCACTCCGATTATCGGCGACCAACCCGGCTGAGTTGCGTTCGTTCCGAAGCGGCCGACGGCCCGTGTCGAGGCGACCCTAGCGCCGGCGCGCCACCCAACCCAATACTTTGTCGTAGGAGGAACCTGTCCGGCTCGCCCCGATTGGCTTGTCGCACCAGAACTCTGACGAACGGCGCGGCCATGGTCGAATTCGCACAGCTTCGCGACCGCATGGTCCAGGTTCAACTTGCACGCCGCGGCATCCGCGATCGGCGCGTTCTGGACGCGATGGCACATGTCCCTCGGGAGCGGTTCGTGGAATCCGGTTTCGAGGAATTCGCTTACGAGGACGGCGCGCTGCCGATCGCGAACGCGCAGACCATCTCGCAACCCTACATCGTCGCGCTGATGACGGAGGCGGCCGAGATGAAGCCCGCGGACAAGGTGCTCGAGGTCGGAACCGGTTCGGGCTATGCGGCGGCGGTCGCATCGCGGCTCGCCAGAACGGTTCACACCGTCGAACGACATCGCGCCTTAGCCAGGACCGCCGCCGAGCGGCTTGCGGCGCTGGGCTATGACAATTGCGTCGTCCATACAGGCGACGGCACCGGCGGATTGCCGGAAGAGGCGCCGTTCGATTCGATTCTCGTCGCGGCCGGCGGTCCGGAAGTACCGGACGCACTGAAGGGCCAATTGGCCATTGGGGGCCGTCTCGTCATCCCAGTCGGAGATTTGGAGCACGAACAATCGCTGCTGCGGATCACGCGCCGGAGCGACAGCCAATATGACGAAGAAGCCTTCGGGGCCGTTCGCTTCGTGCCCCTGATCGGAGAGCACGGATGGGCGGAGGACGGCACGCGCTCCGCCAGCAATCACGTCCCCGGGCGCACGCGTTTCCGCTCGCTCACGGACATGATCGGCGCCGCCCTCGAACCCTTGCCGGCTTTCGACGATCCCGCCTTCGGCGCCCTCTTCGATCGCTTTGCGCAGTCCCGGGTCGTGCTGCTGGGCGAAGCCAGCCACGGCACGTCCGAGTTCTACCGGGCGCGCGCTGCGATCACGCGGCGCCTGATCGAGAAGCACGGATTCACGACCGTCGCGGTGGAAGCCGATTGGCCCGACGCCGCGGCGGCCGACCGCTACGTTCGCCACCGGTCGTCAAGCGGTTCGGGCGAGAAGCCATTCGAGCGCTTCCCGACCTGGATGTGGCGAAACACCGACGTCGCCACTTTCGTCGACTGGATGCGCGAGCACAACGAAAGCAAGCTGGCAGGCGAGCGCGCCGGATTCTTCGGGCTCGACATCTACAACATGCGGAGCTCGATCGCCGCCGTTCTCGCCTATCTCCATGGCGTAGATCCTGAAGCCGCGGCCGTGGCGCGCGAGCGCTACGGATGCCTAACGCCTTGGCAGCGCGAACCTTCGACCTACGGCCGTGCCGTCCTGACCGAAGCCTATCGGAAATGCGAGGCGGAGGTGGTTCGCCAGTGCCAGGACATCCTGGGAAAGCAACTCGATTACGCCGCGAACGACCCGGACAGCTTCCTGGACGCTGCGCAGAACGCGCGGTTGATCGCCTCCGCCGAGCGCTACTACCGGATCATGTACTATGGCGGGGCCGAATCCTGGAACCTGCGCGACACGCACATGTTCGAAACCTTGGGCCATATCCTGGACGCCCAGGGGCCGCGATCCAAGGCGGTGGTCTGGGCGCATAATTCCCATGTCGGCGACGCACGCTTCACCGAGACGGGGGCGGTCCGCGGGGAGCTCAACATCGGTCAGCTTTGTCGAGAGAAGTTCGCCGAGGCGGCGTCCCTGGTCGGCTTCGGCACCCATACCGGCACCGTGGCCGCCGCGTCGGACTGGGACGGCGAGATGGAAGTGAAGCAGGTGCGGCCCTCTCGGCCGGACAGCTACGAGCGGCAGTTCCACGACGCCGGTGTGCCGCGGGGGCTGCTCGAATTTCGCCGGGACGAGAGCCTTCGGCGTCGCTTGATCGAGCCGCACCTCGAACGGTTCATCGGAGTCATCTACCGGCCGAACACCGAACTGCAAAGCCATTACGCCGAAGCGTCGCTGCCTCAGCAGTTTGATGCATTCATGTGGTTCGATGAGACGAAGGCAGTCAGGCCTTTGGGACAGGAACATCGCCGCGCCGGCGTCCCGGACACCTATCCGTTCGGCCTCTGACGGCGAGGGTCCCCGACCAGCCAGTGCTCGTCGGAACTCAGGAACCGAACAAGGTCAAGACCGCGACCAGCACGATGCCGGCGGACATCTCCCTCCTCGCACCCGGCCTTTCGGACCACCTGCATGTAGGCGAACCGTTTGCCACAGCCAACTGGCGGGCACTGCCGGCCAACGGGTCTAGCGCCGACGGGCGACCCAAACTCCGAGCAGGAACGCTACGCACAGCGACTGCAGCGGCGCCTTCAAAGTCACCTCGCGAAGTTGGTCGACCCAGTGCATCGCGGCATCCTGCGACGTCGGCCGCAGCGGGCGCCGGCTCGCTTCCGCCTCGGCGCGCAACCTCGCCGCGGACGCACGATCGACGCCGTCCAGCTCGTTAGCCAGTCCGGAGGCTTCCGTCATTGCCGAGGCTTCTTTCACATCCATACGGCTCTCCTATTTGTCAGGCGGACTTCCGCTGCGACCTGGCCGCCGGCTTCTTCGCCCCCGCCTGCTTCGCGGGCTTCTTGCCGGCGATCGGCATCAGCATCTCCTTCTGGCCTGCAGCAGCCTTCCGCGGCTTCTTGGCGGGCTTGACGGCCTTCGCCGGCGCGGCCTCCTGACCTACGCTCCGCTGAAGCGCCTCCATGAGGTTGACCACGTTGGTGGCCGCCGGCTTTTCCTTCGGCGTGATCGCCTTACCGGCGCGCTTCTGATTGATGAGCTCGATCAGCGCGCTTTCATAATGGTCCTGGAACTTCTCCGGCTCGAAGTTGCCTGCCTTCTGGTTCACGATGTGCCTGGCGAGATCGAGCATGTCCTTCGTGACCTTGACGTCCTGGATTTCGTCGAAATACTCCTGCTCCGAGCGGACTTCATAGGGGCAGCGCAGCAGCGTGCCGACGAGACCCTTGTCCATCGGCTCGAGCGCGATGATGTGCTCACGGTTGGTCAGCACCACCCGCCCGATCGCGACCTTGTCCATCTCGCGGATGGTCTCGCGGATCACGGCGAAGGCGTCGTGCCCGACCTTGCCGTCCGGGCGGATGTAGTAGGGACGGATCAGATAGCGCGGATCGATGTCGGCCTTGTCTACGAACTCGTCGATCTCGATGGTCCGGGTGGATTCCAGCGCGATCTCCTCGAGCTCTTGCTTGGAGACCTCGATATACTGGCCCTTCTCCAGCTCATACGCCTTCGTTGGGCACCTCGTCGCCGGTGTCGGCGTCGACTTTCAGGTACTTGATACGATGGCCGGTCTCCCGGTTGAGCTGGTTGAACGCGATCTTCTCGCTCTCCGACGTGGCCGGGTAGAGCGCCACTGGACAGGTGACGAGGGACAGACGCAGGAAGCCTTTCCAGTTCGCTCGCGGGGCCATGGTTACGCAACGCTCCAAGTACGGGACTTGGACTCAAGACGAACGCGCGGCGCGGTTCCGACACCGAGCCGACGGCCCGCTTCATTTCCCTACTTTCCGCTTTGGGCGGACTGGACTCTTACGTTCGTGATATGTTCTATCGGCCCATGGCCGACCGACCCGCGAGCTGGCGCATGCCGACACTCAAGCAGATGGAAAAGATGACAGCTGCAGTCGCCAGAAAGGCCCCGCCCGGACGCGGGTTGGCCCCGAACGAGGATCTGCCGCCGGAATATTGGCAGGCCGTGCTGGAGGACCCTCGCGCGGAAGCGGTCGGCTCAGGTCCTGGCGCTTCGACACGCCTGCTGCGGCTGAGGCAGATACCCCAGCATCTTCTCAGGGTGGGCTGCCGGCGCTGCGGCAGGACGGTCGAGATTCAGAAGGCGGACGCTACCAGGCTCTACGGTCCGGAGGCGGTCTGGAGGGATGTCGGTCAGCGGCTGCTCGATGACAACTGCGGCAACCGAACCGGGCGCCATGAGGAAGATGGCTGCTGGCCGACCTTCGACGTGGCCTAGGCGCCGCTCGATGGCGCCGAAGTATCACCTGACGCCCCTTTCCGGAGGCGACCGCAAGGCCCTGAAAAAGGAGCTCGGCAAGTCGCGGGCGATGGCCAACATCCTGGCTGCGCAGCCGACTGAGATGCGGGGCAAGACCGACTTCGCGATATCCAGACCAATTGTTGAAACTGACTGCATAGGTTGCTCCTCCGAATCGTGGGAGCCTTAAACGGCGCCCAGTCTTTGGCACTCTCGTGCCCGTGGAGGAGCCGTCCACAGCATCAACAGCGGAACTCGCTACAACTCAACTGCTTCACTTGATGGCTCTCTGTTCAGACAAAATCATGGCTTTGGAGGCGGGCGGTACGGCTCGATCTGGTGCAGCAGCGCAAAGCAGTCGGGCACTCCCCAGTGCTCCCACCAGCTTGTCCTTCTCAAATCGACTCTTGTTTTTCGTTGTGCAGCAACGTGAACAGGTTCACATTGGCGCGGGCCAACAGCGCCTAGAATTTTCATGCCAAGGAGATTTTCAGCAGACACTAGAGGAGAAATGGCAATGGCCGAAAACAGAGTCAGTACTCCAGTCATTAATCTTGCTCCAGGTTCACTCGCGTTTCCACTGTTACTTGCTGCGATGATGGCATGTGGCCTCTATGCAGCCTTCATCGCTGCTCCCGCCATGCGCGCGGAGGCACGACAACAACTTATGCGGACATTAACGGATGAGAATCGTTCGTTTTGCGGAAGGTTTGGGACGCAAGTCGGGAGCAGCGAATTTGTTGCGTGCAGCGAAGGCTTGGCGATTGTTCGGCAAAAACAAGCTGACCGCGACAGCGCGGCGGCGAACGGGTTTTAGCGTTCGCCTGCTGACTTCCAGTCTACCCTTCTGAACGGATTGTCGCAGCACCGCTTCAACGGCCGCGAAGGGCCACGAGCGGAATTTCCTGTAGCCCAAATGAGAGGCTGCGACGAAGGGTGGGAGGCACTAGACGAAAACGCCACCGAGCCGAATAGTGCTCAGTGGCGCTACGCCGGAACTGGAAACTGCAATCCTCCAGTGGAGACTAACGCACCGCCGACGTTAGGTTCAGGGCGGCCTTACTCTTGCTCCGGTTCCTATGGAGAGCCGCCTTCTTGGCGAGCGCTGCCTCAATCAATTCAGCTATGCGGTCGAGCGCGATTTGGTCGTTGATTCGTACGTATTTGTAGCGCGCGATGCGCAGGTCGATCTCGTCACACTTGTCACACATGGCTCACCGGGTCATTGAGGCGGGAGCGCGCAGAACTCTCAGTCAAAAGCCAAGGCCGGGCGGCGATGACGAGACCTTAAACAAGATAGTCAGTTCCAGATACAGGAACGAAATTAAGTCAGTTCTAGGTCAACTTAGGCCACTGGCGAGCGTCGGAAACAGGCTCGCCTAGGCAACCTTATTCCTGATCGTCAATACGGAATCATGGCCCGCTTCGGGTCATTCGCGTCGATTTGCTCGAGTCTTCCGAATGTCCGGTCTGGCCTCAACTGCCGACCTACCGGACGCGGTAGCGATCTTCGCCTTCGGGGCCATTAACGGAAATGGTCGGATTCATTCAATCACCCGGTCGGCGGCGACAAGCATCGTATTGGGCACGGTTATGCCAAGCATTTTCGCGGTCTTGAGGTTGATGACAAATTCAAATTTTGTAGGTTGCAAAACAGGTAAGTTAGCAGGATTTGCGCCACGAAGGATCTTGCCGACGTAAACACCTGCTTGCCGGTAGGCATCCACAAGGTCGATGCCATAGCTCATCAGGCCGCCAGCTTCGGCAAACTGGCGCCATTCGAAAATCGACGGGATCGCATAGCGCGTCACCAAGGCAACAAGCTGCTCTCGTCTGCTCAAAAAAAATGCATCGGAGTTGACAAGGAGTGCGATCGCTTTGCTCTGGGCAATCGCAGCAACTGCTTGATCAATTTCGCTGTCGTTGCCCGCTTTCAGGATAATGAGACGTTGTCCAAACTTGCGAGAGGCTGCCTCGATTTCTGCAAATTGCGTCTCGGCTTGAGCAGGACTATTGGGGTTGACAAGCAAAGCGATCACAGAAGCGCCGGGTACCAATTCGTGAATCAATTCGACGCGCTTGGCGTCCAGCAGGTAGGTGAACAGTGTCACGCCGGTGACGTTGCCATTCGGTCGATTGAGGCTGGAAACCACACCAGACTTTACCGGATCGCTTCCCAATGTGAAGACAATGGGAATTGTCTTGGTTGCCTGCTTAGCGGCGAGCGACGACGGCAAGCCACCCGTGGCCATGATCACGGACACGCCGCGAGAGACGAGATCGACGGCAAGCGCCGGCAATCGATCATACTGTCCCTCCGCCCAGCGGTAGACGATTGCAACATTTTCGGTGTCGACAAAGCCAGCCTCTCTCAGGCCCAGCCGAAATCCACCTACGAACGTAGCATAACTCTCGGGCGACGTTGCGCCGAGAAATCCGATTGTCGGCATCGCAGGCTGTTGCGCAAGCGCAGTAATCGGCCATGCGACCGTCGCACCACCTAGAACCGTAATGAACTCACGCCGCCGCATTTAGCCGTCCCAGAGCCTCAGGGTCACACCTTGTGCAATAGCTGAGACTAGCACTTTGCCACCGATCGACGAGTGGAAAACGGCACCCAACCGGTCTGAGACGCGAACAAGTTCGATGTCTCAGTTGGGTCAAAATGCGAACTCAACCTGAGCAAATCTAGTCCGCCATGCCTCAACAAGCGGACCACTTGGAGCGATGTTGTCACTTCGCCTTCGGGCCACAAGCGAAGTGAATGAAGGAGGCGGCCCTGATCACGCCCTGTGTTCCGGGGACCAGCTCTGATTGGTCATCCAAGAACAGAACGCCATCGAGACACCTCCAGCAGCGGCGATCAAAAGCAGATGGCTTTGGGAAGAGAAGCCCGCAAGAGACGATCCAACAACGCCGGACGCTGTAACGAGAGCGAGCTGCCAGCGCCGCCCTTCCAGAGAGTAATCGACAAGCGCCCTTGGAAAGGCAACCAAAACACTCAAGAACGGAAGCCCAACCAACCAACCAAGAGCACTCGTCGACCCAAACAGAAAGTCGAGCGCGCCGCCCATAAGCAGCGGCCCGACTATGAGAAACGTAAAAATGCGTTTCATTGGGTCAATGCCTCGCAAGAAAGGCGATCCGTTCGGAGCGTGGTGGCTCGTATAACCGGGTTGTGTTAACGCGGCACGAAGCCGAATCCGACAAACGTCTGCTACGGGTCATTCGCGTCGGTTTGGCCGGATCATGCTGACTTCTGGTCTAGCGCGGTGAAGGACATCCTCAGGATAGGTGGGCATGTCTCAAACGGGCCAAGGGACTAAACCGCTCGCGCGGTAGGCACGACGGCCGGCAGCGCGGCTGAGAGGATAGCGCAACGAGGCGTCCTGTCTTGAGATGAGGGGTTCGCAACCTTCACCCAAGACAGGAGCATCCCCATGACCGACGAGGCCACGAGCCCGTTGCGGCGGCGCATGATCGAAGACATGACGATCCGCAAGTTCGCGGGGCGAACGGGCCGACCGACTGTAGCTTGGAGTCGCTGCTGCTTTGCCGTGCCGATCAAATCCTGGTCGTCGTCCGGAGATAGCTCGAGTCTTCTATGGTCCGCTGAGCCGGGTCCAACAGTTCTTGGCTTTCGCGGCTGAAGGGCGGCGCAAGCTCAAGATACGAGGCTGCGACGCAGGCTCGATCGGCAACATGCCCTGTCTAGCTGCGTGCCGCTGCGCCTTCTGTCGCGCGGCTCGGATTAAGCTGTGCCATATAAGCACATCACTTCCGATATGGGCGACGAGGTCCCGGCGCTACGTTGGTCGTCGCAATATGAGCCTCTGCCCCCGGAT
Organism: Bradyrhizobium sp. Kon56; assembly: GCF_055807635.1. NCBI lineage: Bacteria > Pseudomonadati > Pseudomonadota > Alphaproteobacteria > Hyphomicrobiales > Nitrobacteraceae > Bradyrhizobium > Bradyrhizobium sp. Kon56. The sequence goes on along the minus strand of NZ_JBVVOU010000026.1, from coordinate 8,257 downwards.
TGGCGAACGGAGGCTGGTGCCGCACTCGCCTGACGTGAAGATTTGCGCGTGCGACGTCATGTCTGGAGGCGTGGGCCTTTTCGTCCTAGATCGATTGAAACCTGGGGCGTAGCAACTCCACAGGTGGAACTGTAGGACGTCGCGCCTGTTGAGGCAGAAGCCAAAATACTTCTTCGATCATCATTATGTCGCGGACATCGCCCTGGACGATAAAAGCCTCGACCTGTGTTGCAGCTGCGAAAAAATTCGCGCTAGAGGCTTTGGGTGAAGCAATCGACGGATGCGGCCTCTGCGGAGCCGAAGAGGGTAGCCATTGACGTGAGAAGATCGCCGGAGCTTTCCTCCCTCATCTCCAGAAAGGTACACATGCGAGCGCCTCAACTCTTGTTGAGCTTTCTATTAGTTTGCGGCAGCACCCTGCAGACCCCCGCATTTTCGCAGGATCGGGGAACTTGGGAAGAACAGAGAGCCTGCACGCCCGACGTATGGCGAATATGCAGCTCGCAGGTTCCCGATCGCAATAGAATAATAGCTTGCTTACGGCGAAATACTTCGCAGCTCAGCGATGAGTGCCGGGCGGTATTTGCAGTGCGAGACAATGGGCGCAAGCGTAGTGAGGAACGAGAGTACGGGCAAAGACGTCAGGGTCGAGGCTATCAGCAGAGGCGGAACGACTACGACGACGAATAGGTAGGCGAGGGCGAGATCAAGCTCCATCAGGCGCTGACGTGGTAACGAGCAAATCGGCAATGCTTAGATCACACTAGCCTAGAGATGCTCCGGATCTTCATATCAAGCGCTCTGTCCGCCGGGCCGCTAGGTGTGCCGCTTTTGCTTGGCTCTGCTGTTCACCCGCTGGCGCAGTATGCGCGCGGTTATGCGACGCTTGCTCTTCCTTGAGGTGAGTGTGTAAGCGCCACCACGAGAGCACTAGCACCACACCCCTCAGCAACTCTCGCGATTGTCTCCTACGCTTTTGGCAGCCTTGTTGATCTCTTCGTCAGCCTTGCGCCTCGTTGGTGATCGTCGGCTTTGCGATGCCGCCGGCGAGGTCGCTGCAGTGTTGGCGGCCCGGCACTCCTCTTATTTTAGCGATGAGCTAATCGAGCCGAACTTCAATCGCAGGGTCGATCCGAGATTGTTCACCACCGCGATGATCGCAAGCGCGATGCCGGCAGCAATCAGACCGTACTCGATAGCCGTGGCGCCGGTCTCGTCGGCAAGAAATTTGCGAATGAGTGTCATGCCATGAATGGTACGGCAGATCTCCTAAGCCTAAGTGAATGCCTCCGCGGAAAAAGGGGGCTATCTCTCCCGCTGCTACGCGCCGCAACGTCGAGAAGCGCCATCGCAAGGCAGACGGGAAGGCTGTGATCGGCGGTGCCCTTTGTCTGTGGCTTGAATTTCGCCGGATCGGCAACGCGCTGTCAGGGATAGTCTCAACCGTGATCGTCCGAAGATTCTTTGCACGATCCCTGATCTTCGCTGAGAGCGGTGCGCCGACCTCTGCCACAGCTTGGAGCTCCTCGCCAGCCGAAGTGGCGGCAAGTCCCATCGCTTCAAAGCGCAATCGCGTCCTGCAATGCAACAGATCGCAGATAGTGCGCTCACGGAGCTCTGCCCAGATTGGGCGCAGTAGCGCGCTCGGCGAGTCGTGCGATATGCGAAGCCGCCGGCGCTCGCGCTACCTTATAGAACATAGCGCACGTTGCGCGCGGAATTACCGTGCCTTCATGGGCTCAATGTCGGTTGCGACATCGACGCGCTTGGCTCCCCATGCTTTGGATTAGGTCTGGCCCTCGGCACGGGAGGCTTTCGTTCGCAACTGACCTACAGGCGAGTCGAGTTGGTGAGGGGGATAGTCGTTTGGTCAGGAAATGCCGATTCGATCTCACACGGGCCGACGGCCTTACCTGCCGACAAACGCTCGACGTTGCAGGCGACAATTTTTCTGTAATGATCGAGCACCTGGCCGCAGTCGCCGCCACGAATGAAGATCGTGCGAGCCTCCGCCGCGGCATCGAGCTTTTCCGTGACCATCAGAAACATCTCTTCGGTGGTGCCGGTGCCTGCCGCGATCTGGCGCAGCCGCATGTCAATGACCTGGAGGGCGTCGGCCATCAGGGCAAGCATCGAATACCAAACAAGCATGAGAGCTCCGGGATAGGCTGATAAACGTTTCGCAAGAGGAAACGTCGTGGGCGGCAGGTTAAGACTCAGCGACAGCGCCGGTTCCTACGCGGTTTACGCGTGGCACTAAGTGGCGAGGACTGCTCTGCCTAGTGAACGCCGCTTGCGTTTCGCGGGCCTCATCTTCGTGACACAGCTTCCGCGATAGGAGCGAAACCGCCTGAGGCCGCTTAGTTGCTAAAGGTATCGCGGCATGAAATCCTTCGTCTCACTCTCGCTATCGCGGTCGTCCTTCCCTGCGCTACTTTCGCTCAAGGCGGCCGTGGCCGGTAGCGGCGGTGGGTCGGCTGGTGGAAGCGCGGTGGCGCGTCCCAGCTGCGGGCGGCGCCGGCGCGGTCCCTTCACCTTCCAGCACGGGAAATGCTGCCCGAGCGGAGGAAATTCCGGCGTGGCAGCTTCAGGCGTGAGGCAACTCGACAGGCACGGCGGCGATTCCGGAGCAACTCCGTCAACTAAGCAGGGTACCGGAGAACCAGCGGGTCCGCCATCGGCGAACAGGCACCGGGCACTATTGCAGCCGGTGGCAGCCTCTTCCCGCGGCTCGGAACCGAAAGGCAGACAACAACCAAGACGCCTCGGCTTTTCCTGTGCGGACGTGCGTTCCCTGACTTTGCCATAGCAGCTGCGATCACCGCATTGTCTAAAGGTTTCCTTGCGAACCACCCATGAAAGCGATTGCTGCTCGCCCCATGCCTCCGGCCCTGCTTTCATGGATGGCCGCGAACGCGAAGATCAAAAACCTGGGACACACAAAAAATACTGGTTTGGCGCGGCCTCAAGGTTCAATGTTCTTGTTCCCTAAATGGAACATGACGCTTGCGCAAGGAAAGGGCAGATAGGTTCGATCGTGACCGTGGCTGACCTCAGCTCGGAGCGCAAGGATGTACGCTTCATAGAGCGGACCCGACCAAGATCATACTGCCTACCGAAGGTAGCCTTTGAGCGGACGTGCGCTGGAGGGGAGCAAGGATCACACCGTGTGAGCACCGAGCAGGGCTTGATAGTACGATTTGACAGTCCCGTAGCATTCGCAGACGGTTTCCTGCAGACCTTCAACATCGATGATCTGTATGTGGCCCCTCGAATACTTTATCATTCCAGCCTGTTGAAGCGTGCGCGCATGCAAAGTCACGCTGGTTCGCTTGACGCCCAACATCTCAGCAAGAAATTCCTGCGTGAATTGCAGATTGTCGGTGCCAGCTAAATCCCTTGCTCGAAGAAGCCATCGGCAAAGTCGCGCCTCCATCTGATGGGCGGCCATGCAACCAGCCGATTGGCTGGCCTGAGCGTAGACCGTCTGCTCATGACGGAACAGCGTCGTTAGCAATGATTGACTTTGAAGCACCGCGCTTCTGAGTTCACTCACTTTGCACATCAACGCGGGCCCTGCGAGTTGGACGATGGCTCGGTTGATGGGAATGTTCCCGCCAAGAGCAGCGAACGCACCGACCACCCCATCCTTTCCGACCATAGCAGCTTCAATGATCTCGCCAGAGGAAAGACCCACCACAAGGGAGACAATCGCACCAGTCGGAAAGTAAATGTCCGTGACCTTATCTCCGGCATCAAACAGAACTTTCTCATGGTCCAGATGAACGGATTTTAAGTGCGGCCGAAGGGCAGCGGCGTCACTCTCGCAAAGAGAGGCCAATAGCGAATTGCCGGAATTGCGCATGTCATGCTCCCGAGTACAGGCGGGAGCGCAGAGAACTCTCAGTCAGCGGCGCCTAGAAAGACTGCCGATAATGCAAAGACGCTAAGCCTTTAGGCGGGCGATAGCGAGCTTTTTTGTCGAATATGTCGGGTACCTAACCGACAGCCAGCGGAGCCAAGATTTTCAATGCGCGTCCGGAGGTGCTGCCATGGCCCATTATGATCCCGACACCCTGCTTCTCCTGCGAAAGGTCCTCGATGAAGCTTGGGCCATTCTGCCGGATGGCTCCAAATCTGACGCTATCAAATCCGAGATGGCTCAACACATCCTGAAGCAGGCGGCAGACGGTGTGCGAGACCCGGTCAGGCTTCGCGCATCAGCTCTCGCTAACGCCGCTGTTGAACCCACCGCATCTGACGCCAAGCCGAAGATCAAGAGGAGGCCGCGGATCGTTCACACCGCGACCTTCGACGAACGCATGGCGAGCGAAGCGCACCGTCTTGAGGAGACGGCCAAGAAGATGGCCCCAGGCAAGGATCGTGATACGCTTTTGCGCAAAGCAAGACAGACCAGGACGGCGGCCCACATCAACGAATGGCTGTCGTCGCCCGGCCTGTTGTCGCCAAAATAGCCGGGCGGTTGATCGAGAGTGCCAAATGCTCCCGCCTGATAGACGGTGGACCATTGCCAATGAAGGACTATCAGGCACACGCGGAAAGACTCCGCAAAGACGCAGCCGAGTGCGCCCTGATCCGCGACCTTGCAACAGGCCTCGCCAAGCGCGAACTGTTCGACCGACTCGCCACTCATCTTTTTGTTCTCGCGGATCAAGTCGAGATGGAAATGCTCAGCAGGAAAACTGCTTCAAAGTAAGACCGCCTGCTCCATGTGCATGGCCCATGTCGCCTGTTGGCCCGAAGCCGAAGCTCGCTTGAAGAAGTGGCATGTCGGCTCTCAACGGCAGACCGGATGTCGATCCAGCTTGGCGTCTACCGCCGCTTGTGACCCCAAACGGAGTGTAAGCGTCGTTCCGCTCCCACCTTCTCGCGGCACATGGGATAGGCGAGTTTCACGATCTCTTTGAAGGGATCGGCTTGTGTCTATGCTTGACCATACGCTTAAATCGGACGTGACGGCGCGCCGGCTGGAAGTGATCACGGAGACGGGACGCCGTCGTTGGTTCTCCAAGGACGACAAGGCCCGGATCGTCGAGGAGACGCTGGTCTCGGGCGCCGTCGTTTCCGAGATTGCCCGGCGACACGGGCTGACCCCACAACAAGTGTTCACCTGGCGCCGGCAAGCACGCCGGTTGCCGACGCCGATGGCTGACGATCCACCGTTTGTACCGGCGGTGGTAGACGCCTTGGTACCGGCCGTGGCTGTTGGCCATGAGCGCAAGACAGCGCGACGCAAGGCCAAGCCGGATATTGGGGGCATCGAGATCGAAGCCGAGGGCGTCACTATCCGGGTCGGCCGAGGCGCGGATGTGGCGATGATTGCGGCCATCGTCCATGCGCTGAAGGCAAGCCGGTGATCGGCCCGTCCGGAACTGTCCGGGTGATGGTGGCAACCAAGCCGGTCGACTTCCGCAAGGGAATGGAGGGGCTTGCCATATTGGTACGCGAGCACATGCAGGCTGACCCATTCTCGGGTGCTGTTTATGTTGTTCCGTGCCAAGCGCGCCGACCGGATCAAGCTGATCTTCTGGGATGGTACGGGTTTGTGCCTGTTCGCCAAGCGGCTCGAAGACGGCGTCTTCCGCTGGCCGAAGATCGAGGATGGCGTGATGCGTTTGTCGGCGGCGGAATTGTCGGCGCTGGTCGAAGGGCTCGATTGGCGGCGTGTCCACGCGGCACGGGAGACGGTCGTGCCGACGCAAGTCGGATAATTGTGAGCCGTGCTGCGGCGAAGTGAATCAGGGGCATCGATCCAAAAGATCCGCGCCCACGTAGAGCGGAACGAGCACGCTGTCGCACGGCATGGGCACGGCGCGAGCTTTGGTCATGCGATTGGGGACCGAATGCTGGGTAGGGTCGTAACGCAGTTGGCGTTGCGGACGATCTTGCCGCCGTAGTGCCTCCTTATATCCACGCGCTCTGCATCGCGCAACAATCCTGCGGCGCACATGTCTCAAGTGGGTCAACAGCGCCGGTTTCGGCAGTGGGCAGTCAGGACCGGTGTACCCTCAACTTCGGACATCACCGGGCACCGCAAGGGCGGTTGCGATGGGCCAACAGCAGACTCTGGCGTCTCAGGCTTCACATCCTCATTGGATCGCAGGTCTCGAATTCGCTATGGTTCGAACCACGCTCAAAAATTGCTTGAGCACCGGCGAAGGGTCGCTACGACGAAACGCAAGGCCGAGGAATGCCTTGGGCACCGGCCCTCGCAGCCGCCGATAGACTATTCCGGCGATCCGAACGCTCTGCATTGTCGATGGGATGACCGCGATGCCGAGGCCAGCGGCGACCAGGCTTAGCGTCGATGTTATCCTGGGTGCCGGCTGACCAAGCCGAGGCATGAACCCAGCGGCGCGACATGCGGCGACGGTCTCATCGTGCAGTCCCGTGCCCTGCGGGCCGATCAGGATAAAGGGCTCGTTCGCCAAGCTCGCCAGCGGTACCGATTGGTTCTTGCCCCGCTTCGCCATCGGGTGATTGCCGGGCAAGGCGACAATCATCGGCTCTTCTTGAAGCGGTATGACGACCACGCCCTGAGCTCGGACCTGGGGCGCGCGAACAAACGCGACATCCATTTGATCATTATCGAACTTGGTGATGACCTCGTTGCTCAACCCCTCTTCCAGCACGAGAGACACCATGGGAAATGCCTCACGGTACGCGCGGATAGCTTTCGGCACGAGCGGGGTGAAAGGTGCCGTGGGCGCGATGCCGACGCAAAGACGGCCTTGTTCGCCACGCGCCGCACGGCGGGTAACTTCAATTGCGCGATCGAAGCGCGCAAGCATGCTCTTTGCTTCCGGGAGCAATGCATGACCGGCGCCGGTCAATTCAACCCCGCGAGGCAACCGGCGAAACAGCTGAACTTTCAGCTCGCGCTCCATAAGGCTAATTTGCCGGCTGAGGGGCGGTTGCTGCATATCCAGCCGCTCGGCGGCACGGGTGATGTGCCCCTCTTCCGCAACCGCAACGAAATACCGGAGCCGTGTAAGATCGATTGCCATACCAATAAGGTATCGAGATTATCGCTTCCATACCATAGCTCATTCGGATGCAGGCCCTATGGTTAGACGGATTCAAAGCGGAAAGGGACCAGCCATGCTGGTGCATCGCCGAGCATTCGTCCAATTACTAGCTGCTGTTGCCGCCATGCCGACGCTTTCGTCGGTCGCGTCTTCTGACGAATATCCCCTCCGCCCAGTGCGGCTTGTCGTTGGATTTCCGGAAGGGGGTCCCGTCGATATCGCCGCGCGCGTCATCGCCAGCTGGCTATCCAGCTTAGGGCAATCCGTTGTTGTCGACAATCAGCCCGGCGAAAGCGGGAACATGGCAACCCGTTCGGTCGCGCGAGCCGAACCCGACGGATATACGCTGCTCGTTTGCGGGCCGGTGAACACGATCAACACGACCTTGTTCAAGAACTTGGATTTCGACTTCGGGCGCGATTTCGTGGCCGTGGCCGGTCTCTGGCAGGTCCCGCTCGTCATCGAGGTCAATCCCTCCGTTCCCATAACGACGCTGGCGGGCTTTCTCGCGCATGCCAAGGCAAACCCCGGCAAACTCAAGATCGGTTTTGCCGGGGTGGGAACGCCGCAGCACATCGCCATCGAAATGTTCAAGATGATGGCGGATGTCGATTTGACCTTGGTGCCGTTCCTCGGCTCGGCCCCGGCGCTCGCCGACCTCATGGCCGGCAAGATCGACTGCATGTTCGATCCGATGCCATCGTCCATCGCGCATATCAAAGCCGGGCGTCTGATCCCGCTTGCGGTGACGACGCTGGCAAAATCCGAGGCATTGCCGGATATCCCGTCAGCGTCCGAATACGTTGCAGGTTACCAGGCCGGATCGTGGTTCGGAATCGTCGCGCCTCGCGAGATACCCCTCTGTCCTGGTCGAGAAACTCAATGGGGCGATCAATGCCGGCTTTGCGGACCCGGGAATGAAGGCGCGCTTGGCTGGACTGGGCGCGTCGCCCCTCCCTGGATCACCGGCACATCTCAAGGCATTTATTGAAAGTGAAACCGCCAGATATGCAGAGGCGATCCGGTTGGCAAAAATTGCCACAAGGTGAGTGAGCATTTGGTCCGCTTAGGGGTCACAAGCCGCCGAAGGTCGAAGACTTCCGCCCTGCGTCGCTAAGCTGAATTTATGATGGGGTGGACGCCCCGCCGACGGCATCGATGTGCCAAAGTGGAGGTGTTTAGCACCACTTAAGGGAGGCGTCCGTGTC
>NZ_JBVVOU010000025.1:0-98617 GCF_055807635.1 Bradyrhizobium sp. Kon56 | reverse complement strand
TACGGCAAAATCGTGTGGTCCTGACGCCCGGGGTCTGTGCGTCAAGCGTTGCGGTGATGTGGGTTGCCCAACCGGGCACACGCATCAGCCATCCGCAAGGCGACGGGGGCAATAGTGCATCGCTCCCCGGGGAGAGCACGACATAAGCCGTAAAGCCACTGCGCAGGGAAGGCCGGATGTTGGGCTTCACCTGTATGCCGCTGTGCATTGTTCTTACGACAATCTCGCACAGTGGACCGCGGGTGCCAGCCGGCACCCGGTCTTCCCTGCGCCCTCTTTCATTTTGAGGGTGAGGCGACCAAGCAAAGCTCGGGCGAAATGCGCCGCGAGAGGGCGAAGGTGTGTCTGCCGCTCGGAATGCGAATCGAAGCGCGACGCTGCCAGCCACTCACTCCGTCATTGCGAGCGCAGCGAAGCAATCCAGTCTGCCGCCGGGGAAAGATTCTGGATTGCTTCGCTGCGCTCGCAATAACGATGCTGAAGCAGCGCGTGCCGACACCGCGATCTCGTGCCGCCGGACGCCGCGCAGAGCGGGGCCCCTGTCCTTCTTTACATGGCGCTCCGCTCTTGTAACAAAACCGTCATGCAGCGAAACTAAACGAAGCCGGGGGCCGCGGTTGGCGGCCAAGCCGCCTCGCAGGGAGAGATTTTGATGCGCCGTTCGCTGGTTTTGCTGTCAGCCGGACTGACAGTGTTGTCCGCAGGATTTTCGACCGGACCTGCCTCCGCAGAGAACAACACGCCCCGTAACCTGATCCTGTTCATTCCGGACGGTCTGCGGGCGCTGAAGGTCACGCCTGAGACCGCCCCCGCAATGGCCGAAATCCGCGACAAGGGCGTCAACTTCAAGAATTCGCATTCGCTGTTCCCGACCTTCACCATGGCCAACGGCTCGGCGATGTCGACCGGCCATTATCTCGGCGATACCGGCGTGTTCTCCAATACGATCTGGACCAACTACACCTCGGTACCCGCCGGCGACACCGTGGTCCCCTTCATCGAGAACGACGCCGTGCTTGGCGACATCGACGAGCATTTCAAGGGCGACTACCTCAACGAGGACACGATCCTGAAATTGGCCCGCGACAAGGGCTACAGCACCGCCGCGCTCGGCAAGCATGGTCCGACCTATCAGTTCGACCACACCGACAAGCCCGAAAAGGCCGGCCTGCATTCGGTCGTGTTCGACGATGCGACCGGCGGCAAGAACGGCGTGGCGCTGTCGGACGAGGTCAAGGCCGCTCTCACCAAGGCCGGCCTGCCCCTCGCCACGCCGCCGCGCGGCGACAACTCCAAGGCGGGCGATGCCAAGACGCCCGGCACCACGGCGGCCAACGTCGCGCAGCAGGCCTATTTCGCCGATGTCGCGGCCAAGGTCGTGCTGCCGATGTTCAAGGCGCGCAACAAGCCGTTCGTGCTGGTGTTCTGGTCGCGCGACCCCGATGGCAGTCAGCACAACACCGGCGACAGCCTCAACCAGATCATGCCCGGCATCAACGGGCCGACCTCGATGGCCGGCATCAAGAATGCCGACAACAACCTCGCCCAGCTCCGCAAGGCGCTGGACGAGCTCGGCCTTGCCGCCACCACCAACATCATGGTCCAGGCCGACCACGGCTTCTCGACCATCTCCAAGGAAAGCAAGACCAGCCCCTCGGCCAAGGTCAGTTATGACGACACGCCGAAGGACTTTTTGCCGATGGGTTTTCTGGCGCTCGATCTGGCGAAGGCGCTCGACCTGCCGCTGTTCGATCCCAACGACAAGAACGCCAAGGTCGAGGGCAACAAGCATCCCAAGGCCGGCAACGGCGTGCTCGGCAAGGATCCGGAAAAGCCCGATCTCGTCGTCGCCACCAATGGCGGCTCTGACCTGATCTATTTGCCGACCAAAGACAAGAAGCTGGCGGCCAAGACCGTCAAGCTGCTGCTTGAGCAGGATTACGTCTCCGGCCTGTTCGTCGATGACTCGCTCGGCCGCTTCCCCGGCACGCTGCCGCTGTCGAGCATCAATCTGCGCGGCAAGGCGGCGACGCCGACGCCGGCGATCGTGGTCAACTTCCGCTCCTATGCCAGCGATTGCGGCGAGGCGCCGACCAACTGCTCGGTGCAGGTCGCCGACACCGTGCTGCGCCAGGGCCAGGGCATGCATGGCAGCTTCAGCCGCGGCGACACCATGAACTTCATGGCCGCGGTCGGTCCGGACTTCAAAGCCGGCTATGTCAGCGAGATCCCGGTCAGCAATGCCGACGTCGGCATGACGGCCGCCCAGCTCCTCGGTCTGCGCGCTTCTCAGAACGGCGGTCTCGTCGGCCGCGTGATGTCGGAGGCGTTGCCCAACGGCATCGTGCCGAAGGCCTACAAGGGGGTCGAGAAGTCGAAGAAGTCCGAGAACGGCCTGCAGACCGTGCTGAACTTCCAGCGCGTCGGCAGCCAGCGCTATTTCGACACGGCCGGCTTCCCCGGCCGCACGCTCGGGCTGGAGCCGGACGCCGGCAAACAAAAAACGGCGGGGAAATAACCCCGCCGTTCAAATGCGTCCTTCGTGAAAGGCGCAGAATTTTACATGCCCAAAATCTTACATGCCGATGTCGAACACGTTCGGCAATTGGCCCGCCAGAGGCAGCGCGGTGGCGCCCAGGAAGGTCGCCACCATCGCCATCAGGCGACGGTTGTTCTGGCGCTTGCCGCGCATCTGGCCGGCGATCCACTCGAGCATTTCGCTGTTGACCTTGGAGGCATAGGACGGCGCCCAGCTCTCGATGTCGGACTCGGCCGACAGCGCCACGCTGCGCGGCGGCACCTTCAGGCCGGAGGCGCTCGCGGCATAATGAGCTACCGCCTTGGCGAGCAGGTCGTCGAACCGGCCGCCATCGGTGCGCTCGGTGGCGGCTTCGTTGATCTCGAACAGCACTTCGGCCTCAGTGCGGCTGACCGGCTGGTCGTTGACGGCCGTGGCGGTGAGGATGCGGGCGCACCAGGCGGTGTCATCGGCATCGAGCGAGCGGGAGAAGTGCACCCTTCCCTTGGTGGTCGGGCCTTCGCCCGTGATCACGCCGTCGCGCACGATGGTCAGTGCATGGGTCGAGGTATCGCGGCAGGATGGTTCGAGGGACGGTGACTCAACAGACTTATGCGCAGCGGCAGACATAGTTCACTTCCAGATTTCTTCTGATCGGCCAGCATTTTCATGCCGGCGTAAAGGGGTGGTTAATGATTCGGCACCGGGATCGCGACTCTTTGAGATAGTTGCCAATTGGTCGCTGTCAGGACCATTTTGGTTCTGGCGAGCGCCGGGCGAGCGTGATGGAAGTCATAAAAGGCTTTCTCGGGGCAATCACGCCCGTATAGCCCCGGTGGAGATGTTTCGCCGCGGGCGCGGCTGTAACAAAAAGGTGCTAGGAAATCAGGCCTTCAAAGAAGGAATTCACATTTTACTTGAAGCGGTTCAGTTAGCGTTCACTTGGGATCGCGGAGACCCTATAATGGCCGCGACGGTCAAAGATGAATTCGCAAGTAAATTCAATAACATGAGGTAGAACCATGACACTTCCGATTGGCACCACCGCCCCCGACTTCGAAGCCGAGACCACCGAAGGGAAGATCAAGTTCCACGACTGGATCGGCAATAGCTGGGCGCTGCTGTTCTCGCACCCGAAGGACTTCACACCGGTTTGCACGACCGAGCTCGGCGCGCTGGCCAAGCTGAAGCCGGAATTCGACAAGCGCGGCGTCAAGCTGATGGGCCTCTCGGTTGATCCGGTCGACCGCCATTCCAAATGGTCGGAGGACATCAAGGAGACGCAAGGCGCGGCCCCGAACTATCCGATGATCGGCGACACCGATTACAACGTCTCCAAGCTCTACGGCATGCTGCCGGCCGCGATTTCGGGCGATCCCCTCACCCGCACGGCCGCCGACAACCAGACGGTCCGCAACGTCTTCATCATCGGGCCGGACAAGAAGATCAAGCTGGTGCTGGTCTATCCGATGACGACGGGTCGGAACTTCCAGGAGATCCTCCGCGTGATCGACTCGCTCCAGCTCACCGCCAAGCACCGCGTCGCGACCCCGGCCGACTGGTCGCAGGGTGACGACGTCATCATCGCGGGCTCGGTCTCCAACGACGAGGCCAAGACGATCTACCCGCAAGGCTGGAAGGAGCCGAAGCCCTACATCCGGATCGTGCCGCAGCCGAAATAACGGAACTGTCATTCCGGGCGATGCGTCAGCGCCGCCCGGGACGACGATGTTAGCTCTTACGCCGCGCGCACGCGTTCGAGGAAGCCCTCGACCTCGGCCTTCAGATGCAGGCTCTCGCCCGACAACGCCTGAGCGGAAGCAAACATCCGGCTGGACGTCTCACCGGTCTCGTTCGCACCCTCGGCGGCCTGACGGACGTTGACGGCGACATCGGCCGTGCCCGATACCGCCGCGCGAACGCTGGCGACGATGTTTTGGGTCGCGCTCTTCTGCTGCTCGACCGCCGCCGAGATCGAGCCCGCGATGCCGCTGATGCGCTCGATGGTCTGGCTGATCGCCTTGATGGCGACAACCGATTCCTCGGTCGCAAGCTGCATGCTGGCGATCTGGTTCGAGATCTCGTCGGTTGCCTTGGCAGTCTGGCCGGCGAGCGTCTTGACCTCCTGGGCCACCACCGCAAAACCGCGGCCGGCATCGCCCGCGCGCGCGGCTTCGATGGTCGCGTTCAGCGCCAGCAGGTTGGTCTGCTCGGCGATCGAGGTGATCAGCTTGACGACATCGCCGATGCGCGCGCCCGCCTCGGAGAGCTGCGCGATGCGCTGATCGGTCGCCTCGGCCTGCCGCACGGCCTCAGCGGAAATGACGTTCGATTCCTGCACCCGCCGGGTGATTTCGGAGATCGATTGAGACAGCTCGTCCGAGGCGGACGCCGCCGAACGCACGTGCTCGGAGGCGCTTTCGGAAGCTCCGGCCGACCGCGCCGACAGATCGGCGGTGGAGCGCGCAGTGTCGGTGAGCTGCCGCGCCGTCCGCTCGAATTCGCCTGACGATGTCAGCACCTTGTCGAGAATGCCGCCGACACCGCCCCGGAACTCCTCGACGAAATTGCGCAGCTCGGATTTGCGCTGCTCGGCGGCCGCAGCCGAAGCGGCCGCCTGCTCGCTGCGCATCCGCGCCCGCTCCTGCGAATTGCTCCTGAACACCCCGACCGTGCGGGCGATCTCGCCGATCTCGTCGGCGCGATTCTCGCAATCGATCTCGACGTCGCTCTGGCCTTCGGCGAGCGCGGTCAGCGAGCGCGTCACTGAGGTGAGCGGCTTGGTGACGCGGCGGACGACCAGCAAGGTCAGAACCAGCACCAGCAGCGCCGCGAGCCCGGCGGCGATCGCCATGCTTTCGATGGTGTGGGCCAGCATGCTCTCGAATTGGGCCATCGGGATGCCGACATAGAGGATGCCGGCGACCTTGCCGCTGGCGTCGGCGATCGGGAAATAGGCGGTCATGAAGGACTTGCCGAACAGGGTGGCCGGGCCCTTGTAGGCCTCCCCACGACGCAGCAGCGCCTGCGCCGGATGATCGGCGGCAAGCTGGGTCCCGACGGCGCGGTCGCCATTTTCCTTCTTCACGTTGGTCGACCGCCGCACGAACTGCCCGCTCGCATCGTCGAACACGAACAGGGTCGCGTTGCCGCCGACATAGGACACCGCGCGATCGACGATGGCGTGATCCCTGAAGTCCGGCATCTTGGGAATCTCGGCGCGCGCCACCGCGCCATCCCGCATCGTGATCTTCGCATCGGGAACGATTTCGGCAAAGGCCAGGGCCAGCGTCCGCAGGCTAACCTCGATGTCGCGGAGCGCACGATCGTTGAAAGCGGAGCTGAGCGACCAATAGCCGGCGCCAACCACGAGCGCCGTATTCATGGCGATCAGCAACACCGCGCACAGGAGCGCCTTGGTGCCAAGTTTGAATTGCGGCAGAAACTTCGCCGTTGCTCGTCCGTACATGAATGAAATCACCTCCGTAATTCCTGCATACTCGTGCAATCGGCTTACGGTCGCATTAATGACGGTTCCATCGCAGCACGCGACATGCTTTCCAAATCGTTAACGAGGCCACCCTGACCACGCCCAGAACTACGCTAAGCACTACGCCAAGCGCTCCGCCTATCATCGTCTGGCTTCGCGACGACCTCCGCCTGTCCGACCACCCCGCCCTCCACGCTGCCGCCAAGGCGGCTGCGAAGACCGGCGCGCCGGTGATCTGCCTCTATGTGCTGGACGATTCGGCCGGGCGAGCGCCGGGCGCCGCGGCGCGCTGGTGGCTGGCGCAGTCGCTGCGGGCGCTCGGCGCGGACATTGCCACGCGCGGCGGATCGCTGATCCTGCGCAAGGGGCCGGCAGCCAGGGTGATCGCGGAGGTGGCGCGTGAGAGCGGAGCCCGCACGGTCCACTGGAACGGGATCGCACAGGCGCCGCATCAGGCGATTGAGCGGCAGCTCGAATCCGCGCTGGCAAAGATCGGCGTGGACTCGCAATGTTTCCCCGGCGACCTGCTCGTTCCGCCCGCGGTAATCCGCAACAAGGAAGGCCGCGGCTTGCGCGTGTTCACGCCATTCTGGCGGCGCGTGCTGGCGCTCGGCGATCCGCCAAAGCCCCTGCCGGCGCCGAAGGACCTGCGTCCTGCGCCGACGGTCGCCAGTGACACGCTGGAGACCTGGAAGCTTGAGCCTGGCAAGCCAGATTGGGCCGGCGGCCTGCGCGAGACATGGACCCCGGGCGAAGCTTCCGCCCGCGCTCGCCTGCGCGACTTCCTCAAGCACACCGCACAAGGCTATGTCGGCGATCGCGACCGCCCGGACCGAGAGGGCACCTCACGCCTGTCACCGCATTTGAGGTTCGGCGAGCTCAGCCCGCGCCAGGTCTGGCACGCCGCGCGGTTCGCCGCGGCGGAAAATCCCGCGATCGGACCCGGCGTCGACAAGTTCCTGAGCGAGCTCGGCTGGCGTGAGTTCTGCCGGCACCTGCTGCACGACCACCCCAATCTTGCAACCGAAAACCTGCAAGCGAATTTCGACGGCTTCCCATGGAAGCCCGACGCCAAGGCGCTCTCCGCCTGGCAGCGCGGCCGCACCGGCTATCCCATCGTCGACGCCGGCCTGCGCGAGCTCTGGCACACTGGCGTGATGCACAACCGGGTGCGAATGGTCGTCGCCTCGTTCCTGGTCAAGCACCTCCTGATCGACTGGCGCGACGGCGAAAGCTGGTTCTGGGACACGCTGGTCGATGCGGATGCCGGCAGCAATCCCGCCAACTGGCAGTGGGTCGCCGGCTGCGGCGCCGACGCGGCGCCTTATTTCCGCGTGTTCAATCCGGTGCTCCAGGGCGAGAGGTTCGACCCGGATGGAGCCTATGTGCGACGCTGGGTGCCCGAGTTGAAGGATGTGCCACCCGAGCTGATCCATCAGCCCTGGCAGGCGACACCGATCGAGCTTGCGAGCGCCGGCGTCACGCTCGGCAAGAGCTATCCGCATCCGATCGTCGATCATGCCAAGGGACGAGAGCGCGCGCTCACCGCCTACGCAAAGATCCGCAAAGGTTGAGCGTTGCTTTGACACAATTATGAAACGCGCTATCGTCACCGCTCCATGCAAACCGTGGGGGACGATATGGACGACGACAAGCCGATCACCGAACAGGCGATGGACACGATCACCACCGCCGTGGAAGCGACCAAGGACGCCGCTGTCACTGCGGTGAAGCAGGTCAGGAAAGCCGCCAAGAAGGCTGCGAAGAAGGTAGCGCCGAAGAAGGCGTCCAAGAAGAAAGCCAAGAAGGCTCCGAAGAAAACTTCGAAGGCCACCAAGAAGACTTCGAAGAAAGCTGCAAAGAAGTCGTCGAAGAAGGCGGCCAAGAAAACAGCAAAGAAGGCCACCAAGAAAGCTGCCAAGTCGAAAAAGAAGGCCACGAAGGCCAAGCGCTGATCGCAACGCTCAAGTCTCCGGGCGGACGCGCCCGGAGACGGCTCCAGCGATATCCTACCCTCACCGCTTGGCTGCGCGCCGGCCCGGGTGATGTTTGCCTTGCGGATCGCGAAATTCGCTGCGATGGCCGCGCCGGTCCTCGGCGTTGAAGCGCCGGCGCTTCTCGGGCGAGCCGAACTGCTTGATCAATCTCCTGCCGTTCACCTTTTTGATGACGTAGCCGCCCTCGGTCATCGAGAACGGCTCCTTGAGCAATCCCATGTGGTCGAACTTCGTGCCGCGGGGATGCTTGAAGGGTTCGAACCAGGACGGGTAAACGAAGTTCGACATCGGGAGATCGTTGACGACGAAGGCGTCCTCTTCCACTGCGTCGCAGACCTCGTAGGCGTATTGGGTGTGCCGGGTCTTGTCGGCCCACAGATTGGCCATAGGGTCGAGCACCATCTCGAACAGCTCATGCGAGGCTGCCAGACTGACCGGATCGTCCTTGGACAGCGCCTTGAGGAAGATCTTCGAGATCGGCTGTCCCCGATGCGTCAATTCATGCCGCCCGAGGAAATTCTTGTGGGTCGCATCGTCGAAATAGACCAACTGCCAGTCAGTGGGCTTCGGCTTGCGGGTAACGTCGAGATCGACGGGGTAGCCCCAGACCGGCAGGAAGTGCTCGTCATAGCATTTCTGCAGCGCGGCCGTGAGCCGCGCCATCACCTGCTCGCTCATCATCTCCTCTGCATAATTAATGCAGGCAATCCGGACTGGCTTCAGGGACCTGCCAAGCAATGCGCGTCTCGCCTTCTTCATGGAAAATCACCTGTGAAAGGGGCACTGAAATGCGCCGACCCTAGCACGAACGCGCCGCGCACGTCAGGGATGTATTCGAGCGGCTTGGCCCGCCGGCCCTAGAAGCGTCGGTTGACCACGAACACCGCGGCCGCGCACATCACCATGCCCGCGATCGCCAGCGCATCGAGCTTTTCTCCGAACAGCAGATAAGCCATCAGCGCCGTCACGGCGGGCACCAGATAGAACAGGCTTGCAACAGACGTGGCGGCGGCGTGGCGGATCAGCCAGTACAGCAGCCCGATCGACCCGATCGAGAGCGCCACGGCGAGCCAGGCCAGCGCGAGCATGAACTCGCGCGTCCAGTGCACCACGCGGTCCTCGAACAGGAACGCGCCGATCGCGAAGAAGATCGTGACGGACACGTACTGCGCGAGATTGCCGGCGCGCCAGTCGATGTGGTTGCAGTAGCGGCGCTGATAGAGCGTGCCGAGCGTGATGCTGATCAGCGAGACCACCGAGGCGAGCCAGCCGAGCCCGGCTTCGCCAGTCATGGGACGGCCGTGCAGGATCAGCACCACGCCGCCGAGGCCAAGCACGAGCCCCGCCCATTGCACCGGCGTCACCTTCTCCCCGAGCCAGCGGTTGGCGATGGTCGAGGTCAGGATCGGCTGAAGGCCCGGAATGAGCGCGGAGAGCCCGGCCGGAATCGAGTGCGCGATCGCGATCGCGGTGCCGCCGAGATAGAAGCCATGGACGAGAATGCCCGCGACTGCGCTGTGCGCGATGCCGATACGATCCGGCCATTTCGGTCGCGCGATCGCGACGATGATCGCCATCAGACCGACCACGAACGCCATGCGGATCGCGAGGTAGGTCAAGGGATCGGCATTGTTGACGACGTATTTGGTGCCGATGAAGCCCGTGCTCCAGAGCAGGACGAACAGGATCGGCGCGGCGCGGGCGGCCAGGGCTTCTTGATTGTGGTTCATTGGCGCCCTCATTGCCTCACAGGGGGCCGATGCGGCAATGCGAATTTCGGCCAATTTCGTCCGGGCGATGCTGCGCTGCGACGGACCGGACGGCTCAGCGGCTCACCATTCGTCCGGACAGGGATCGATGATCTTCCAGAGCTCGACGCCGTTCTTGATCTTTTTCATGTCGGTGGTGAGCCCGCCATTGCGGCGAATCCAGTCCTTCACCGTGTCGGGGTAGTAGGCCATCAGGTCGGACGTCCCCTCCGCGCTGGTGACCTTGATGCCGAAAGTGAAGGCCTTGTCGTAGTAAGCCTGGTGGAAGCCGAGGCTGGCGCGCGGCGTCACGCAGATCTTGTTCATCGGCACGATGCCGAGCACCAGGGTGCAGGCCGAGTTGCAGATGCCGTCGATGATGACGCGTTCGCCCTTCTCGCGGACGCGCTTGTACTTGGCCTTGTACTCCTCGACATAGCCGCCGTGGTCGCGGGTAATATGCAGCTCGGCCCGCGCCGGCGTGGCGGCGACGACCGAGAGCAACAGCAGGCTCAGAAGCGTGATGCGCATGGCGAGGTGACGGCGAAAGCCTTCAGGAATGGACCGGTCTATGAACCCCGAGAAGCCGGCAACAGGAGTCTTGAGCTAATTCTCTTTGGTCATACTTGTGTGGGGAATTCGTTAAGCATCTCGAAAAGGCCAAAAATGGGCAAGTCCGGACCACAGAACCGGCAATTCTGTCACACCCACCCCGGAATCTGCGGGATTGGCGTCGATTTCCGGGCTGCAGACGGGTGTTCCGGCCGCCCGAACTGGCTATAAACGGCTGACCTATTCGTGCGGGTTCCGGAGATTCGAGATGAGCAAGTTGAAGCTTGTAGCCGCGGTTGCTGTCCTGTCGGCCGCAATCCTTGCCCCTGGCCTCGCAGAGGCGCGGGGATACCACCGGTACCATCGCCACTACACGAACCCGCTGCCCTACCCGATCAGCTATCTGCACAATTACGGGCCCGGCATTACGCCCGGGACGTTCGCCTTTTACGACGGCCCGTCGACCAACCATTGCTACCAGAGCGCAGCCGCCTATGTCGGCCAGGACCGCCGTCGGCACCCCTGCTTCTGAGGGGTGCAGGCGGGTCCTCTGCGGGGGCCGCTATTTGGCGGCGCGGACAGCAGTAATTGCTTCTCGATCTCGTAGACCGGCAGTTTGACGAGGTCCTTGCCGACCTCGCCCTGGAGTGCCTTGCGCACCACATCCGAACAATCGGCGCGAATCATCCCAAGCGCACGCGGCGAGGCCACCATGGTCAAGGCCGAGGTTCTCGCCTGAGCTGACGGTGGCATCGAGCCGTCCGGCCAGGCCGCGCAGGAAGGCGCGCTCGGCCTCGTCGTGCCAATCAGTCTGCTCCACCGAGCTGCGCGTGCTACCGGCCGCGCCGTGGAGCCTGCCCGGCGCGTCGGTCCCTTGCGCACCGGTCGAGGGATTGGGCTGTTCGTGCACCTCCCTGGTGTGGAGGTTCGGAAACATCTCGTCGCCGAGGTTTTCCGAATAAGCGCCTTGCGCCCGTCGCACACGACCAGCCAGTCACCCTTGTCGATTCTCATTTGGTCCATTGCACAGCTCCAAAGCCACCTCGCTAGCCAGCTCATCGAAATGCTCGAAAGCTGGCCACGACGCCAAGCTTAGGGACGAAGCTGCACCGACGAATTGCGCGGGATCAAGGATGGCGGCGATGTCCTGCGGAGCGCAACGCAAGCGCAGCATTGGTCAAGAGCGCGAACCTGGGATAGTCTGGCGGAGCTAAAGGTCAGGCCTGCGGCGGGCTGGGCTGAAGACCTGTTCATCAGCATTACATTTCGGTCCCGCCACAATTTGATCAGAACAAACTTCGATATCCCTGTATTGCGTAAGCGGAGAAAGACATCATGAAGCTTAGAATTGGCCTCGTCGCCGCGTCCCTGTTCGGTGCGTTGGTCGCATCATCGGCGGCGTCTGCCATGCCCATCGCGCCTGCTCCTGCGACGCCGCAGGTCTCCGACGTCGAGCAGGTCCGCATGGTCTGTGACGCCTGGGGACGCTGCTTCTGGCGCCCGAACTACTATGGATACTACGCCCCGCGGCCCTATTACGGTCCCCGATATGCACCGCGCTTTTACGGTGGCCCTCGCTATTACGGACCACGCTATCGCCGCTGGTGATTCTAAAAGGGGCCCTTCGGGGCCCCTTCGCTTTTGCGAGATCAAGGATGTTGGTCTGGAGTCATTCCAAAACTGATCTAGATCAAAGACGCAATCCGCCACGCCGTCATTCTCCGACGATGGTCGATTTGATCGTTTTTCGATGTCCCCAGACGGGTATGAATGTGCAGACACGTCTGGAGAAGCAACTGAGACAGGAGGCGCAGAGCTTTGCCTCCTTCGCCTGTCCCGCCTGCACGCGGCTGCATTTCATCGACCTCGCATCCGGCCAGCCGATGACTCGGGACCGTTGACGGCGACATCGATCCGCCAAGCTTCAGGCCATGATGTCCGCAATACTACGGCCCGGAATCCGGTTTACTGAAGCGCGATGTTTCGCCATTGATGGCGATGTTCCGACGTTCATTTGATTGTCATATTGCAGCAGACGGTCGCACGCATGTTGTTCGACGCCCTCGCCCCATCCTCGGCGCTTCAATTGATCGGCTTTGCCGACGTCGATGCGTTTCGGCCGATCGAGTCGATGGAGGATGCGAGAAGCATTCCGCTCGACGTCCGGAATTTCGCGGCGGCTCGTGCTGTCGTCTCCCTGCCCGGCTGCCGCATCGTCATGATGCGCTCGTTCGCGCGCATCCTCGACGCCGCCTATCGGATGCCCGGGGGGATGGTGATCCTGCCCATGACGGACGACCTTCAGGTCAATTCCAAGGGCATGGATCTGGACACGCGTTTCTTCATCGCGCTCCGCGGCAGCGATGAATGCCATTTCGTCGAGCGCCGGACCAATCATCATGCGATGATCATCTTCTCACCCGGCATGAGCGACCGGGGCTGGTTCGATCAGGCGGACGACTTGCGGGCCTATGTCGCGAACCGCCCCGCTTTGCTCCACATTCGGCAGCTCCTGCTCGACATTCTGCGAACCGCGTCGGTGCAGCCGGCCCTGTTCGAAACGACCGAGGTCGCCGCCCATCTCCAGGAAGGCCTGCTGCTCGCGCTCGACGATCTGTTTCGCATTGATTCGCTCTCGGACCGGAGTGCCTCCGTCCAGGGCGAGCGGTCGATCAAACTCGTGCAGCGGATCGACGATTACGTCGCAGCACATCCGACTGCTCCGATCTATACCGCCGATCTCGCCGGCGAGTTTGGCGTCTCGATCCGGACGCTCGGCGGCGCCGTCAGCAAGGTGCGTGGCATGAGCCTGCATCAATACATTCGCCTGAAAAAATTGTGGGCGACGCGGTCTCGCCTTCTCAAAGGCGGGGGTGCCAACGTCGCCACATGCGCGCGCGCCCAAGGCTTTCACCATTTGGGGGAGTTTGCCGCAGCTTACCGCGCGACCTTCCACGAAGCGCCGTCCGACACGCTGGCACGGGGCCGGCAAGCCGGTCCGACGGCACGCTGACCAGATAGGCTCCGGCCTTCCGACGCGGCGCGCGCCTCAAGGGAACCAGTTCCTTCGAACCGCATTATCCAAGCAGTGCGCCGGCGGCGCACTGAAGCACCCCGCGCCCCGCACGCGGGTTTTTTCTCGCCGTCAACCAAGTGGTTCAGGAAAAAAATGTCTATCAGCCGCAACGTATTGTTTCTGATCATCGGTGCTCTGGTCGTCACGGCGGCCGTGCTCGGCTACAATCTCTACCAGACGAAGAAGCAGCCCGATGGCCTGCAAATCAATGTCGGTCCCAACGGGCTGAAGATCCAAGGCAAATAGAGGCGGCTCACGGCCTCGCGCCAGATCCGAGAAAACTCTGGCCCTGCAAGTGGCGCGCTCGGAGAGATTCGAACTCCCGACCCTCGGAATCGAAATCCGATGCTCTATCCAGCTGAGCTACGAGCGCCCTGGCCCAGATCTTGGACCGTAACCGAGACGCCCCAGATAGCTGCTGGCGAGCCAGCAGGCCGGGCGACGTTCGGATGGGTTCGAATTAGCAGAGAGGCCGGCCAATAAAAAGCCCTTCCGGCCTCGATTCGGGACGGGTCAGACCCGCCCTCACCAGGTGCTGTTGAAGAAGCCGAAATGCGGCTGCTGCGCCATCACCATCATCGGCCGCCCTTGCTGCGGCACCGGATGCGTTCTGGCGACCTTGCGCTTGGGCTGCTGCGCCGGGGTCTGAGGAGGCTGGGCCTGCGCCTGAACTTGCGGCTGAATTTGCGTCTTGGCCTCGGTCTTCTTGACCGCAGCGGTATCGGCCTTCGCGGCCGGCGTGAATTGGGCGAACGTCTCGCGGACCCGCGCCTTGGCTGATATCTCGGCCAAAGCGGGTGACATGCTCTCCACGGGCGGCTGGGGAGCCGCGACGGCGGCGATCTTCGCCGCAGGGGCGGCAAGCGTCGGCTGACTGGTGTCGAGTACGACACGCTCCGGCAGGTGGCGATCGGACCGGATCCGAATCAACGGCTGTTCGTTGCTTGCGGTTGCGATAGCCTGCGTCACAGGCGAAGTCGGCAGAACGTAGTTCGCCGCGAACAGCAGTGCGAGCAAGGCTCCACCGACGAAGAAGAAATACCGAAAGATGGGCATTGGCCACGCTCCGCCCGCCGCATCCCCGCGTGGGCTCTCCGCCTTAACAGGCGATCATTTAATTAGTTCCTGGCCCAGCCGTTCGGTTCAAATGGCGACGCCAAGTTTTTCGGCCAACCCCCAGGACAGTAACTTTTCCGCTACCCGGCACTGCCGGCCTTAGGTCCGGCGTGCTGCCACAAGCGAACACTTCGCCTGATCGGCATTCACGTTGACGAAGCCGACAGGAATGCGCGCAAAAGTCTTGCGGCTCTTCATGCTGACCGGATCCGCCAGAACGCGGGTGCGGTCGGTGAGATGACTGCCATCACGCCGCGCAAAAGCGCAGACGATCTCGACATCCTTTACGGCATAGTCGTTGTCGTTGCGCAGCGTGAGCGTCACCAGCGCCTTCGATCCAAGGCCGCCGCGGCGCCAGGTCTGAGATGAAATCCTGATCCGGCCGAGTTCTGCCATTGTCGGAATCTGAGCTTCGGAGGCCGGCGACACGGCGACCGCATCGCGCGAAGGCGCCGTCTCGACGGCTGCCACGTCAGACCTCACCGGTTCGGCACTGTTGCCTCTGGAGACGGGGAGCAGCATCCAGATGCCGCAACCGACGATGATGGCCGCCAACAGCCACAGCAGGCCTCGCCCAAATGAAACGCTCGCGATCGTCACCGCCCGCGCCAGTCGTTCGCCGGTCCCGGCGAAACGCCCTAACCCGATGCGGTCAAACCCAGCGCTCATGGTTGCCTCACCGATCGCAGCGGAAGCACGTTTCGACAACGGATTCGGCCACTGCTTACTTAATCCGGAAGGCGAACTAAGGTTCCCGCGCAGCTGCCGAGTCGGCAAGAGCGGTGGCGGTCACGGGCCGAGCCCGCTAACATGCGCTGCAACATCAAGATCCGTCGGGAGAACACGAAATGCCAGTCGTCACTTGGGATCACGTCCATCTGCGCAGCCCCGATCCGGAGGCCACGGCGGCCTGGTTGCGGGACATCCTCGGTGGCGAGATCGTGCAAGCGCCCGGACGGATCGACGTGAATCTCGGCGGCGCAAGGATCTTCATTGCGCCCCTCGAGGGCGACAATGCGGTCAACCCGCCGCCGCCGCACCCGCATCAAGGCCTCGACCATTTCGGTCTCACGGTGAAGGACATCGACGCCGTCGCCGCCGAGCTCAAGGCCAAGGGCGTCACTTTCACGCGCGAACCGACCACGATCCGCCCCGGCGTGCGCATCTGCTTCATCCGCGGCCCCGAAGGCATCTCCATCGAGCTGCTCGAGCGCGACAAGAAATATACCTGACACGGCGCGCGCCGCATCGGCTCACCGGGCGACGTTGCCGCCCGGCGTGCTCAAGTCATGCTGCCGGGCATGAAGCAGCGGACGGCGACGCCCATGTAGCCGTGAATCGGCCAGACCATGGTGCGCCCCACCCGGTTCGGCTCCGAGATCACGGCCTCCTCGGGCACGTCGACCCAGACGAGCTCCTGCGGTCGGCCGTCGATCATGTAGCCATAACGCGGGACGCGGACCCGATAATGCCCGTCCTTGCTGTCCCAGTCGGCGTCCGAGAGCGCCGAGCCGTCGGCATCGGAGCAACAAGGCCCCTTGCCGCTTCGCAGTCCGTCGAACCAGGCCTTCAATTCGGCATTGGCGTTGACGAACTGGCCGCGGTCGCGCGCGTGGCCGAAGGGGGCCGCGAGTGCGATCAGGGCCAGGACGCATGCTAGGCTCGCCACGGTTCGCCAGCGTGCTGCGCCGCCGATCCGCCGTTGTCGTGTTTCGCAAATCGTGGGACGCACACTGTACAGACGCGGCTTCTCGCCGCCGGAATCGATCCAGTTGCTCACGTTTGTCTTGCTCCAGCACCCCGCGGCCAGTGCAACAATGGTTATGCATTTCGCGGGCCAACTTGATTCGCAACGACTGGCCTCGCTTCATGATCAGACCGTCATGGCGGTGTCATAGACAAGCCGGGACAATTACGGCTCACGGGCAGGCTCGCAAGGTCGGCGGCCAAACTGCCGCGTTGCGTGGCCGCATGCCCTTTGGCATAAATGCACCACCGGTTACGCCATTGGGCGATGGCGGCCGGCCTCGGGACGTTATGAAGAACGGCCTCTATTCGATTCACGTGAACCTGCTCGATGGTCGGGTCGGCAAGGGCAGCGGCGTGATTCTTTTTCGCGACGGCAAGATTCTTGGCGGCGACGCCTATCTCTATTACACCGGCAGCTACACGGTGAAGGACAACACCTTCAAGGGCGAGGTGCTGGTCCAGCGTCACACCTCGCCGCGGGGTGACGACAATCCGCTGTTCGGCGGGCCTGCCGCGGTCGGCATCGGCCTCAGCGGCACGTTCACGGAGACGCGCGGGGACATGACGGGCACCGCGCTGGTCGGAAAGGCCAGCCAGATTTTCGGCGCGACGCTGCATAAGCTTGCAGAGGCCGACTAGAGCTTCGGTTCTGATTGAATCAGAACTGAAGCTCTCAATTGTTGTTTCGACGCATTTTCGTCACGCGGACCGGCATCCACTTCGCTCGAAAACGCGTGAGCTATTCCGCGGCCTGCTCGAGCGGCGCCACGCGCGGCAGGATGATCTGGATACGTGTGCCGCTGCCCGGTTCGGAATCCAGATCGAGCCGTCCGCCGAGCCTGTTCGTGACGATGCTGTAGACGATGTGCAGCCCGAGGCCGGTGCCGCCCTGATCGCGCCGCGTCGTGAAGAACGGATCGAAGGCACGGCGGCGGACGTCGAGCGACATGCCGCAGCCATTGTCGGAGAAGATGATCTCGACATTGTCCTTGCCGGACTCGCGCACCTGGATGTCGATGGTCCCCGGCCGGCCGTCCGGGAAGGCGTGCGCCACCGCGTTGAGAAACAGATTGGTCAGCACCTGGCCGTAGGGTCCGGGATAGCTGTTCATGGTCAGATCAGGCTGGCACTCGACATTGAGCGTCAGATTGTGCTTGCGAAGGCCGGGCCGCAGACTCATCACCACCTGCTCGGTGAGGTCACCGAGATCGAAGCTGCGCTGGTCCGAATAGTTGCGGTCGGCGGCGACCTGCTTGAACGACTGGATCAGCTCCGCGGCGCGATTGAGATTGGCGACGAGCTGCGAGGACGCGTCGCGGCTGGTATGGAGAAAGTCGTTGAGCGTGGAGCGGCGCAGCTCGCCGCGTTCGACTTCGGCGGTGAACATCGCGGTCTTGCGCTCCAGCGCGGAGGCGACCGTGAGGCTGATGCCGACGGGATTGTTGACCTCGTGCGCGACGCCGGCGACGAGGCGCCCGAGCGCCGCCAGCTTCTCCGCCTCGATCAGCGAGGCCTGGGTCTCGCGCAGATTGCGCAGCGCGGTCTCGGCGGATTCCTTGGCTTTCCGCATCTCCTGCTCGCCGCGCTTGCGCTCGCCGATGTCGAGCGCCACGGTGACGATCCGCTCGATCTCGCCTTCGGCATCGAGCAACGGCAGCTTGTTGACGAGCCATTGCCGCATGTGGCCGGAAGAATCAATGTACTCCTCTTCGTAGAAGCCGAGGCCCTTTCGCAGCGTCAGCACGCGCTTGTCGCTCTCGTCGGACTTGGCCGCGCCGTAGCGCGACATCAGGTCGGCCGTGGTGCGGCCGAGCGCATCGCCGGGCTCGATTCCGAAGATGCCGGCCATGTAACGGTTCATCAGCACGTAGCGCAGGTCGCGGTCCTTGACGTTGATGACCGCTGGCACGGTGTCGATGACCTGCTGGAGCAGGCGCCGTCCTTCGGCAATGGCGTCTTCCGCGCGCTTCTGGTCGGTAATGTCGCGCAGCGTGCCCTCATAGCGGACGATGTTGCCCGCCTCGTCGCGGACGCCGGTGGCACTGTCGGACAGCCACAGGATGTCGCCGCCGCGCTGGCGCACCTGGTATTCGAACTCGCGCACCATACCGTCGCGTGCCATCAGCCGCTGATATTCGACGCGAGCCTCGGGATTGACGTAGATGGTGTGGGCGATGTCGTTGATGCTGTCGATGAGGTCTTTGGGGCTGTCATAGCCCATCATCCGCGCCAGCGCCGGATTGGCGTTGAGGAGGTCGCCGGCCGGCGTCGTGACATAGATGCCGTCGACCGAGCCCTCGAACAGTTTCCGGTAGCTCTCTTCGGCAAGGCGTTGCTCGGTCAGTGCGCGCACCGCCGCCTCGCGTGCCGTGTCGGCTTCCTCCAGCGCACGGCGGAACACTTCGGCCGCCCGCGCGATGTCGCCGATCTCGTTGTCGAGGTCGGCGGACGGGATCGAGGTGTTCTTCTCGCCGGCTGCGAGCGCGCGGATCGACCGCGCGATCTGGGCGAGCGGACGGACCGTCCGCCGCACCACGAAGCCGGCCGCGAGAATGCCGATCAGCACACCGATGGTACCGAGCACGATGCTCTGCCAGCGCGCCTCCGTCAGCGTGCGGGCAAAGTCGCGCGACAGCACGTGACCGCGCCGGGCGCTGACCTCGCGCAGCAATTCGGTGACGCGGCCGATCAGCCGACCCTCGGTTCCCAGCACCTCGCGGTCGATGTCGGCGATCTGCCGTTCACGGACCGCGACCGCGATGATCGCCTCGGCGTACTCGTTGACCGCCGATCTGAGCTTGGGATCAGTGACGCCCATCGCCCGCATGCTCTGCGCCGCCTGCTCGGCCGCGGACGGGTTGCGCGCAAGCAACCCAAGCGCGATCCGGCTCTGCGCTTCCGACAGGCGGGACGCCAGCTCTCGGTCCGCAGTGCCGGAGACAGCTGCGTCGAACTGGTCGCGGAGCGGCGGCAGCCCGGCAAGCAGCTGGGCGCGGCGGTCGATCAAGGTCGAGATCCGCTCCAGGCCGCTGCGATAAGTCGCAAGCCGCTCGCTGACGCCGTCGATCATATCCTGCTGCTCGGGCACGAGCTCGATGCGGGTCTTCTTCAGGATGTCACTGAGCGTCGAAGCCGCCTCGCCCACCTGCTTGAACTGGATGCCGGCGCCAGGGTCGGTGACGAAGTCGCGCGCGGCGAGCCGCAGCTCGTTCATGCGGCGGTCGATGTCCTCGGCGAGGTCGCCGACGCTCTGCAGCCGCTGCAGCTCGGCGAAGGTCGTGTCGATGTGCCGGATCGCGATCACGCTCGCGGTCGAGGTGACGATGATCACCGCCAGCACCAGAAGGAAGCTGCCGAACGTGAGCTGGCCGATGGAGAGCGAGAATGTTCGCTTTTTCTCAGGGGTCGGCGTCAATTCGGCGGACATTGGTGATGTGTGGACCGGGCCATTGGAGCTCCAATATACGACGTATTGCAGTCCCGGGGGAACATGCGTCTGGCCGCCGAATATCCTTAATGTTGAAGCCCTGCCGGCCTCCTTGGCCCCGGTTTTATGACGTTTTGACCACGGCCGGCCGCCGCGCCGGGATGGTCATGGCGGCGACGCCGAGGACGACGCAGGCAAGGCCGATCCAGGCGGTCCGGCTCAGGCTCTCGCCGAGGAAGGCGACGCTGATGGCAACCCCGATCGGCACGCGGAGATAGGCCTGCGCGGTGGTGCCGACCGAGCCCAGGGTCTGGATCAGGCGGAAATAGATCACGAAGGCCGCGGCCGTCGAGAAGGTCGCCAGCGCGAGCAGCGCCAGCACGGAACTCAGCGAGGGCGACAGCGTCCAGGGCTGCTCGACGATGAGCGAGGCCGGGAGCAGCGCCGCCGCCCCCGCCAGCAACGAGCCGGCCGCGGGCGCCATGGGATCGAGGCCCTTGAAGCCGCGACCGAAGATCGCGGCGCAGGCGTAGCAGATGGTGGCGGCAACGATCGCGGCCTCCGCGACGAGGCCGCTTCCAACATTATGGAAGGCATCGACGCCGACGATCAGCAGGATGCCGGCCATGCCGGCGACCACCCCGACCAGCTTTCGCGGTGTCGTCGCCTCGTGACGCGTCACGACCGCCGTGAGCAGGAAGGTGAAGATCGGGCCGGCCGAGTTGAGGATGGTCGCAAGTGCGGCATCGACGTGGCGCTCGCCCCAGGCGATCAATGTCCAGGGGATCACGCTATTGAGCACGGCCTGGAAGGCGAAGCGTTGCCAGGTCGCGGCATCCGTCGGCAGCCTGATGCCCCGCGCCCACATGATCGCGAGCAGCAGCAGGCCCGCAATCGTGGTGCGCGCCGCGATCAGCGTGATCGGAGGAATGGTGGCGACGCCGAGCTTGATGAAGGTGTAGGAGCCGCCCCAGAGCGTTGCGAGCGCGAGGAGCAGCGCCAGCTCGACGGCGATGTTGTTGTCCTGCCGATTGCCCTGTCGGTTGTCCATGTCGCGCGCTCGATCCCGTTGTCAGGGACGGAACCTAGCGCGTCTGCCCTCGCCGATACTTCGCTTTGTATCGAAGTGTCCTAGCCGATGGCCCCGACCTCGAACACCTCACCGTCATAGCCGGCCTCGCGGGGAATGCGGAGCTGACGGCCGGTTTCGGTCTTGGTCATGACAGGCATCACCGTCACGACGGACATGCCGCGGGCGTGCTCGAGCGCTGCGCTCACGCTGCCCTGCTTGGCGAGCCGGATCAAATTGCGCGTTGTCGGGAACGGCAGCTTGAAGCGGCCGCTCTCGCCGCCCTCCACCGCCTCGCGCGGCGAGACCCAGATCGAGTCGGTCGACTCCCGGCCATCATGCGCGCCGAGCTGGTCGGGCGGTGCTGCCGCAAGGAAGAACCAGGTGTCGAAACGTTTTGGCATCCCCTCGGGCGTGATCCAGTGTGCGTAAGGCACCAGCGTATCGAGCGCGAGCTGGAGGCCGTTGTCGGCCAGAATGCTCAGGAAGCTGATCTTGTGCTCGTTGAGCGCGACGCGATGCGCATCGGCGATTTCGCCGGCGCGCTTGGCATCAACAGGCGTGCCCGAGTCCTTCGAGCGCGCCAGCAGGATGCCGCTTTCCTCAAAGGTCTCGCGGATCGCGGCGATCCGAAAGCCGCGGTCCGCTTCACTCAGCCCCTCGCCGCCCGAATACAGGTCGGAGCGCTTGACGATCTCCTGATCGCCGGCATCGACGCTGCCACCAGGAAACACCAGCGCGCCCGAATTGAACTCGATCTGATGATGGCGAACCATCATGAAGACTTCGATTTCGTCGCGGCTCTTGCCGTCGACCGTCACGCCGTCGCGCAGCAGGAGGATCGTCGACGCAGGGCGTGATGCTGATGCCTCGGCCATTCGACTAACCTGCGGCGCTGGATTGCGGGCCGAGATTGGCGCGCTTGTCGACGCGGGCGACGCGCGACAGCAGGTAATCGACCTCCGCCTTCGCCATCGGGGTGATGGTGGCGCCGGGCTTGCGCTGGGCGCTGGAGGCAATGATGCCGCGCTTCTGCAGCACGTATTTGCGCACGGCAAGGCCCGCGCCGGGCTGCTGCTCGTAGCGGATCAGCGGCAGATGCGCGTCGAACAGATCATGGGCGGCGTCGCGCTTGCCTTCCTTCGAAAGCCGCACGACGTCGATCAGGAGTTCGGGGAAGGCATAGCCGGTCATGGCGCCGTCGGCGCCGCGCTCCATCTCGAAGTCCAGAAAGAGCCCGCCATTGCCGCAGAGGATCGAAAGCGGCCGCAGCGAGCCGTCCTTCTGGAAATTGCGCAGCGTCGAGATCTTTTCCAGCCCCGGCCAGTCCTCGTGCTTGAGCATCACGCAGTTCGGATTGTCGGTGACGATCTTGCGGATCACGGCCGGGGTGAACACCACCGACAAGGTCAGCGGATAGTCCTGGAGCACCCAGGGCACGTCGGGGCCGATGGCCTCGGCCGCCTGCTTGTAATAGCCGACGATCTGGTCGTCGGTCCGCAACGACGGCGGCGGCGCGATCATGACGCCGGCCGCGCCCGCATCCATCGAGGCCTTCGCCAGCGAGCGCATGGTGGCAAAGCCCGGCGCGGAGACGCCGACGATCACCTGCATCTTCTTGGCGCGCTTGACGAAGCGTACCGCCACCTGTTCGGCCTCGGCGGCATCGAGCTTCGGGGCCTCACCGAGGATGCCCAGCACAGTGACGCCGTCGCAGCCGACCTCCTCGTAGAAATCGGTCAGGCGGTCGATCGAGCGCTCGTCGATCCGGCCGTCATCGTGGAACGGCGTCGGCGCGATTGCGAAGGTGCCCTTGGCGTCGGCGGTAAGTTTCATCGTTGTCCTTGTTTCTCTCTGTCGATGGCTAAAACCGCCGCGCCCCCATCTTGATCTGCTCTTCGGAGAAGAAGATCTCCTTGGCATGATCGGCGATGTCCTGGGCCTTCCAGCCCGTGTGCGGCGGCTTCCAGCCGTCCATTTCCATCATCCGCATTTCGCGCACGCCGCGGGGCCCGGACACGCCCAGCACCTTGCCGGTCTGGTCACCGGACAAGTCGCTGACCATGTATAGCACGGCCGGCGCGATGCCGTCCGGACCCAGCGCCGCGCCGGGGTTCTCCTTATAGCGGGGCAGGTCTGCGGTCATGCGGGTCAGCGCGCCCGGCGCAAGCGTCCAGATCCGGATGTTGTATTTGCGGCCCTCGATTGCCAGCACGTTGGACAGGCCCCAGATGCCGCCCTTGGCCGCGCCGTAATTGCTCTGGCCGAAATTGCCGATCAGGCCCGAGGTCGACGAGGTGTTGACGATGACGCCGCCGCCGTTTTCCCGCATCCAGCGAAATACCGGCATGGTGCAACAAAAGGTGCCCTTCAGATGCACCTGGATGACCTTGTCCCAGTCGGACTCAGACGCCTTGGCGAAGGTCTGGTCGCGCAGAATGCCGGCATTGTTGACGAGGATGTCGGCGCGGCCGAAATGCTTGATGGCGTCGTCGAACACCGACTGGCCGCCTTCCATGGTGGAGATGTCGGCGCCGTTGGCGACCGCCTTGCCGCCTTCGGCCTTGATCGCATCCACCACGAGCTGCGCCATCGATGTGTCGGCGCCGGAGCCGTCACGGGGCCCACCGAGGTCGTTGACGACGACGGAGGCCCCTTCCCGCGCGAACAGCTTTGCGTAGGCCTCACCGAGCCCCCCGCCCGCGCCGGTGATCAGCGCAACCTTGCCGTCGAGTAGTCCCATGGTGGCTCTCCCTGTTTTGTTCTTTTGCTCCGTCATGGCCGGGCTTGTCCCGGCCATCCACGAACTTGATCGCCAACCGCGCGAAGAACGTGGATGCCCGGGACAAGCCCGGGCATGACGAAATAACTCAGAGCGCGTCGAGCGGCATCATCACCCCAGCACCGTCTTGCCGTTCTTGATCACAGTGATGCCGCGCGACTTTACCTTGGCTTCGAACGAGATCACGCCGCCGTCCTTCCAGAGGTCCATGGTCACGGTCTCGCCGGGATAGACCGGCGAGGAGAACCGCGCGACGTGCTGGCGGAAGGCGGAAGCGTCGTAATCGGCATAGGTCTGGAGCACGCCGCGGCAGGTGATGCCGTACGTGCACATGCCGTGCAGGATCGGACGTGGGAAGCCGGCCTTCTTCGCGAACTCAGGGTCGGAGTGCAGCGGGTTGCGATCGCCGCAGAGACGATAGACCAGCGCCTGGTCGGGACGCGTCACGATGTCGATGGTCGTGTCGGGTGCGCGGGACGGGCTCTTGTGCGGATCCGGCTGGGTCAGGTTCGGCCCGCCAAAGCCGCCGTCGCCGCGGGCGAAGCGGGAGGCGACCAGAGTTGCCAGCTTCTCGCCCTTCTCGTTCTTGAGCACGGTCTGATGGCTGATGACCACGCCCTTGTCCTTGCCCTTGTCGTAGACTTCGACCACGGAGGAATCGGCGGTGATGTGCGCGGCGACCGGCAGTGGCTGGTGGAAGGTGATGTCGCGCTCGCCGTCCACCACCATCACGCGGTTGAGGTTCATCTCGCCAGGCCCCGCGCCCCACGCGGCGACGGATGCAAAAGTCGGCACCACCTTGAGCGGTCGCGGCGTCAGCGTGCCCTCGTTCACGAAGGCGAGCTCGTTCTCGTCCATCGGATCGGCGCCAAGCCCAATGCCGTAGGCATAGAGCATCACTTCGCGGTCGGTGTAGGCATATTTCTGGCCGAGGTTTTTGAGGCCTTTGAGTTCGTCGTATCTGGCGGACATTTTTGTTGTTTCCTCCCGGCAGTTTCAGCGAATGGCGGCGCCCATTGATGCGCCCTCTCCCCTTGCGGGAGAGGGCTCCAAGGTGCTCGCAACAAACTCGTTTGGGTGAGGGGTTCGCTCCGCATCGAACAATCTCTCGGTGGAGAGAGACCCCTCATCCGGCGCTTCGCGCCACCTTCTCCCGCAAGGGGAGAAGGGAAGAAAGCGACTACGCCGGCGTAAAAAACGGCAGCGGCGCGCCGTCGGTCGGCTTGAACACCACCTTCACCTTCTGGCCGATCTTCAACGTCGTCAGATCGCAATCGACGAAATTGGTCTGGAGCGATGGGCCTTCCTTCAGCGTGACGTAGCCGATCGCGTAAGGGCCGGTCGGCGACTTCCGCATCAAGCTGTAGGTGTAGATCGTACCCTCGCCCGAAGACTGCTCCCACACCGTCTTGTCGGAGTAGCAGAACGGGCAGATCGCACGCGGGAAATAGTGCGCCTCGCCGCACGCGGTGCAGCGCTTGATCATGAACCTGCCCTCTTTGGCCGCATCCCAGAACGCGGCTGTCTCAGGGTTCGTCACCGGGGCCGGATATTTCTTGGCTTCGCTCATCACACGCGCTCCAGAATGGCCGTCGAGGCGGCGTGGCGAACACCCAAAAGTCCGCCGGTGCCGTGGGCGATGGCGAGATCGCAATTCTTGACCTGCACCTTCGGATGCGCCTCGCCGCGCAGTTGCCGCACGGCCTCGAGGATCTTGGTCATGCCGCCGCGATTGACGGGATGGTTGCTGCAGAGGCCACCGCCATCGGTGTTGAACGGCAGCTTGCCGACGCCCGAGATCAGATTGCCGTCGGCGACGAACTTGCCGCCCTCACCTTTCTTGCAGAAGCCGAGGTCTTCGAGCTGCATCAGGACGGTGATGGTGAAGCTGTCGTAGATCGAGGCGTATTTGATGTCCTTCGGCGTGATGCCGGCTTCCTCGAAGGCACGCGGGCCGGACCAGATGCCGGCGGAGTATGTGAGGTCGAGATCCTTGCCGCCGCGCGGGCCCTTCATCGCCTCGCCGTGTCCGATCAGCCTGACCAAAGGCTTCTTCAGGCTCTTGGCGATTTCAGGCGTGGTCACGATCAGCGCGCCGCCGCCGTCGGAGACCACGCAGCAATCCATGCGATGTAAGGGATCAGAGATCATCGGCGAGTTCAGGACGTCCTCGACGGTCACGACGTCCTTGAGCATCGCATGCGGATTGTATTGCGCATGGTGCGAGGCCGCGACCTTGATCCAGGCGAGCTGCTCGCTGGTGGTGCCATAGTCGTGCATGTGGCGCATGGCACACATGCCATAGGCATTGTGCGTGGTCGCGCCGTAAGCCGTCTCGAAATCGGCCTCGGCGCCCGCCGCGCGCGGCGGCATCGCCCCGGTGCGCGGCTTGCCGGCCAGCGTGATCAGCGCGATCGAGCACTTGCCCGCGGCGATCGCTTCAGCGGCATGGCCGAGATGGATGATGTAGGAACAGCCGCCGGTCTCGGTGGAATCGACATGGCGGAGTTTTTTGGTGTTCAGCCCGAGATAATCAACCATCGGCCAGGCGCCGCCCGGGGCGTCGCCCGCGCAGAAATAGCCGTCGACATCGTCCTTGCTGAGCCCGGCATCCTCGATCGCGCCCTTGGCGACCTCGGCATGGAGTTGCGCGGTGGATTTGTCCGGCGCGTGCCGGGTCGGGTGTTCGTAGATCCCGGCAATGTAGGCCTTGCCCTTGATGGTCAAATAAGGTCTCCGCTGGCGTTTCTCACTTCCGGTTTTTTCTGAACCGCTGCCGCCCTGTTGGCAAGCGCGGAAATATTCCGTCGGGCGAGAGGGCAGCGGGCTGGCGCAAATGGCCGCCGCATCATCCGAGGTGCGGTGGAAGGCCCTGCTGCCGCAGTCGTCGTTGCGAGCGCAGCGAAGCAATCCAGGAATCTTTCCGCGGACGCACTCTGGAATTGCTTCGCTGCGCTCGCAATGATGGGAACGACGGGCAGAACCCTAAAGCTGTTTTGCCCGACGGCACAAGTGATTTCGTTTTATCGAAAAATGTTTTTTCGCGGAAACAACCCCATGCACAGTAGAACGGTGGTTGATTTCAAACAGGAATTTGCAGGGCGGATTAGCGAGTCCACCCCACGAAAATTCTACTCCGCCGCGATCTGCCTCGGCGCCGGCGGCGGGTTCGCGAGGTCGGCGGCGAGCTGGGCGTAGCGGGCCTTGGCGTCTGCTACGGCCTTCTCCTTCACCGGGCCGTAGCCGCGGATGCGGTCGGGCAGCGAGAGCAGCTCCACCGCGGTATCGATCGTCAGCGGCGACAGCAGGCCGAGCACGGTGGCGACGTCCTTCTCGTAGCCGGCGATCAGATCGCGCTCGAGCTTGCGGTCGGCACTGCGACCGAAGATGTCGAGCGGCGTGCCGCGCAGGAACTTGAATTTTGCCAGCACGCGGAACACCGGAAGCATCCACGGGCCGAAGGCGCGCTTCTTCGGGCGGCCGAGCGCATCGACGCCCCTGCTCAGAATGGGCGGGGCCAGGTTGAAGTTGAACTTGAAGTCGCCTTCGAACTGGTCGCGGAGCTGCTTTTCGAAGGCGCCATCGGTGTAGAGGCGCGCGACCTCGTATTCGTCCTTGTAGGCCAGCAGCTTGGCGTAGTTGACCGCAACGGCGCGGGTCAGCGCCTCGTCATAGCCGCCCTGCCTGGCGACGTCGCTGACCTGATCGACCAGCTTGCGGTAGCGTTTCGCGAGGCGGCCGTTCTGGTACGCCGTGAGATGCCTGGTGCGATGCTCGATGACCTCGTCGAGCGTCATTGCGTCCAGTGACTTGGGCGCAACGACCTCATCCGTTCCCTTCAGCATGCCGGCAAGCCGTGCGGGATCGGCGACCGCGAGGCGGCCGAGGCGGAAGGCTTCCTTGTTCATCTTGATCGAGACGCCGTTGACCTCGATCGCCTGCTCGATCGACTCCGCTGACAACGGCAAGAGGCCCTTCTGATAGGCGTAGCCCATCATCATCATGTTGGTGGCGATGCTGTCGCCGAGCAGCTGTTCGGCCGGCTTGGTGAAGTCGAAAAATACCGAGTCCTTGTGCAGCGCGGTTTCCAGCAACCCGTTCAGCTTGCGGGTCTGGAAGTTGAAATCGCGGTTGAGGACGAAGTCGGCGGTGGGAATGACGTGGCTGTTGATGATGCCGCGGGTGCGGCTGCTGTCGCAGAGTGAGATGGTGTCCTTGGCAACCGCGACCACCTCATCGGCGGCGAGCACGACATCCGCCGTGCCCGTGACGATGCGCGAGCAGGTCACCTCGGCCGGATGATCGGACAGGCGGACGTGGCTCAGCACCGCCCCACCCTTTTGCGCCAGGCCCGACATATCGAGGATCATCGAGGCCTTGCCCTCGATATGGGCGGCCATGCCGAGCAGCGCGCCGATCGTCAGCACGCCGGTCCCGCCGACGCCGCCGACAGCGATGTTGTAGGGCTTGTCCAGGTTGGGGCGCGATGCCGGCTCAGGCAGATCGCCGATATCGCCGACGCCCGCCGGCGCGCGCTTGCGCATCTTGCCGCCATCGACGGTGACGAAGGACGGGCAAAAGCCTTTGACGCAGGAATAATCCTTGTTGCAGGTCGACTGGTTGATGGCGCGCTTGCGGCCGAACTCGGTCTCGAGCGGCTCGACCGAAATGCAGTTCGATTGCACCGAGCAATCGCCGCAGCCTTCACACACTGCAGGATTGATCAGCACACGGCGCGCCGGATCCTCCATCGTGCCGCGCTTGCGGCGGCGCCGCTTCTCGGCGGCGCAAGTCTGCACGAACACGATCGCGGACGCGCCCTTGACCTTCCGCAGGGTCTTCTGGACCGCGTCGAGTTCGTCACGATGCGCGGTCTTGACGCCGGGCGCGATCTCGTTCGCCGGATAGGCGTCGGGATTTTCTGAGACCAGATAGATCTCGCGGATGCCTTCGCTGTGTAGCTGGAAGGTGATCTGCTGCGGCGACAATTCCCCGTCGACATGCTGGCCGCCGGTCATCGCGGTCGCGTCGTTGTAGAGGATCTTATAGGTGATGTTGGCGCCGGAGGCGATCGCCTGGCGGATCGCGAGGCTGCCGGAGTGGAAATACGTGCCGTCGCCGAGATTGGCGAAGACGTGCTCTTCCTTTGTGAAGGGGGCAACGCCGACCCACGGCACACCCTCGCCGCCCATGTGGGTGAAGGTCTCGGTGGAGCGATCCATCCACAGTGCCATGAAGTGGCACCCGATGCCGGCAAAGGCGCGACTGCCTTCGGGCACCTTGGTCGAGGTGTTGTGCGGGCAGCCGGAGCAGAAATACGGGGTGCGGGCGACAGGCGCGGTCGCCTGCATTTGCGACGCCTGGCGGCCGTTGAACCAATCGGCCTTGGCGCGCAGCATCGTTGCAATTTCGGGATTGAGATCAAGTCGAAGCAGCCGCTCGGTCAGCGAGCTCGCCAGCGAGGCGACGCTGAGTTCTTCGGCAAAGGGAAGGAAGCGCTTGTCGTGATCGTCCATCTTGCCGATAATGCGGGGACGGACATCGTCGCGCCAGTTGAACAGCTCCTGCTTCACTTGGTTCTCGACGATCTCGCGGCGCTCTTCGATGATGAAGATTTCCTCGAGTCCTACAGCGAATTGCCTGACGCCTTCCGGCTCCAGAGGCCACGGCATGCCGATCTTGTACAATCGAAGTCCGATCTTGGCGGCGACCTCGGGCGTGATCCCGAACTCGCGCAGCGCCTGACGGATATCCTCGTAGCTCTTGCCGGACGCCATGATGCCGTAGCGGGCGTTGGGCGAGTCCATGGTGACGCGATTGACCTTGTTGGCGCGTGCAAAGGCGATCGCGGCAAAGCCCTTGTAGTCCTGCAGGCGGCGGTCCTGGGCGAAGCGGTCGTCGGGCCAGCGCAGATTGAGGCCGCCTTCGGGCATCTCGAAATCGGTCGGGATCACGAACGGCGTCATCTCGTCGGTGAGGTCGATCTCGGCGGTGGTCTCCACCGTCTCCGTGATCACCTTCATGCCGACCCAGCAGCCCGAGTAGCGCGACATCGCGATACCCAGAAGACCCATCTCGATCATCTCGTGTACGCTCGACGGGTAGAGATAGGGCATCAGCGCCGACATGAAGGCGTGGTCGGATTGATGCGGGACCGTCGAGGATTTTGCGCCGTGGTCGTCGCCGGCGAGACACAAGACGCCGCCGTTCTTGGCGGAGCCCGCGGCATTGCCGTGGCGGAAGACGTCGCCGCACCGATCGACGCCGGGGCCCTTGCCGTACCAGATGCCGACCACGCCGTCATACTTGGCGCCGGGCGAGAGGTTGAGCTGCTGCGAGCCCCAGACCGCGGTCGCGGCCAGATCCTCGTTCACGCCGGGCTGGAACTTGATGTTGTACTGCTCGAGATGCTTGCGCGCGGCGAAGAGCTGCTGGTCATAGCCGCCGAGCGGCGAGCCGCGATAGCCGGAGATGAAGCCGGCGGTGTTCAATCCCGCGGCACGGTCGCGCCGGATCTGGGCCATCGGCAGCCGGACCAGGGCCTGAATGCCCGTCGTGAAAATATGTCCGGTGTCCTGGGTGTATTTCTGATCGAGACTGATCGGACCCTGGTTGATGCCCATTATGTCCTCTTCCGCCCTTTTGAGCGCTTGGCTGCTTAAGCCGTTGCCTGCCCGTTGTTTTTAGCTAGGGCGCGCCGACCATTTCCGCCACTCTATGTCGGATATTTCACGCTCCGCATCACAATTCTGGACCAAAGGGAGCGCCGGGTAAAAATCGCAATTTCGTGGCTGCATTGGCATCCGCGATTTTCATTTTGTGTCACCATACCCCCGCCGTCGCGCAACGAATTGACGCCCCGTCATCCGGGACGGCGTCGATGGGTCGCAGGAGAGGCTTTCGATGCGGACGATTCTCACTGGCCTGGCTCTCGTGGGCCTGGCGTTGTGCAGTGCGGTTGCGAGCGCGGCCGGCGCCGCCGAGCCGTCACCGGAGCTGATCGCCTACGGCAAGTCGCTGGTGGAGGCCGGCGACTGTGCCGGCTGCCACACCGCCGATCCCGCCAAACCGTTCGCGGGCGGAAAGCGCATCGACACACCATTCGGCGCGATCTATGCCCCGAACCTGACGCCGGACCGCGACACCGGCATCGGCGCCTGGACCGACACCGATTTCACTCGCGCCGTGCGCACCGGTGTCGCCCCAGACGGCTCCAACTATTACCCGGCGTTCCCCTACCCCTATTTCACGCGGATGACGAAGGACGACACGCTGGCGATCCGGGCCTATCTCGGAACGCTCGCGGCCGTCACCAGCCGCAACAAGCCGCCGGAACTACGCTGGCCGTTTGGCTATCGCGGCCTGATGCGGATCTGGAACATGGTCTATTTCAAACCCGGCCTGTTCGAACCGGACCAGAGCCAGAGCGCGGCGTGGAATCGGGGCGGCTATCTCGTCACCGGGCTCGGTCATTGCGGCGCCTGCCATACGCCGAAGAACTATTTTGGCGCGGACAAGCAGGCGCAGGCCCTCGCGGGCAACGAGGTGGGCGGCTGGTACGCGCCACGGCTCGATGGCGCCGCCCGCACCGGGCTGAAATCGTGGAGTGTCGAAGACATCACGGAATATCTTCAGAGCGGGCGCAACGCCAGGAGCCATGCCAGCGGGCTGATGGCGGAGGTGGTCGTCAATTCGACTTCGAAGATGAGCGATGCCGACGTGCGCGCGATCGCGGTTTACCTGAAGAACCTGCCGCCGGCACGGCGTGAGACGATCGTGACGCCGCCTGACGATGCCGAGATGAAGGCCGGCCAGGCCATCTACGCCAAGTTCTGCATCGCCTGCCACGAGGCCGACGGATCCGGCGCACCGCGCATCTATCCGCCGCTGCCTGCCAACGCGCTGCTGCAATCGGTCAATCCGTCCTCGACCTTGCGCATCATCCTCGACGGCGCCCACACCGTGACGACCCCGCGCGCGCCCAACACCGGGGAGATGCCGGCCTATTCCAACCAGCTGTCCGACGCAGAGATCGCGGCGGTGACGAACTACATCCGCAATTCCTGGGGCAACGCCGCGCCGCTGGTGACGCCGGCGCAGGTGGCGAGGGCGCGGAAGCAGGAGCCGTAGCTCAAGGCTCCCGCTCCTCCTCTTCCGTGAAGACGAATTTCGGCATCTCCCATTTGTAGCGCACCGCCAGCAGGCGGAAGCTGATGCCGAGGACGAATGTCAAAATGGTCCAGAGCTCGGCGTTCAGCTTAAGACCGAACGCGGTGGCATAGAACAATCCCGTCACCACCGAGACGCTGGCGTAGAGCTCGGAGCGGAACAGCAGCGGCACGTCGTTGCAGAGCACGTCGCGCAACACGCCGCCGGCGCAACCGGTCACCATGCCGGAGACGATGACGATCGGCAGCGTGGCATCCATCTGCCAGGCGATGTCGCAGCCGGTCATGGTGAAGACGACGAGGCCGATGGCATCGAGCACGATGAAGGCCAGTTTCAGCCGGTGCACCAGGCGCGCCATCAGGATGGTGAGGAAGGCGGCGCCTCCGGCCAGTGCGAGGTAGATGGGGTTCTGCACCCAGGCCAACGGATAATGCCCCAGGAAGAGATCGCGCAAGGTGCCGCCGCCGAGCGCCGTGATGCAGCCGAGGAAGCAGACGCCGAGCCAATCCATGCTGCGGCGGCCGGCAGCGAGCGCGGCGGTCATGCCTTGCGCCGCGACCGCAACCAGCGACAACAGATGCAGCACGCTATAATCGCTCGGCGGCAAGCTCCACATCGCTTTGTTCCCTTCCGTCAGCGGAGCTTACGCGTCAGGTTCCCTAGCGAACAGGTTCCCGATTCCCGCCGCGGGCGCAACATGCGACGAAAGCATTAAGGAGGGCGGAACAGAATCTCGCATCCACGGGTTGTCCCGCCGCAATGATCGAGGAGAACCAATCGATGGCTGACGACCGTTTTATCAACGATCCGTACCGCCCGAATCTCGCCGATGATGAGTATCGCAATGCGGCGCGACGGGATGCCCAGCTTCAGGTCGACCCGGAGCTTGGCGAAGGCCCCGCCTCCAGCGGCAAAGTAGCCCTGTTCGCAGTGGCAATCGCCTTGGTGCTGGGTGCCGTATTCTACGGCCTGAACAACACCGGCACCAGCAACCAGGCCAGCACCACGCCGGCGACGCAGACAGCGCAGCAGGCACCGGCCACCAATCCGGCCGCACCTCCCGGCATGCGCGACGTGACGCCGCGCACCAATACCGGGCCGGGCGTGACCACGGGCGCCGCGCCGAGCAAGGCGGCCCCGGATACGCCGGCACCCGCTGACGGCGCGAAGTAACGAATTGCAACAATATGCAACAGCGGCGGGATTCAGATCCCGCCGCTTTCGTTTGTCTTAGCTGAACATCTTGTTGAGCTCGCCGCCGGGATAGCCGCTCGCCAGCTCCGCGAAGGTCCCCTTCTCCGCCATTTCCTTCGCGGCCCGCATGAAGCCGCCCCAGGCGGCGCGAGCGAGTGAACCGCCGACGCTGATCCGGCGCACGCCAAGATCGGCAGCTTCCTGCAATGACAGCCCGGAGCCGCCGATCAACAGGTTGAACGGTTTGGGTGCGACAGCCTTCACCACCGCGGCGATGTCCTCGCGGCTCTTCAGGCCCGGCGCGTAAAGGCAATCGGCGCCAGCATCTGCGTAGGCCGTCAGCCGGTCGATGACCAACTTGAGGTCGGTCACGCCCCACAGATAGGCCTCGCAGCGGCCGACCAGCAGCACGCCGCTATCGCCGATCGCCTTGCGCGATGCCTTGATGCGCTCGACTGCGAGCGCGCGCTCGTAGATCGGCTTGTCCTTGTCGCCGGTGGAATCCTCGATCGACAGGCCGGCAACGCCGGTGCGCACACAGCGCTCGACATTCTCCGCGACCTTGTCCGGCTCGACCGCAAAGCCGCCCTCGAAATCAGCGTTCACGGGGATGTCGACCGACGTGCTCAATGCCGCCAGATGCTGACAGACGTCCTCGACGGTGACGTGGTTGTCGGCTTTGCCGATGGTCCAGGCAAAGCCCGCACTCGACGACGCGAGTGCCTTGAAACCGAGATGCTGCAACGCTTTCGCGCTGCCGACGTCGACCGGATTGGGCAGGATGAAGCAGCCGCTCTCGTGCAGCTTCCTGAAGGCCGCGCGCTTGTCAGCAGTTGTCACGTGCATGTTTCTCTCCCTTGTTGGCCGCGCAGAGATGGGGACGTGCCGCCACGAGCGCTAGTGCGCGTCGTGCACCGCGCGGCTGTCCTTCGGCGCCTGCTCGCGATCATTCATGCTG
Source organism: Bradyrhizobium sp. Kon56 (assembly GCF_055807635.1). Lineage (NCBI taxonomy): Bacteria > Pseudomonadati > Pseudomonadota > Alphaproteobacteria > Hyphomicrobiales > Nitrobacteraceae > Bradyrhizobium > Bradyrhizobium sp. Kon56. The sequence goes on along the minus strand of NZ_JBVVOU010000025.1, from coordinate 64,772 downwards.
TAGTCACGGATGACGCTGGCGATACGCAAGTGATAATCGGCGAAGATTTTCGCGCGGCCCTTGGCCTGGGTGCGGCGATGCTCCATCGTGTTGCGCCAGGCTTGCACGGCCGCCTCGTCCCGCCAGAACGACACCGATAAGATCTTGCCCTTCTCGGTCAGGCTTTCGAAACGCTCGACCGAGATGAAGCCGTCGATGGTTTGCAGGATCGGCTTGAGGTCGGCCGCGAGGTCGAAATAATCCTGGCGGTGTTCCGGCTTCGGCCAGACCTCGAAGATCACGGCGATCATGGGCGTCTCTCCTGTCGTTGATGGCCTACGATACCACTTACAGAACCACTTGGCGCAGAAACGTGCGCTCTTCCGCGAGGATGAATTTGTGCTCCTCGGCGAAGTGGAAGTTGGCCATGCCTTCCGTATCCTGACGCAGCCGGGCGCGATAGGCCTCATACGCAGCCAGACTCTCGAAGGTAATCAGCGCAAACGCGATATTGTTGGTGCCCTCGTGCGGCATGAAATAGCCGATCAGATCGCCGCCGCATTTCGGGATGATGGTGAGCCAGCGCTTCGAATACTCCTCGAACTGCGCGCGCTTGAAGGGATCGAGCTGGTAGCGGATGAAGACGGTGACGGACATGATGGGCTCCTCTGGTTCCACACCGCCATTGCGAGCGCAGCGAAGCAATCCAGGAATCCCTCTGCGGAGGCAGCCTGGATTGCGTCGTCGCTTCGCGCCTCGCAATGACGAACAACCCCACGCTACGCGCTTGCCCGACCGCAATGCTTCGGCTACCATCGAAGCATGAAATCAGGTCCCGACATCGCCATGATCGCCTCGCTCGTCGGCGATCCCGCACGCGCCAACATGCTCACGGCGCTGATGAACGGCCGCGCGCTCACCGCGAGCGAGCTGGCGCAGGAGGCCGGCATCACGCCGCAGACTGCGAGCTCGCATCTTTCCAAGCTCGAGGCCGGTGGCCTGATCGAGCCGGAGAAGCAGGGCCGCCACCGCTACTACCGCCTCACCGACGACGATGTCGCCGGGGTGCTGGAGGGGCTTGCGGGCCTCGCCGCGCGGACCGGCCATATGCGCGTGCGCACCGGGCCGAAGGATCCGGCGCTGCGGCGTGCCCGGATCTGCTACGACCATCTCGCCGGCGATCTCGGCGTGCAGATGCTCGACACCCTCCGCGCGCAAAACCTGGTCAGGCAGAAGAAGCAAGAGATCGAGCTGACGGCCGAGGGCGAGCGCTTCCTGGCGAAGCATTTGCAGATCTCGCCCGACATGCTCGCCCATCCCCGCCGGCCGGTCTGCAAGGCCTGCCTCGACTGGAGCGAGCGGCGTCACCATCTCGCGGGCACGCTGGGCGCCGCCATGATGCAGCGTTTCGCCGAGCTGAAATGGGCTGCCCGCGACGCCACGCCCGGCAGCCGCGTGGTGAATTTTACGCGCACCGGCGAGAAGCAGTTTGCCGCGTTGTTCGGGACTGCGAAGGACTGAACACAAGCGCGTGTAAGCGTCTCTCGTCGTCATGGCCGGGCTTGACCCGGCCATCCACGTCTTTAGTGCAGTTTGCGTGGCACCACGTGGATGCCCGGGCCTTCGCCTCGCCGAAGCGGCTTCGGCCGCGCAGGCGGGCCAAGCCCGGGCATGACGGAGAATGTGTCTCCTAGCGCCAACATGACTCAGAGCCTTCAATGATCCGCCTCCTCCCGGCCGTGCTTTGCACGGCTCTTCTCGCCGCTCCTCTTACATCCCACGCCGCCGACACCGCCCCGCGCGAACCCTACGGCATCGCGCTCGAAGGCTTTGCCTATCCCTATCCCGTGCACCTGCTGCCTCTGATCAATGACAGCGAGCAGCTCAGCATGGCCTATATGGACGTGCCGCCTGCGCAGCCGAACGGCCGCACCGTCGTGCTGCTGCACGGGCGCAATTTCCCGTCGAGCTACTGGGCGCCTGTTATCAAGATGCTGAGCGAGGCCGGCTTCCGCGTTGTGGTGCCGGACCAGATCGGCTTCGGCAAATCTTCCAAGCCGATCGGCGAATTGCATTTCGACAATCTGGCGCGCAACACCATCGCGCTGCTCGATCACCTCAACATCGACAAGGCCGAGATCGTCGCCCATTCGCTCGGCGGCATGCTGGGCGTCCGCATCGCCCGCGCCTTTCCCGACCGCGTCGCCCACCTTGTTCTGACGGCCCCGATCGGGCTGGAAGATTACCGCCTCTATGTACCGCCGACGCCGACCGAGAAGATCATCGAGACCGAGGACAAGCTCACGGCCGATGGCTATCGCAAGCAGCTTCAGACCAATTATGCGATCAAGCTGCCGCCGGACGCGATCACGCCGTTCATCGACGCCCGCTTCAACATCAAGGGCAGCCCGGATTATCCGCGCTGGCTGCGTGCCTTCGTCAGTTCCGGCCAGATGATCTATCGTGAGCCGGTGGCGCACGAGCTCGCACTGATCACCGAGCCGACGCTATTCATCATGGGCGCCGACGACCACAACGCTCCGGGCCGGCCGAACGCGCCGGAGGCGCTGCGCGCGAAAATGGGAGAGAACGCCGAGCTGGCGAAGGCACTCGCGGCGAAGATGCCGAATGCGCGGGCCGAGGTGATCCCGGATACCGGCCATCTCGTCTTCCTCGAGGCGCCTGAGAAGTACAGGGAGCTAGTCCTGGGCTTTCTCGGCCGCTAGCGTCATTGCTGTCGTCCGGAGCCGCGTGCGGGGAATGTTCATGCCGCATTCAGGTCATGATTGGCAGATTTGGCTGGCGTCGTGTCGGCATGTTGCGATTTTAACGTGTCGAATCGTGTCTTTTGATTCATGGTGCGCCGAAAAGCGCCAAGCCCTCCTACCTGCCCCCAAAACCTACACCCAAGGACGAGAAGGAAGATCAAATGAAATACCTGTTTGCCGCCGTGATGCTCGCCAGCGCGGTCGTTGGTTTCAGCGAGGCGGCGAGCGCCGCCGGCGGTTGCGGCCCCGGCTGGTACCGCGGCGCCTATGGCGGCTGCCGCCCGATGCGCGGTCCGGTCGTTGTCCGCCCGGGTCCGATCGTGGTTGCGCCGGCCCCTGTCGTGGTCGTGCCGCGCGCCCGCGTGTGCCCCTACGGCTTCCGCTGGTACGCCGGCCGCTGCCGCCCGTTCTGATCTCGTTTTTTTCGCATTGCGAAATGGCCCCGCGGCGAAAGCCTGCGCGGCCATTTTCTTTTTGAGCGCCTGACGTCGCACCGGGATGTTTCGAATCAGAACGGGGACCGCGATCGCGGTCCCCGTTCAAGCCTGGTGCGCGAAGCTTACCAATGGCGGCGGTGCCATCGCCGGCGATGCCAGCCCCAGTGACGGCGGCGCCAACCCCAATGGCGATGGCGGCCGTGCCAGTGCACCTGCTCCGGCTTCAACTGCGCGGCTTCTTCGCTGCTGGTGACTGCGGGATGAGCGTCGGGATTGCCTTGCGGCATGCGGGGGTCACCGAGCGGCTGCGGCGCCAGCGGCGCAGCCTTTGCGGCGGTCGTGAACGCGGCAGCTCCGGCCGCGACACCGATTGCAAATTTTAAAAAGTTCCGGCGCTCCATGACTTCTTTCCTCTTGGATGGTCGTGCCAGTGATGCAGAGGCGAGTGTCGTGGTGACGACATGAACCGAAGCTGAATCGCGCGTTCAGCTTCGCTGCGACTCCGACGGTGACAGCCCGCCGCCGGGCGCTACTTGCCAAACTCCTGCGCCAGCACCAGCAACTCGCGCGTGCGCGTCACGTCGGGCCAATCGCGGTTGAAATCGGCCACCAGTTGCGTCAGCGCTTCGCCCTTCAGCATGGCGTGCAGCGCAGCCTCGCTCGCGAACTGATACATCGCCTGATGCAGTGAGGGATCGTCGAGGCTCCAGAACCGCCAGGCCTTGCTCACGCCGAAGGCCTTCATCGCGTCGGGCAGATGTTCGGTCTCGTACCACCTGTCGAAGGCGGCGCGCTTGCCGGCATCGGCGACGACGGCGCGGACGACGAAGAAGGCTGACGGCATCGGATTTTCCTCCTGTTGTTTGGGGTGAGACTAGCCGATGACGTCGGCGACGACAAAAAAGGACGGCACCGGTGTCGGAACGCGCATCTCTCACCCGTCCTATGCCTGAACAGCAGACGGAGACACCACATGCCCGACCTCACGCTCACCACCTTCGACTGGGTTCCCCCGCCCCCGCGCGGTTTCGTGCGCGACCTTCGGGTGCGCTGGGCGCTCGAAGAGGCCGCATTGCCCTATCGCGTCGCGAGCGCGCCGTTCGACGGGCGCGGCGCCGAGCATCTTGCGCACCAGCCGTTCGGGCAGGTGCCGTGGCTGACCGACGGCGATCTCTCGATATTCGAGAGCGGCGCGATCCTGCTGCATCTCGGCGGCCTCAGCGCGAAGCTGATTCCATCAGATCCGCGCGGCCGCAACCAAGCCACGGAATGGCTGTTCGCCGCGCTCAATTCGGTGGAGATGGCGAGCCTGCCCTGGACGATGTCGAAGTTCATGGGTCATCCGAGCGATACGGCCGCGTGGAAATTTGTCGACGACTTCCTAAAACTCCGCCTCAAGCACATGGAGGCGGTGCTGGCCAGCCGCGAATGGCTGGCAGGCAAGTTCTCCGTCGCCGACATCCTGATGTCAGACGTGCTGCGCATCATCGATCAGTTCGATGGGCTCGCGGACAGTCCCGCCTGCCGCGCCTACGTCGCGCGCGCCACCGCCCGCCCGGCCTTCGCCAAGGCCCACGCCGACCAGATGGCGCATTTCGCTGCGGCGGACGCGACCCGCTGACGCGGCGCCCGCGTCAGATGTGACGTGCCTCACATAATGAATCCGGCGATGGCCGTAGGGTCACGGCCATCAAATCATCCCTGCGGAAGGTGACACATGGCCCGCATCGCATATCTCAGAGACCAGCTTGCCCGCGCTGAAAGACTGGCTAAGGCGATCCTCGACCGGCAAACCGCGGAGCAGCTTCAGGCGTTCGCAGCCGAATGCCGCGAGGAGCTGCAGGTGCTGTCGCGCAGGGCTGCGGCGTGACATTGGCCTGCGAGCGCCGCGTCACACCAGCTTCATCGGCGCATCGGCGACCACGCGAAGGTCAATGCGGCTGATCAGTTGAGACCGAAGCGCCTCCGCATCCCCGATCGCGCTCTCCGTCTGCCGCAGCGTGCTGACGTTCGAACCGAGCGAGACGATCCCGCCGAGCACCAGAGCGATCGATCCGAGCGCGGCGGTCTGACCCATCCCAAGCAAACCGAAGATCGTGATCAACAACAGCGCGCCGCCGCCCCCGATCGCGAGCTTGGACGCCAGGATGTACTTGCGGCATCGCTCGGCGATCTCGGCCAAAGCCTCGATCCGCGCTTCGATGTCTGAAATCTCGTCGGTCGGATCGTCTTCGGTCATTGGATTTGGATCGAGGATGCCAACTCAGAAACAGAATCGGTAGCCCGCATGAGCAAAGCGACATGCGGGACTTGGATAGACAAACCCGGATGTCGCTACGCTCATCCGGGCTACAAGTTCGCCCTCACAACGGCAAATTGTCGTGCTTCTTCGCCGGCGTTTCCACCTTCTTGTCCTTCAGCATCGACAGCGCCCGCGCGATCCGCTTGCGGGTCGAGTGCGGCATGATGACGTCGTCGATGTAGCCGCGCTCGGCGGCGATGAAGGGGGAGAGGAAGCGGTCTTCGTATTCCTTGGTACGCGCGGCGATCTTGTCGGGGTCGCCGATGTCGGCGCGGAAGATGATCTCGACCGCGCCCTTGGCACCCATCACCGCGATCTGGGCGGTCGGCCAGGCGTAGTTCATGTCGGCGCCGATCTCCTTGGAGGCCATGACATCGAAGGCGCCGCCATAGGCCTTGCGGGTGATGATGGTGACCAGCGGCACGGTGCACTGCGAGTACGCAAACAGCAGTTTGGCGCCGTGCTTGATCAGGCCGCCATATTCCTGCGCGGTACCCGGCAGGAAGCCCGGCACGTCGACGAAGGTGACGATCGGGATGTTGAAGGCATCGCAGAAACGCACGAAGCGCGCCGCCTTGCGCGAAGCGTCGGAGTCGAGCACGCCGGCCAGCACCATGGGCTGGTTGGCGACGAAGCCCACCGTGCGGCCCGCGATGCGGCCGAAGCCGGTGACGATGTTCTTGGCGAAAGCATCCGCGATCTCGAAGAAGTCGCCCTCGTCCACGACCTTCAGGATCAGCTCCTTCATGTCGTAGGGCTTGTTCGGATTGTCGGGGATCAGAGTGTCGAGCGACATGTCGAGGCGGCCGATGTCGTCGAAGCTCGGCCATTCCGGCACGCCGTCCGTGTTGTTGGACGGCAGGAAGTCGATCAGGCGCCGCATCTGCAACAGCGTTTCGACGTCGTTCTCGAAGGCGCCGTCGGCGATCGAGGAGCGCGTGGCGTGCACCGAGGCGCCGCCGAGCTCTTCGGCCGTGACGACCTCGTTGGTGACGGTCTTCACCACGTCGGGGCCGGTGACGAACATGTAGCTGGTGTTCTTCACCATGAAGATGAAGTCGGTCATCGCAGGCGAATAGACGTCGCCGCCGGCGCAGGGGCCCATGATGACGGAGATCTGCGGGATCACGCCGGAGGCGAGCACGTTGCGGCGGAACACGTAGGAATAGCCGGCGAGTGCTGCGACGCCTTCCTGGATGCGGGCGCCGCCCGCATCATAGAGGCCGATGATGGGCGCACGCGCTTTCATCGCCATGTCCTGAAGCTTTGTAATTTTCAGCGCGTGCGTTTCCGACAGCGAGCCGCCGAACACGGTGAAGTCCTTGGCAAAGACAAAGGTCTTGCGGCCATTGACGGTGCCCCAGCCGGTGACGACGCCGTCGCCGGGCACCTTGTTCTTCTCCATGCCGAATTCGGTGGAGCGGTGCTCGACGAACATGTCGAATTCCTCGAACGATCCCTTGTCGAGCAAGAGCTCGATGCGCTCACGCGCGGTCAGCTTGCCGCGGGCGTGCTGCGCCTCGATGCGCTTCTCCCCACCGCCGAGCTTTGCGCCGGCGCGACGGTCTTCAAGGGCGTCCAGGATGTTCTTCATTTGCTCCCGCCAGTTCTTAGCCTAAATGCGATTGCCGGGGGTTCTAACACGGCATTTTGCGGGCCGGGAAGCGGCTTTCGGCCCCGCAGGGCTGCCTTGCCGCAGCGGGAAAGCGCAAGGAATTACAAAGTTTTGCCTGGGAGACGAGCATGACCGAAGGAACGGCTGAGACCGGCGCGGCGACGGGCGGCGTCAACATCCTGCTGCGGCTGGAAGGCCTGACGCTGTTTGTGGGGATGGTGATGCTCTACTGGACCTGGGACGGCTCTTGGGCAGTCTTTGCCCTGCTCTTCCTTGTCCCCGATCTGAGCTTCCTCGCCTATCTTGCCGACGCCAAACTCGGCGCGATGGTCTACAACGCCGCCCACAGCTACATGGCGCCGGTCGCGCTGCTGACGCTCGGCTTCGGCCTCGCCTCGCCACTCACCCTGTCCATCGCCTTGATCTGGCTCGCCCATATCGGCATCGATCGGGCACTGGGCTACGGCCTGAAATATTCGGCCGGGTTCGGCTTCACCCATCTCGGCCGGATCGGCTGGCAGAAGGATACGTGACGCAGTTGCAAATCTGGTCCCGCCCGGTTGACCGGGCGCGGCGATTCAGGCTTGCGATCAGGCGCCGAATGTTGCGTGAGCTCAGTCGGTACGGCGGCGGTCATCATTTCCGGCTGCAAGCATCACCTCATGCCCGCGACGGTCGTTCCACTGCCGCCGAACCCATCGTCCGAAACCACCGACTTCCTGCGGCGCATGGCCAGCATGGTGTCGGGGCGGAACGGCGAGATGTTGCTGCGCGCGGCCGCGCTGATCGAGTCGCTGACGCAACGGGCGATGTCGGCGGAACGGCTCTATCACCGGGAGCACGAAGAGAACACGCGCAACAGCGACCTGCGCGAGGCCGGTGAGATGGCGTCCGACGCCATGGTCAAGCAAATCGACGCGCTGCGCAGCCAGCTTGCCGAGGTCACCGCGGCCGCGGCGGCCGAGCGCGCGGCATTCGATGCCAAGCGCGGCAGCCTGCTCGGCCTGATGCAGCACGCCGAGAGCCATATCGGCAAGCTCACAAGCGAGCTGGAGACGCTGCACGCCTCGGTCGACAGCTTCAACGAGACCGCCATCTCCGTGCCAATCGAGGTGCTGCGGCTGGCGCGCACCCAGTTCGATGTCCTCTCTGCCGGCTTTGCCCGCAAGGGCGACGTGATCTCGCAGGCGATGAGCGAGATTGGCGGTTTTGCGATCGACCAGGCGCTGACGGTGAAGAAGCCTGACACCGCCTGAGGCGAACCGCCGGCTTGCGTCAATTTGACAGCGCGCGGGCCTGTTGTTCTACTCACTGAAAATCACGGGGAGGATCCGATGCCGACGGCATTCCGCGTCGCCATGGCGCTCTGCATTTCAACGCTGTTCGTCGGCATGGGCGCCAACGCACAATCGCTTCCCCGGGAAGTCGCCACCCGCGCCGAGATCTACCCGATCCCCTCGCTCACCCTCTCCGACCAGCAATTCCTCAGCGGCGACGCCGCGGCCGGCAAGCCGGTGACGGTCGCCGGCGAGCTGCGCGTGGCGCAAGGCAGCGGAAAACTCCCCGTCGTGGTGCTGATGCACGGCTCGAGCGGCGTCGGCGCAACGACCAAAGCCTGGGTGCACGCGTTCAACGCCATGGGCATCTCGACTTTCGTGATCGACGGCTTTACCGGCCGCGGGCTGACGGTGGTGGGGCCGAACCAGGCCCTGCTCGGTCGGCTCAACCTCGTCATCGACATCTACCGCTCGTTGGAGATCCTTGCAAAGCATCCCCGCGTCGATCCGGATCGCATCGTGCTGATGGGCTTTTCACGCGGCGGACAGGCGACGCTTTATGCGAGCCTCGAGCGCTTCCACAAGCTCTGGAACAAGTCCGGCATCCAGTTCGCCGCCTACATTCCCTTCTACCCCGACTGTTCGACGACCTATCAGAACGACACGGACATCGCCGCGCGCCCGATCCGCATCTTCCACGCACGCCCGACGACTACAATCCCGTCAAGAGCTGCAAGGCTTTCATCGAGCGGCTCAAGACGGCCGGCCGCGACGTGGTGCTGACCGAATACCCCGACAGCGCGCATGGTTTTGACAGTGGGCTGCTCGGCGTCAATACGGTTGCCGTGTCCACGGGTGCGCAGACCGTGCGCAACTGCCAGATCCGCGAAGGCGACGGCGGCGTGCTGATGAACGCCGATACGAAAGCGCCGTTCACCTACCAGGACGCTTGCGTCGAGCTCAATCCGCATGTCGGCGGCAATCCAACGACTGCCGCCGAGTCGCGCAAGGCCGTTGAGGAGTTTTTGCAGGCGCTGTTCAAGCTGGGTTAGGCCAGCGCGACATGTTCCGTCATTGCGAGCGCAGCGAAGCAATCCAGAATCTTTCCGCCGAGGCAGTCTGGATTGCTTCGTCGCTTCGCTCCTCGCAATGACGAAGGCTACGGCTCGCCCGGCTTGAACGGCTCCTGCTTGTCCGGCGGCACGGTCTCTTCGGCCATTGCGAGCAACATCGCGACCATCACGTAATTGCCGGCGACCGCGGTGAGGTCGACGATCTGCTGGTCGTTGAAGACCTTCTTCGCGCGCGCGAAGGTTTCGTCGCCGACCTTCTTCGTCGCGGTGAGCTCGGTGACGAAGTCGTAGACGACGGCCTCGTCCTCGGCCATGTTCGCAGGCCGCTTATTGGCCTTCAGCTCCGCGACGATGTCGGGCGACAGGCCCGCTTTCGCCGCGAGCGGCGCATGGGCGTACCACTCCACCTGCGAGCGCCATTGCCGCCCGATGATCAGGATCGCGAACTCGTTGAGTTTTGTCGGGACCGAGGTCTCCCAGCGCAGATAGTGGAATAGGTCGAACAGGCGCTGGCCGAGCACCGGGCTGCGGATCATCGGATTGTAGGGACCGCCGATGCCGACGCTCGAGACCTTCATGATCTGCTCGCCGAGGGGCTTCTGCTTGGCGTCGAGCTGGTCCATGGTGAGCTGAGGAAAGCGCGGCTCCCTGCTGGTGGCGCGACCGGCAAACATCGTGGTGGCGAGCCAGCCGCCTGCGGCGGCAAGCGTGAGCGACGGCAGCCAGAGTGGCGTTGAGTTCATGTTCTCCTCCCGGTTTTTCTTGACCCGGGGGATGCTAGTCGAGCGGCGCCAGCGCGGTATCGCTAGATAGCGCCGATCTCGGCAAGGCAGGCTTGCGTCAGCGGCATGCGCTCTCCGACCAGGCGCGGCTCCTTGCAGTCCATGTTGAGCGCGAACACGGTGTGCGCTTCGCCCTTCTCGGCCCAGCCCACCATCCAGCCAAGCGATGGCTCGCCGCGCTCGGCGCCAAGCAGCCCGGACTTGGCGCGAATGACGCTATCGCCGACCTTGGTCACCGGCAGGATGTCAGCGACGAGATCCTGGCTGCGTTTCGAGATCGGCAGTGCGCGGCGGCGCAGCCGGTCGATGAAATCGACCTGCTCGACCGGATCGATGCGCAAGGCGCCGGTGAGCCAGAACTGATCGATGCCGCCGCCGATGTCGCGATTGCCATAGTCGAACAGATCGACGTACTTTTGCATGCGTTCTTGCCCGATCCGGCGCGCGATCTCCTGATAGACCGGCACCGCGCTGACGAGAATCGCGCTGCGCAGCGTGTGGTCCTTGTTCCAGGCCTCGATCGGACGCTTCACGCCGTCCCAGGGAAATACGTCCTTGTCGGGGTCAGTGACCACGCCGGTTTCGAGCGCAATCAACGAGTTCGGAATCTTGAAGGTCGAAGCCGGCAGCTTCGCCTCGCCCGAACGTTCCTTGTCGCTGGCGACGACCAGATAGTCCTCGACCTTGTAGCCGACGAACGTCCCCGCCGTGCCGAGGTCAGTGAAGCGCTTTGCGAGGCTGTCACGGATTTCATTTCGCGGTGGCGCGACGTGAGCGAATGCACGCGATGGCAGGATCGCGGTTGCGGCGAGAAGGCCGAGAGTGGAACGGCGGGTAAGCACTGGCGATGTCCGTTACGCGATGAAGATGGCCGCGACCATGCAGCCGCTAACGTGGTGAAACGATGACAGCTACCGCCTGCCCGACAGCCGCAGCACGAACACCAGCACCTCGGCGACGGCCTTGTAGAGGTCCGGCGGGATCTCCTCGCCGAGTTCGACCTTGGAGAGCGCACCGGCCAGGATCTCGTTCTCCTCGATCGGGATGTCGTTGGCCTTGGCGATCTCGACGATTTTTTCGCCGATCGTGCCCTTGCCCTTGGCGACGACGACCGGCGCGTTGCTGCCCCTCTCGTAATGCAGCGCAATCGCAAGCTTCGACGGGTCGCTCATGTAGCGCGATCCAGAAAGTGGCCGGCGCGGGCCGGTGCGGGCTGTGGCGGCGTGCCATCGCGGACCAGGATGTCGCCGGGCTTGAGCTCGGCCCTGGTCAGTGCCTGGTTGAGCTCGCCGATTCCGGCGCGAAGCTGCTGTGCGGTCGTCGGCCGCTCCGCCCACATCCGCACGAAGGTCTTGTCACCGTTGAGCGTAATCAAAGCGTGCACGGGGCCGGCCGGCTCGACATTCAGCGTGAAGCGCGCGCGCCAGGCGCGCCTGGCGGGATCGGCGGATTCATTGCCGCCGTCGCGCGAGATCTCGAACTGCGCCATTGCCGTGCCCTGCGGCGTTGCGAATGGAATCTCGAAATTCCACTGCGGCACGCTCGGATCAATCTTGTGACCGCTGGCGTCGGTGCGATCGGGGAGCGAAGCAACCTGGAGCAACGTCTGGCGCGCGAGAGCGGCATCGGTGTCATCGAGCAGGCGATGCACGGTCGCAGCGAGCGGCGTATCCGGTACGAGTGACGGCGAGGCAATGAATTGCGGCGACGGCAGCGCGCCGCGAACCGGTGGTGGCGTCGCGCGCGCGGCGGCTTCGAAAATATGTCCGTCGGGTACGGCCTTGTTCGAGCCCGGCACGTTTCCCGTCATTCGCGGCAGACCTTGCGTGATCTCTTGCAGGAGGGTCGCGGCAAGGCCTGCGGTCATGGCCCGCGGCACCGCGGCCTGCGGAGCACCGCCAGCGATGTCCGACAACACAGAGGCTGCGATATTGACGCTGCGCGGCATTTGCGGTGATTGGGCGATCTCGGGTTCGGTTGCCGGCAATGCGGCCTGCGTCTCCGCGGCAGTGAGCTGCGGTGTCGCCACGGTACCAGCCGGAAGGGCGGCACCTTGCGCCTGTGGCGCAATCGCCTCGAGCGTCGTCAGCGTTTGGCGCAGCACCAGCAATGCCGCCTTCAGGTCTGGCATCGTGCCGGAGGACGGCGTCGCGCCCTCGGCGAGCGAGGCTTCGAGGAATAGGCCGGATTTTTGGAATGCGGATTCAATGTCGCCGCCATCGAGCCCGGTGTTGAGCGGCGTCTGCTGCGCCAGCACGCCCAGCATCGCCTGCTTCAGCCCCGCCGGAAGATCGCTACCGGTGACGACCGCGGCCAGATTGGCGAACAGCGGCGCCTGGCTGCCCTGCTTTGTGACCGCCTCGACCGAAGCTGCGGTAACGGCGACCTGCTCCGATGGCGTCAGCACGTTGCGTCCCGCGCTCGCCGACGGAGCAATCGGCGGGCTGTCAACCAGCGAGGCCGCAGCCGGCGTCAGCGTGACCTGATCGGCGGTCGCCTCGCCTCCCCCGCCCATGACGGCGAGCCGGATGGTGCCGCCGTTCTGCGACACCGCAAGCTGGAGATTCTGGCCTGGTGCCAGCGCCACCTCGGACATCACATCCATCGACAGGTTGGCGATCGCGATCCGCACCAGATTATCGGCGAGCACGCTGACGACTCTTGCGTCGACGATGCTGCCGGCCTGCAGCACAAGATCGGGCGTCACCGCGTCAGCAACAGGGCTGGCGGCACTGACGGGAACGATCGAGCTTATCGGCGTCGGCATGGCGAGGGGCCCGGGGAGCGTAGGCCCTACCCTAAGGCCGCCCTCGTAAACCTCTCGTTAAGGACCTTTGGCCGCCGGCGGGTTCACAGCGGCCAAAACCGTCACGGCGGCCTGAAAGTCCCTGAGGCGGGCGGCGCGGCGGCCGGCCGCTTCCTCGTCCACGCCCCATTTCTCCTCGTTCCAGTCCTCATCGACATAAGCCGCCGCCCAGACCTGGCCGGCATCGCGCACGCCATGGGCCAGCGCCAGCGCCAGCAGGGCCGAGCCGGTCAGGGTGGTGATCACGTGGAGGGCGGCGACCGACCAGGCATCCCCCGGCAGCGCCGCACGCGCGGCCTGGACGGCCGCCTCCGGCTGCGTCACAGGCATGACGCCTTCCGACAGGATGAAATGCGCTCCCAGCGTCTCCGCGGCCCAGAACAACACGGGGTCCCAATGCGCGGCCTCGCGGGCGACGAGCCCCTCGGGATGGCCGGCGCGATAGAACAGCAGATCGGACTGGAGATACTTTGCGAGGTCGTCGCTGACGAGATCGACGCAGTCGACGACGCCCTCGACCACGCTATTGGCGATCCGCGTCAGCGGCATCGTCATGGGATTGATCGTCTCTTTCTGATCCGCCCACTCGGCAGCCACTGCGTCGGCTAGCACGCGCGCAGGGATGATCACCTGGCGGCCGGACGGCGTGCGGATCGCCTTGCCGTCAAGCGTGATGGCAAAGCCGCCCTCAGCCTCAGCGACCCCCACCTCCTTGTAGAAGCGCTTGCGCAGCGGCACGCGCGAGGCCTGGCGGACCAACTCCTGCGGATCAAGCGGGGATCGCCCCGCAGCTTCATCGAACAATTCGCGCATCTGGTTTTCGGCCCTGATCACTCAATGCTAGGCTTGTAAGGTAAGAGCGACGACCGATAAAGCGAGCGGCAGGTATGAGGGAACTTGCGGGCATTGTGGCTCTGGTCGCCGGGTTTTGGCCGGCCGCGGCGCAGGGCGGCTTTCGGACTCCGGAATCGGTGGTCCGCAACGTCTACGCTCATTACGGCCAGGGCGCGCCGGAGCTCTCAAAAGGCCTGCCGCAGGATGGCGCCACCGCCCGGCAATTCTTCGCCCCCTCTTTGCGCAAGGTGTGGTCCGCGCCGCGGGTCGAGCCCTACGATTTCCTGGTGCAGAGCCCGAGCTGGAAGCTCGGCCCGGTCGCGATCGCGGTCATTCGCAGGCAATACGACAAGACCTATGTCGCGGCGAATTTCGACAACCGCGGCCGGCCGGTGACTCTGAACTTCATCCTGGTCAGCGGGCCCGAGGGCTGGTTGATCACGGATGTCGAGAGCCCGCACGATAGCCTGCGGACGTTTCTAGATCAGTTTCGGAATTGAGCGGGCTTCATTATTCGGAGCGCAGCGAAGCAACCCGATTGCAAACTCAATTACTCTTCCGGCGCGTTCTCGATCGGATCAAACCGGCTCGCATCGAGCCCGAGCAGGTTCCATGACTGCTGCATGTGCTGCGGCAGCGGCGCGGTCGCATCAATGAAGCCGCCGCGGGGATGCGGGATGACAATGCGGCGCGCCAGCAGGTGCAGCCGGTTTTGCAGGCCGCCCGGCAGTTGCCAGTTCTCGATGTTGAAATATTTGGGATCGCCGACGATGGGGTGGCCGATATGTTCCATGTGGGCGCGCAGCTGGTGGGTGCGCCCCGTCACCGGCTTCAGCGACACCCAGGTCAGCTTGTTGCCGGCGGTCTCGACCACCGCATAGTACGTGACAGCGTGGCTTGCGCCCTCGTCGCCATGCTGGGCGATGCGCATGATGGTGTCGTCCTCGCTCTCCTCCTTGGCAAGGAATGTCGAGATGCGGCCCTGCTTCGGCTTCGGTAGCCCGGGCACCAGCGCCCAATAGGTTTTTCGCGCCGAACGCGACCGGAACGCGCCGGTCAGATGCGAGGCGGCAAAGCGGGTCTTGGCGACCAGGAGACAGCCCGACGTCTCCCTGTCGATGCGGTGCACGAGGCGCGGCTTCTGGCCCTTCGAATCGCGCATCACCTCCAGCATCTGGTCGATGTGTCGGGTCATGCCCGAACCGCCCTGCACGGCAAGTCCGGCCGGCTTGTTCAGCACGAGAACGTCGTCGTCCTCGTAAATCGTCATCTCCTTCAGCGCCGCAAGTGTCTTTTGCGCCGCCTCCGACTGCGGATTGGGTGCCTTCGGCGTGTCGAGCTTCAGCGGCGGAATCCGGACGCTCTGGCCCTCCTCCAGCCGATCCTTGCTGTCGACGCGCTTGCCGTCGACGCGCAGCTCGCCTTTGCGAACGACGCGCTGAATGTGGGAGAACGACAGGCCGGGAAAGTGCGCTTCAAGGAAGCGATCGACGCGCATGTTGTTCTCGTCGGCCGTCACCTTGACGGTCTGCACCTTGGTCGGCAGCAATGCCTCGACGGGCTTTGCCGGTGCAGCCTTTTCTGGTTCAGCTTTGGGCGCGCGCCGCTCGACGCGCTCGCTCGCAAAGCGCGGCGCCTTCGCGCCCGGCTTGCCGCCCGGCCGCAGCCCAGCAGGCTTCGCGCTGCGCGCCTTGAACGGGCGCGCCTCCTTGCGCTCGTCGCGCGAACGGGGCTTTGGATCGGTTCTTTTGATGCGGCGGCTCATGGTGCCTGCCTAGCTCAAAACCGGCCTCACGTCACGGCGAAATGGCGATTTTGGCTTCAGCCACCCCGCTCCTTGCGCAACTTGGCCCAATAATCCAGCCGCTTCCTGATCTCCCGCTCGAACCCGCGATCGGGCGGGTCGTAGAAGGTCTGGCGGCCCAGGGCTTCCGGGAAATAATCCTGGCCGGAGAAGGCGTCGGGCGTGTCGTGGTCGTATTCGTAAGATGCGCCGTAGCCTTCCGACTTCATCAGCTTGGTCGGCGAGTTGAGGATATGTTTCGGCGGCAGCAGCGAGCCGGCCTGCTTTGCGACCTGCATTGCCTTGCCGAAGGCGGTGTAGACGGCGTTCGATTTTGGCGCGGTGGCGAGATAGACCACCGCCTGCGCGATCGCGAGCTCGCCCTCGGGATGACCGAGGAAGTCGAAAGCGTCCTTGGCTGCGTTGGCGATGACGAGCGCCTGCGGATCGGCAAGCCCGATATCCTCGACCGCCATGCGCACGACGCGGCGGGCCAGAAACAGCGGATCCTCGCCGGCATCGAGCATGCGCGCGAGATAATACAGCGCGGCATCGGGATCGGAGCCCCGCACTGACTTATGCAGCGCCGAGATCAAATTGTAATGGCCGTCTGCCGACTTGTCGTAGATCGGCGCGCGGCGCTGCAATATCTCCTGCAATTGCGCGGCGTCGAAAATCTCGTCCTTGCGCGCGGCGCGCCAGACTTCCTCGACGAGCGTCAGCGACGCGCGGCCGTCGCCATCGGCCATGCGCACCAGCACGGCGCGCGCTACCTCGTCGAGCGGCAGCTTGCGGCCCTCGACCTCCTCGGCATGCGCAAACAGCTTTTCGATCGCGGCCGCGTCGAGCGAGCGAAACACCAGCACACGCGCGCGGGACAGAAGCGCCGCGTTGAGCTCGAAGGACGGATTTTCGGTGGTGGCGCCGACCATCACCACCGTGCCGTCTTCCATGACGGGCAGAAAGGAATCCTGCTGGGCGCGGTTGAAGCGATGCACCTCGTCGACGAACAGCAGCGTGCCCTTGCCCATCTCGCGGCGTGCACGCGCGGCCTCAAAGGCCTTCTTCAAATCGGCGACGCCGGAGAACACCGCGGAGATCTGCTCGAAATGCAAATCCGTGGCGTCCGCGAGCAGCCGCGCGACCGTGGTCTTGCCGGTGCCGGGCGGGCCCCAGAACACCAGCGAGCCTAGCGTGCGCGTCTCCAGCATGCGCGTCAGCGCGCCGTCGGGACCCAGGATGTGATCCTGGCCGACGACCTCCGAGAGCGCGCGCGGCCGCAGCCGATCCGGCAGC
Organism: Bradyrhizobium sp. Kon56; assembly: GCF_055807635.1. Lineage (NCBI taxonomy): Bacteria > Pseudomonadati > Pseudomonadota > Alphaproteobacteria > Hyphomicrobiales > Nitrobacteraceae > Bradyrhizobium > Bradyrhizobium sp. Kon56. The sequence goes on along the minus strand of NZ_JBVVOU010000025.1, from coordinate 47,820 downwards.
GGATGCGGAGCCTCGTGATCGAGCCCCGCCGCGGCGAAGAGAGTTGGCGTCCCCTGTGGTCGTTTCGGACTCATCCGCCCAGCGTGACGTTGATCTGCTGGCCGCCGCGCACCAGCGTGATGCGCCAGATCCGCTGGCGCTCGGCCGCCGCTTTTTCGAGGTCGCTGGTCTTGCTGATCTTTTGGTTGTTGACCGCCAGGATAACGTCGCCCTTCTGGAAGCCGACATTGGCCGCCGCGCTGTCGCCCCCGAGATCGGTGACCACGACGCCTTCGGTATCGGCGTCCAGATGCAGCTCGTCGGCGAGCGCGGGGGTGATGGTCGAGACCTTCGCACCTTGGAGAGGCGAGCGCGCGGTGATGACGAGCTCGTTGCGGCCGGTATCGGGCGCGGCGTCCAGCGCCACCGTCAGCTTGACCGGCTTGCCGCCGCGCTGCACGTCGATCTGCGCCGTGCCGCCGAGCGGCCGTGTGGCGAAGCGATAGTCGAAGGCGTTGGGATCATCCACCGTCTGGCCGTCGATCGAGACGATCAGGTCGGAGGATTTCAGCCCGGCCTTGGCCGCCGGTCCGTTCGGAACGACGCTTGCGACCAGCGCACCGGTCGGCGAACGCAGCCCGAGGCTCTCGGCGATCTCCGGCGTCACCGCCTGCAATTTCGCCCCTAACCAGGGCCGCTTCACCGCTTTGCCGCCGCCCTTGGCGGAGGCGACGACGACGCGCACCATGTTGGCGGGGATCGCGAAGCCGATGCCCTGCGAGCCGCCGGAGCGCGAATAGATCGCGGTGTTGATGCCCGCGAGCCTGCCGTTCATGTCGACCAGCGCGCCGCCGGAATTGCCGGGATTGATCGCCGCGTCGGTCTGGATGAAGAACTGGTAGTCGGTGATGCCGACCTGCGTGCGCGCCAAGGCCGAGATGATGCCGTGGGTGACGGTCTGGCCCACGCCGAAGGGATTGCCGATCGCCATCACGACGTCGCCGACCATCAGCTCGTCTGAATTGGTGAATTCGAGTGCCGGAAACTTCTCCTTGGTGTCCTTCAGACGCAGCACCGCGAGATCGCTGCGAGAGTCCTTCAGCACGATCTCGGCCTCGAACTCGCGCTTGTCCGACAGCGACACCTTGACCTGGTCGGCGCCTTCAATGACGTGGACGTTGGTGACGACGAGCCCGGACGCATCGACGATCACGCCCGAACCAAGCGAGCGCTGCACCTGCTCCTGCTGCTGGCCGGGCACGCCGAAGAAGCGGCGGAAGATCGGGTCGTCGAGCAGGGGGTTGCGGTTCTGCACCACCTTGGCAGCATAGACGTTGACGACCGCCGGCTGCACCCGCTGCACGATCGGCGCATAGGACAGCCGCAGTTCGGCGGGCGAGGACGGCACGCGGCGGTCTTGCGCGGCGGCCGGATTGAAGTTGGCCGAAAAGGCTATGCACAGTGCCGTGACGACGGCGGTCCAGGTCGATCGAAACATTCCTACCTCTTGGAAAAGACGCCGGAATATAGGCGCGTTCGCCCCCCAATAGAAGGGCGCCCGGCGGCCTATTCGACCCCCTTTTTGGTGTGTCCAGCCTGCAAGCTCTGCGTGCGAAATGGCAATTTGCCGGGGCTGCCGATTGGCATGATGTGCGTCATCTTGCATGGTGGTGCAACGCGGATTCGGTTGCGGCGAATTTACACCAGTGGGAACCGCACAACCGGACGCGGCGTCGCGGGGTAGTCATCGATCACACCTAGGCTCTCCGCCAGCGACTTTGGGGAAGTTCGTCAAACGATGGAGTCATGACGTGAGCAGGACAAGAATTGCAGCCACGGCGATTGGTCTCGCCGCCGCACTGGCGGCCCCGCATGCCCAGGCCCAATCGGCCAGCAGCAGCGAGCAGGAGATCGCGCTCCTGAAGCAGCAGTTGAAAATGCTGGAGCAGAAGCTCGACAAGCTCCAGAGCCAGACCGCAGCGAATACCGCGGCCACGGCGAAGGCCAGGCTTGAGGCGAAAGCTGAGGCGCGGTCCGAAGCGAAGGCCGTCGTCGCCAACGCCAACGCGGCGATCCCGCTCAAGGGACCGGCGCCTGCCTCCGGCGTTGTCGTGACGATGCCGAACAACCGGCCGACCATCTGCACTGCCGATGGGGTAAACTGCGTCGGGATCACAGGTCGCGTGCATTGGGACGTCGGCGGCTACGACTATCGGCCCAACACGGCCGCAACCGTGCCGCAGAAACTCGATAGCGGCGAGAATGTCCGCCGCGCGCGCATCGGTCTCGCCGGCAAGTTCTTCAACGACTGGAATTTCGCGCTGGTCTACGACTTCGGCGGCTCCTCCGATGGGTTTGGCGGCGCAGCTCCGGGTTCGCTGCCCGGCGGCGGCGTCTCCGGCGTCGAGAACGCCTATCTCAGCTATACCGGCCTGAAACCGTTCGGCGGTAAGATGGCCATCGAAGGCGGCATCATGGACCTGCCCTACACTCTCGATGAAGCCACGAGCTCCAACGACATCATGTTCATGGAGCGCGCCTCGGCCGGCATCGTCGCCACCAGCATCGCCGCGGGCGACTTCCGCTCGGCTGTCGGCACGCGCTGGTACAACGACCAGCTCTGGATCGGCGGCTATGTCACGGGGCCCTCGACCGGCGCGATCCATTCGGCGTCGAGCGCAGCACCGAACGGTGCCTCCGAGCAGTATGGCGCCGTCGCCCGCGTTGCGGGCCAGGCCGTCAGCGGCAAGGATTACTCGCTGCATCTTGGCGGCAATGCCGAATGGCTGATCCAGCCGTCGCGCAACATGGTGACGGGTGCGCAGACGGTGACGCTTAACGATCGTCCGGAACTGCGCATCGATCCGACGGCACTGGCCACGACCGGCGCAATCGCCAATGCCTCCGGCGCGCAGGTCTACAGCGTCGAAGCGGCCGCCACCTATGGGCCATTGATCCTGCAAGGCGAGTATTTCTGGTACAACATCGATCGCAGCGCCAATACCGGCCTGCCGCCGCTGGGTGCGCCGAGCCTCAAATTCCAGGGCGGCTACGCGCAGGCCGGTTACGTGCTGACGGGCGAGGGTCGCAGCTACAATGCGGCGAATGCGGCCTATGGCGGCGTCAAGCCGGCGCACCCGTTCTCGCTCGAGGGCGGCGGCTGGGGCGCGTGGGAAGTCGCGGGACGCTTCTCCACGATCGACCTCAACGATCAGCTCGGGACCGCCACCGGCATCGCGGGCGGCCGGCAGACCGTCTACACCGCGGCGCTGAACTGGTACGTCAACGGCAACGTCCGTTTCATGCTGGACTATCTGCATGGCACGGTATCGAGGCAGGCCTCGCCGGTCTCGACCGCCGATGTCGGCTCGAAGTTCGATGCGGTCGCGATGCGGACGCAGTTCGCGTTCTAGGTCTCGCCTGTCGTCCCGGGGGCGCGCAAAAAACGCGAACCCGGGACCCAGCACCTGCAACACTATCGAAGGAGACAAGCCATGAAGGCCGTCGGCTACAAGAAATCGCTTCCGATCGAGGATCAGGACGCGCTGTTCGATTTCGAGACCGCCAAGCCCGAACCCAAGGGCCGTGATATCCGTGTCGCCGTAAAGGCGATCTCGGCCAACCCGGTCGACTACAAGGTGCGCAAGCGCGCCGCTCCGCCCGAGGGCGAGACGAAGATTCTGGGCTATGACGCGGCCGGCGTGGTCGACGCCGTCGGTCCCGACGTCACGCTGTTCAAGCCGGGCGACGAGGTATTTTACGCCGGCTCGATCCTGCGCCAGGGCACCAATTCAGAATTCCACCTTGTCGACGAGCGCATCGTCGGCAACAAGCCGAAGAGCCTGTCGTTCGCGCAGGCCGCGGCTCTTCCCCTCACCTCCATCACCGCCTGGGAGCTGTTGTTCGATCGGCTTGGTGCGGTGCCCGGCAAGATTGTCGATCCGCGCACGCTCTTGATCACCGGCGGCGCCGGCGGTGTCGGCTCGATCCTGATCCAGCTCGCCCGCCGCCTCACCGGGCTGACGGTGGTCGCGACCGCGACGCGGCCGGAGTCGCAAAAATGGTGCCTCGATCTCGGCGCCCATGCGGTGATCGACCACGGCCAACCGATGAAGGAGCAGATCGAGAAGCTCAAGCTGCCGCCGGTCGCGCTGGTGGCGAGCCTCACCTTCACCGACCAGCACTACAAGAGCATTGCCGACTTCATGGCGCCGCAGGGCAAGTTCGGCCTGATCGACGATCCCCCGGAATTCACTGTGAGCGCGTTCAAGGGCAAGGCAATCTCGGTGCATTGGGAATCGATGTTCACGCGCTCCTCGTTCCAGACCGCCGACATGATCGCGCAGCATCATCTGCTCAACGATGTCGCCGACCTCATCGACAAGGGCGTCTTGCGCACGACGCTCGACCAGACCTTTGGCACAATCAGCGCGACCAATCTCAAGCGCGCGCACGCGCTCTTGGAGAGCGGCAAGTCGCGCGGTAAGATCGTGCTGGAGGGGTGGTAGGCCGAAGGCTCAAGAGGGCGCCGCATTCGTCTGAGGCGGACGCGTCGCCCGCTCGATAAAGCCCTTCGCGAGCGCGTGGTAGATCCCTTCCTCGCAGATCATCCGCGATGTGGCATGTGCAATCAGGGCGGCGGCCATCAACGGCACCACCATGGCGTGGTTGTCGGTCATCTCGGTCACGATGACGAAAGCGGTGATCGGCGCCTGCACCACACCGGCAAAATAGGAGACCATGCCGAGCAACATGATCGCACCGAGCGGAGCGTCGTGGAAGAAGGACGCGATATTGCTGCCGAGGCCGGCTCCAACGGCGAGTGACGGCGAAAAAATTCCGCCGGGTATGCCACTGATTGCCGCGAAGGTGGTGGCGAGAAGCTTGAGGATGCCGAAGTCCTGCGGCAGTGGTGCGCCCTGCTCCAGGGCCGTCTTTACCTGCTGGTAGCCTGTGCCATAGATCGTATCGCCGGAGACAATGCCGCAGATCGCGACTGCGAAGCCGCACACGAGCGCAAACCACAAGGGGTGGCCCTTGACCGAACGCCCTAGCGGATGGGCGAAGCCGCGCGCCATCACGATGACGATACGGCTGAAGATGCCGCCAGCCAAACCGCCGACCACGCCGCACACCGGAACCGCCAGCCAGTCGACGCCGGGGGCCAGCGCCGTCGCACTGCTGCCGAAATAGGCGTAGTTGCCCATCAGCGCGAGCGAGGTCAGGCCGGCCGCTATCACCGCCGCGATAATGAGACTGCTGGTGCGCGTCTCGAAAGCACGGCTCATCTCCTCGATGCCGAAGACGATCCCCGCCAGCGGTGTGTTGAAGGCGGCCGCGACGCCGGCGGCCGCGCCGGCCAGGATTAATCCGGGCTGGCGGCGTGGCGAGACGCGGCCGAGCGCGAACATGATGGAAGCGCCGACTTGAACGCTCGGTCCTTCCCGGCCGACGGAGCCGCCGCACAGCAGGCCGAACAAGGTGAGGATCACCTTTCCGATCGCGATTCGGATCGAGACCAGGCTCTCGCGCGCCGCCTGGTCGGTCAGATGCCGCGCAGCGATCGCTTGGGGAATGCCGCTGCCCTGTGCATTCGGGAACAGCCGGATGGTCAGATACGCCGAGAGCATGAAGCCGAGAGGTGTCACCGCGAGCACGGCGTAGCGCGACTTGGCCAACAGCAGCGTGAAGGCGTGCTGGGCGAGATCGGCGAGTTGCGCCAGCCCCACCGCCGCGGCGCCAACCCCGATCCCACCGAGCACGAAGATCGCCCGCCGCTGCCATCGCGCGGATGTCAGCCTGAACAGGCGTTTGTGGCGGGTCGACAGGGGCCAGAGCATAAAATCGAGGTTTAGCCGGTCCCGCCGCGAATTGAAGGGGCTATCGAGCAGACCAGCTAGACTGGAACCACGCCCTCGACGAACATCAACCGTCGCTCCAGCGCCGCCTGCCGCAGCTTCAGCGCTTCGGCATATTCCGCCGACGCGTACCATTCCTGCGCCCGCGCCATCGATGGGAACTCCACGATGATGATGGTCTTGGGCCGCGGGCCGCCCTCCACCACCTCAGTGGCGCCACCACGCACGAGATAGCGGCCGCCATATTGAGCGATGGTTGCCGCGGCCAGCTCGCGATAGGCTTCCATCGTGGCTTGATCGCGCGCCTCGACCTCCGAAATCACATAGGCCGGCATGAGTTGATCCTTTATTTTGAGCATGATCTTTTCGGAAAACCGCGTCACACTTTTCCGGATCATGCTCTAGGCAATCGTGTTGACGATGCCGCCCTCCGCGCGCAGCGCCGCACCGTTGGTCGCGGACGCTTCCTTCGAAGCCGCATAAACCACCATGTTGGCGATCTCATCGACGCTGGCGAAGCGCTGGAGCAGCGAGCTTGGGCGATGTTGTTTGACGAAATTGGCCGCGGCCTCATCGACCGACTGGCCGTTCTGCTTGGCAAGATCCTTCACGAACGTCTCGACGCCCTCCGACATTGTCGGGCCCGGCAGCACGGAATTGACGGTGACGCCGGTGCCCCGTGTGAGCTGCGCCAGGCCCCGCGCGACCGAGAGCTGCGCCGTCTTGCTCATGCCGTAGTGGATCATCTCGACGGGAATGTTGAGCCCGGACTCCGAGGAGATGAAGACGATTCGGCCCCAGTTGCGCTTGAGCATGCCTTTCATATACGCACGCGAGAGACGCACGCCGCTCATCACGTTGACCTCGAAAAAGCGGCTCCAGTCCTCGTCCGGAATGTCGAAAAAGTCCCTCGGCTCGAAGATGCCGGCATTGTTGATGAGGATGTCGACGTCTGGCAGCGCCGCGGCCAGCGCCTTGCAGCCCGCCGCGGTCGAGACGTCGGCGGCGATGCCGCGGACCTTTCCGCCCGCCCCTTCCAGCTTGCGCACGGCCGCATCGACCTTGTCCTGGCCGCGTCCGTTGATCACGACGCTCGCACCCGAGCCGGCAAGGCCCTTGGCGATGGCATGGCCGATGCCGGCAGTCGAGCCGGTGACGAGAGCGGTCTTTCCGGATAGGTCGATGTTCATGCGTGATCTCCGTTGATGCTTGCGGAGATATTGGGCGCTGCCGGCACGATAGCAATCGGCACTCACCGACGCGTGAGGAGCGGGACGTAACCAACAGGACGGCCAATAAAAAAGCGGCGCCCGAAGGCGCCGCTTTCTGAAAACTCTCTGCCGGTCGGCTTACGCCGCCTCGGCTTCCTTTTCCTGCACCGGACCGGAATCCAGGCCCTTGGCATCGACATCACGATCGACAAACTCGATCACGGCCATCGGGGCGTTGTCGCCGTAGCGGAAGCCGGCCTTGATGATGCGGGTGTAGCCACCCTGGCGATCCTTGTAGCGGGGCGCGAGCGTGTCGAACAGCTTCCTGACCTGATCCTTGTCACGCATCTCCGAGATGGCCTGACGGCGCATGGCCAGCCCGCCCTTCTTGCCGAGGGTAATCAGCTTCTCGACGATCGGACGCAATTCCTTCGCCTTCGGCAGCGTGGTGACGATCTGCTCGTGCTTGATCAGCGCGGCGCACATGTTGGCGAACATCGCGCGGCGATGCTCAGCGGTGCGGTTGAGCTTGCGATGAACCTTGCCGTGACGCATTTATCTATTCCTTGAATTTCATTCGTCGCGACGGTTCGTCGGACCAGTTGCTCAGGTGGGCTGCCTGCGTTCGCCCGCTAAGGCGCGATGAATTCGCGCCTCAGCCTGTTGTCGTTCGGATCAGTAGTGATCCTCGAAGCGCTTGGCGAGCTCGTCGATGTTCTCCGGCGGCCAGCCCGGCACTTCCATGCCGAGGTGCAGACCCATTTGGGCCAGCACTTCCTTGATCTCGTTCAGAGACTTGCGGCCGAAGTTCGGAGTGCGGAGCATTTCCGCTTCGCTCTTCTGCACGAGGTCGCCGATGTAGACGATGTTGTCGTTCTTCAAGCAATTGGCCGAGCGCACCGACAGCTCGAGCTCGTCCACCTTCTTGAGGAAGGCCGGGTTGAAGGCGAGGTCCGGGATGATCTCCTGGGCGACTTCCTTGCGCGGCTCTTCGAAGTTGACGAACACGTTGAGCTGATCCTGCAGGATGCGCGCCGCGTAGGCCACGGAATCATCCGGCGTCAGTGCGCCGTTGGTCTCGATCGTCATGGTCAGCTTGTCGTAGTCGAGGATCTGGCCCTCGCGGGTGTTCTCGACCTTGTAGGAGACCTTGCGGACCGGCGAGTACAGGCTGTCGACCGGGATCAGGCCGATCGGTGCGTCCTCGGGGCGGTTGCGCTCGGCGGGAACGTAGCCCTTGCCGGTTGCGACCGTGAACTCCATGCGGATCTCGGCGCCCTCATCGAGCGTGCAGATCTGCAGGTCGGGATTGAGCACGACGACGTCGCCCACGGTCTGGATGTCGCCGGCGGTGACGACGCCCGGTCCGGACTTCTTGACGACCATGCGCTTGGGGCCTTCGCCCTGCATCTTGATCGAGATGTCCTTGATGTTGAGCACGATGTCGGTGACGTCCTCACGGACGCCCGCGATCGAGGAGAACTCGTGCAGCACGCCGTCGATGTGCACCGACTGCACTGCCGCGCCCTGGAGCGAGGACAGCAGGATGCGGCGTAGCGCGTTGCCGAGCGTCTGGCCGAAGCCGCGCTCGAGCGGTTCGGCGACGATGGTCGCGAAACGGGTCGGATCGCTGCCGGGCTGTACCTGCAGCTTGTTCGGCCGAATCAGTTCTTGCCAATTTTTCTGGATCGTCACTGTTTCACCCATACAGGCCAGTCAGACTGCTGTTGCAGGCACTGGCGTTGGAGAAAGGCCGCAGATCATTTCCACGGCTTTGCAAAAAATCATCGCGGGCGCCAATGCGCCCGCAATCTGGTATCAAACGCGCCGACGCTTACGGGGACGGCAACCGTTGTGCGGGATCGTGGTCACGTCGCGGATCGAGGTGACGGTGAAGCCCGCGGCCTGCAGCGCCCGGAGCGCCGATTCGCGGCCCGAACCGGGACCGGCGACTTCGACTTCCAGCGTGCGCATGCCGTGCTCCTGCGCCTTCTTCGACACGTCCTCGGCGGCAACCTGTGCGGCATACGGGGTCGACTTGCGCGAGCCCTTGAAGCCCATCGTGCCGGCGGAGGACCAGGCAATCGTGTTGCCCTGCGCGTCGGTGATGGTGATGGTCGTGTTGTTGAACGACGAGTTCACGTGCGCGACGCCGGAGGCGATGTTCTTGCGCTCACGACGACGAACGCGGGTGGCTTCCTTGCCCATAGACTACCTTTCCTGAAGATCTCAACGCCGCCGTAATGCCAGCGGCTACACCTGTGGAACGAAAGGCGCGTGGCGAAAGGGTCATCCCCGGGTCGCCACACGCCGTGATTGGATGCGAAAACTTACTTCTTCTTGCCGGCGATGGCCTTGGCCGGACCCTTGCGCGTACGCGCGTTGGTGTGGGTACGCTGGCCACGCACCGGCAGACCGCGACGATGGCGCAGGCCGCGATAGCAGCCGAGGTCCATCAGACGCTTGATGTTGATGCCGACCTCACGACGCAAATCGCCCTCGACCATATAGTCGCGGTCGATCACTTCGCGGATCTGGAGCACTTCGGCGTCGCTGAGCTGATTGACGCGACGATCCACCGGGATCTTCACCTTCTCCAGAATCTCACCGGCGATCTTCTGACCGATGCCATGGATGTACTGGAGCGCGATCAGCACGCGCTTGTTGGTCGGGATGTTCACGCCGGCAATACGGGCCACGGCCTTCTCTCCTGTCGCCAATCCCTCGTCAGGAATCGGGCTTTAAGTGCTTGGTTTCTCGGGCAGGTGTTCACAAACGCGAACACGACGCCCACCCCTGGTCTTCCTGGGGCCCGGCATCGTTTGAAACTATCCGACTTGGATGCGGGGCTTATTAGGGGATTCAGGGGGCTTTCGTCAACCGCTGCTAGCGCTTAGCTCGCCTTTTCGTGACCTTTTTTGCGGCCTTTTTGGCACCTTTCTTGACAGCCTTCCTGGCGGTCTTTTTGGCTGCCTTCTTCTTCCCCGCCTTCTTGGCGGCTTTCTTGACGATTCTCCTGCCTGCCGTCGTAGCCTTCTTGGCCGCCTTCCTGGATTTGGCAGCCTTTTTGGCCGCTTTCGCAGGCTTTTTGGCCGATTTCTTCGCCGCCTTGGCCTTTCTGGCCGGGGCCGCCTTCGTCGCACTCCGGGCGTGCGTCTTGCCATGCGTCTTGGGCTCGACCGCCCCGAGCGCCAGGAGCTGGCGATGGATGGCGCGGGTGACCTCATCGATGGCCATCATGCCGTCGATGGTCGAGAGCTTGCGCCGCTCGGAATAGTAGTGAATCAGCGGTTCCGTCTGGCTGCGGTAGCTGGCGAGTCGCTTGGTCAGGACCTCCGGGGTGTCATCGAGCCGGACCTCTTCCCCGCGCTCGCGCATCTGGGCGACGCGAGTCTCGACGCGATTCAGGAGCGCGCTTTCGTTGACGCGGAGCTCGATCACGGCATCGAGCTTGAGGTGCTTGTGCTTGAGCAGCTCATCCAGCGCCTCGGCCTGCGGCACGGTCCGCGGGAAACCGTCAAGGATGAAACCGTTTTTGGCATCCGGCTGATCGATCCGATCGGAGATGATCCCCACCACGACATCGTCTGGCACGAGACCGCCGCTGGCCATGATCTCCTTGGCCTTGAGCCCGACCGGCGTTCCGGCCGCCACCGCTGCACGCAACATCTCGCCGGTCGAGAGCTGGACGATGCCATAGCGCTGCACCAGCAGCTGCGCCTGGGTGCCCTTGCCCGATCCCGGTGGCCCCAGAAGTATAATTCTCATCGGCGTACGCCCCCCGATTGGTGCGCGATACGTCGCGCGCCCGTGTTTTGAAGTCCAGTTACAGTGCAAATCATAATCAGCGCCGCACCGCTACCCATATCATAGGGGAGCAAATGGCCGGACGCCAAGAAGCCTTTGAGATCAATGCTTGCACGACAGGAAGAGCGACTCTGCCGAGGCGACCGAATGGCCGGCTCGCCGTCCGCGCGCATTGCACGCGCGGCGAATCGGCGGCGCAATCGCGCCGCCCGAGGGACGCCGCGCTTAACGGCGGCGGCCGCGCAGCTTCGACTTCCGGATCAGGCCTTCGTACTGATGTGCCAGGAGATAGCCCTGCACCTGCGCCACCGTATCCATGGTGACGCTGACGACGATCAGCAGCGAAGTGCCGCCAAAGTAGAACGGCACCGACGCGTAGGAGATCAGGATTTCCGGAATCAAGCAGACGATCGCCAGATACACCGCGCCGAGCACGGTGATCCGCGACAGCACGTAGTCGATATATTCCGCGGTACGCTCGCCGGGACGGATACCCGGAATGAAGCCGCCGTGCTTCTTCAGATTGTCCGCGGTCTCGGTCGGATTGAACACGATCGCGGTGTAGAAGAAGGCGAAGAACACGATCAGCGCCAGATACATGATCAGGAACAGCGGACGGCCGTGGCCGAGCTGGGTGTTGATCCACTGGAACCATTCCGGCCCGCTGCCCGCGTTGAAGTTCGCAACCGTGGTCGGCAGCAGCAGCAGCGAGGACGCGAAGATCGGCGGGATCACGCCCGAGGTGTTGAGCTTAAGCGGCAGATGCGAGGACTGCCCCTCGAACATCTTGTTGCCGACCTGGCGCTTCGGATACTGGATCAAGAGCCGGCGCTGGGCGCGCTCCACGAACACGATGAAGGCGATCACGGCCACCGCCATGATGATGACCACCAGAATCAGGCCGGTCGACATCGCACCCTGACGGCCGAGCTCGAGCATGTTGGCGAGCGCCGCGGGCAGCTCGGCGACGATGCCGGAGAGAATGATCAGGGAGATGCCGTTGCCGATGCCGCGCGACGTGATCTGCTCGCCCAGCCACATCAGGAACATGGTGCCGCCGGTCAGCGTGATCGCCGTGGACAGGCGGAAGAACATGCCGGGGTCGCTGACGACGTTGCCGGCGCCTTCGAGGCCCACCGCAATGCCGTAGGACTGGAACGCGGCCAGGATCACCGTGAGATAACGGGTGTACTGGTTGAGCAGCTTGCGGCCGGACTCGCCTTCCTTCTTCAGCGCCTCGAGCTGCGGCGAGACGGTGGTCAGGAGCTGGATGATGATGGACGCCGAGATGTACGGCATGATGTTCAGCGCAAAGATCGCCATGCGGTGAATGCCGCCGCCGGCGAACATGTTGAACATGCCGAGGATGCCGCCCGCCTGGGAGCGGAACACCTGCTCCCAGATGTTGGGATCGATGCCGGGCAACGGGATGTAGGTCCCGAGCCGATAAACGAGCAGCGCGCCCAGGGTGAACCAGATGCGCTTCTTCAGTTCGTCGGCCTTGGCAAACGCACCGAAATTGAGATTGGCTGCCAGTTGTTCCGCTGCAGAGGCCATCTTGGACTTTCTCCCGCCGCTTATTGCGCCGTTATGCCCGCGGCCGGGCTACATTATACCGGACACCGGACATTATCTGGGGCTACGGCTTCGATAAGTCCATCGTCCCGCGTGCGTAAAGGCCCGCGAGCCGCGGGCCGATGACGCAGTTGTTACGCCGCCTCGCCTTCTTCCTTGGCAGGCGCGAGGATCTTCACCGAGCCGCCGGCCTTCTCGACTGCCGCGATCGCGGTCTTCGAGGCGCCGTGCACTTCAATGTTGAGCTTGGCCTTGAACTCGCCGCGGCCGAGCAGCCGCAGGCCACCCTTGGCGCGGCGCAGCACGCCGGCCTTGACCAGGGATTCGACGTTCACGACGCTGCCGGCGTCGATCTTCTTGGCATCGACCGCATCCTGGAGCCGGTCGAGATTGATCTCGGCGAACTCCACGCGGAAGATGTTGTTGAAGCCGCGCTTGGGCAGACGGCGATGCAAGGGCATCTGGCCGCCTTCGAAACCCTTGATGCGCACGCCCGAACGCGCGGTCTGGCCCTTGCCACCGCGGCCGGCCTGCTTGCCCTTGCCCGAACCAATGCCGCGGCCGACGCGCATACGCTTCTTGCGCGAGCCGGCATTGTCGGCGATATCGCTGAGCTTCATCGCCCTGCTCCTTGTTTCTTGCGCATGACCTTCACCGAAAACGGGTCCCGCTTCGGGATCGTGCGCCTTTGCTTACTTCTCGTCGACAATGCGAACGAGATGGTGAACTTTCAAGATCATGCCGCGGACCGCCGGGGTGTCCGGCAGTTCGCTGATGCGGCCGATCTTGTTGAGCTTGAGCCCGATCAGCGTCGAACGCTGCGAGTGATGGCGGCGGATCGCGCTGCCGGTCTGCTCGAGCTTGATCGTCTTTGCGGTCGTAACGGCACTCTTGGCCATAGGCGTCTACTCCGAAAAGCTTCCGTTATTCGGCAACCGCCTCGGCGTCACCACCGATACGGCGGGACTGGAGGGTGGACACCTTGATGTTGCGGCGGGCAGCGACCGAGCGCGGCGAATCCTGATGCTTCAGCGCATCGAAGGTCGCGCGAACCATGTTGTACGGGTTCGACGAGCCGATCGACTTCGCAACCACGTCCTGGACGCCGAGCGTCTCGAACACGGCGCGCATCGGACCGCCGGCGATGATGCCGGTACCGGCCGGAGCTGCGCGCAGGTAAACACGGCCCGCGCCATGACGGCCGGCGATGTCGTGATGCAGCGTGCGGCCCTCGCGCAACGACACGCGGGTCAGGTTGCGCTTGGCGGATTCGGTTGCCTTGCGGATCGCCTCGGGCACTTCGCGCGCCTTGCCGTGACCGAAGCCGGCGCGGCCCTTCTGGTCGCCGATCACGACCAGCGCTGCGAAACCGAAGCGCTTGCCGCCCTTGACGACCTTGGCGACGCGATTGATGTGGACGAGCTTGTCAACGAACTCGCTGTCGCGCTCTTCCCTGCGTTCACGTCCGCCGCCGCGTTGATCGCGTCCACCACGTTGTTCGCGTTCTGCCATGGTTTTTCCAGTCCTTCAGAGGCTTACGCCTCAATCCTCAAATTCTGTTAGAAGCTCAGCCCGCTTTCACGCGCCGCGTCGGCAAGAGCCTTGACGCGCCCGTGATAGAGATAGCTGCCGCGATCGAACACGACTTCCTTGACACCCTTCTCGGCGGCGCGCTCGGCCAGCAGCTTGCCGACCGCCTTCGCCGCATCGATGTCGGCGCCGGTCTTGCCGCCATCGCGCATCGACTTCTCGAGCGACGAGGCAGAGGCCAGCGTCTCGCCCTTCAGGTCGTCGATGACCTGGGCGTAGATGTGCTTGGACGAGCGGAACACCGACAGGCGCGGACGGCCGCCACCCGAGCGGCGCAGCTTCAGACGTACACTGCGCTTGCGCCGGGCATTCGTAACCTTGGCTTTCGACATGACCGGCTCCGTTACTTCTTCTTGCCTTCCTTGCGGAAGATGAATTCGCCAACATACTTCACGCCCTTGCCCTTGTAGGGCTCCGGCGGACGATAGGAGCGAATCTCGGCGGCGACCTGGCCGACGCGCTGAATGTCGCTGCCCGTCACCGTGATCTCGGTCGGCTTCGGCACGGTGATCGTGATCCCTTCCGGGATCGCGTAGACCACATCGTGGCTGTAGCCGAGCGCGAGCTGCAGGTTCTTGCCCTGCAGCGCGGCGCGGTAACCGACGCCGGTGATTTCGAGCTTCTTCTCGAAACCCTTGGTGACACCCTCGACCAGATTCGCGACCTGGGCGCGAGCGGTCCCGTACAGGGCCCGCGCGCGGTTGGTCTCGACCCGCGGGTTCACCCTGACCTGGCCGTTGTCGAGCTTCACCTCGACGTCGTTATGGACGACGAACTGAAGCTGGCCCTTCGGCCCCTTCATCTTGACGGTCTGCCCGTCGACGGTCGCGGTCACACCCGACGGCACCGCTACCGGTCTTTTGCCAACACGTGACATGGATCAAAAATCCTTCTCAGAACACCGTGAAGAGAACTTCGCCGCCCACGTTCGCTTCACGCGCACTGTGGTCAGCCATGATTCCCTTCGGCGTCGACAACACCGAAATGCCGAGTCCGTTATTGACCCGCGGCAGGTTCTTCACCGAGGCGTACACGCGCCGCCCGGGTTTGGAAACACGCTCGATCTCGCGGATAACGGGCTCGCCGTCGAAATACTTCAGCTCGATCTCGATCTCGCTGCGGCCCGAGGAGTGCTCGAGCGTGGCGTAACCGCGGATGTAGCCTTCGCTCTTCAGCACCTCGAGAACGTTCTCGCGCATCTTCGAGCCAGGCGTGGAGACCTTGTTCTTGGAGCGCATCTGCGCGTTACGGATGCGGGTGATCAGATCGCTGATTGGATCGTGCGTAGACATTTAAACGACCCTCCTTACCAGCTGGACTTCACGAGGCCCGGGACCATGCCCTTGGAGCCAAGGTCCCGCATTGCGATGCGGGACAGTTTGGTCAAGCGATAGTTCGAGCGCGAACGGCCCGACAGCTCGCAACGCAGACGGATGCGGGTCGCCGACGAGTTGCGCGGCATTTCCGCCAGCTTCAGGGTCGCGGCAAACCGCTCCTCCATCGGCAGCGTCTTGTCGGCGATAATCGCCTTCAACCGCTCGCGCTTCGGGGCGGCGTTCTTCGTCATCCGCTTGCGCCGGTTGTTCTTCTCGATTGAACTCTTCTTTGCCATGCTTGGCTCCTGGGTATCCGCGTTTGAGAGGCTTTAGGTCAGCGTCTCACTGCCGGAACGGGAAATTGAATGCGGTCAACAAGGCCCTCGCCTCGTCGTCGGTCTTGGCCGTGGTGCAGACGGTGATGTCCATGCCGCGGGATTCCGTGACCTTGTCGAAGTCGATCTCGGGGAAAATGATGTGTTCCTTGAGGCCGAGCGAGTAGTTGCCGCGGCCGTCGAAGCTCTTCGGGTTCAAGCCGCGGAAGTCGCGGACGCGCGGCAGCGCAACCGTCACCAGACGATCGATGAACTCGTACATGCGGGCCTTGCGCAGCGTGACCTTGCAGCCGATCGGCTGGTTCTCACGCAACTTGAAGGTCGCGATCGCGATCCGCGAATAGGTCACGATCGCCTTCTGGCCGGCGATCTGGGTCAATTCCGCAGCGGCGTTCTCGGCCTTCTTGCGGTCGTTGACGGAATCGCCAACGCCCATGTTCAGCACGACCTTGTCCAGGCGCGGAACCTGCATGACGTTCTCATAACCGAACTTCTCGGTCATTTCCGTCCGGATCTTCGCGTCGTATTCCGCGCGCAGGCGCGGTGTGTAAGCGGCCTCAGCCATCGATCTCAGCTCCCGAGCTCTTGGCGATGCGGACCTTCTTGCCGTCCGCCAGAATCTTGAATCCGACGCGGGTCGGCTTCCCGTCCTTGCCGACATACGCGATGTTGGACAGTTGGATCGGCGACTCTTTCGAGATGATGCCGCCCTCCTGGGCCTGCGTCTGCTTCTGGTGACGCTTGACCATGTTGATGCCGCGAACCAGCGCCGTACCGGCGTCGGGACGCACTTCGAACACCTCGCCGGTGCGGCCCTTGTCGCGGCCGGTCAGCACGACGACCTTGTCGCCCTTGCGGATCTTCGCAGCCATCACAGCACCTCCGGCGCGAGCGAGATGATCTTCATGTGGTTCTTGGCGCGCAGCTCGCGCGGCACGGGCCCGAAGATACGGGTACCGACCGGCTCGGACTGATTGTTGATCAGAACGGCGGCGTTGCGGTCGAAGCGGATGACCGAACCGTCGGCGCGGCGGATGTCCTTGCGGACGCGCACCACAACGGCCTTCATCACGTCGCCCTTCTTCACCTTGCCACGCGGAATCGCTTCCTTGATCGAGACAACGATGATGTCGCCGATCGTGGCGTAGCGGCGCTTGGAGCCCCCGAGCACCTTGATACACATGACACGGCGTGCGCCAGAATTATCGGCCACGTCGAGGTTGGTCTGCATCTGAATCATTGATGCACCTCGTCCTCTTCTATTTGCGCCAGCCCAGCCGGCGCTCAACATTTACCTGAAGTCAGTCGGCTAAAGCCGACAGATCAGGCGCTTTTCTTGTGTTCGCCCCGGATCACGACCCAGCGCTTCAACTTCGAAATCGGCTTCGATTCCTCGATCCACACCATGTCGCCCGGCTTGAACTCGTTGCTCTCGTCGTGCGCGTGGTAGTTCTTCGAACGGCGGATCGTCTTCTTGTAGATCGGGTGCGTAAAGCGGCGATCGACGCGCACCACGATGGTCTTGGCTTGCTTGTCGCTGACGACCACGCCCTGCAAAGTACGTTTCGGCATCTTCGTAAGCCTCTTACTTCTTCTTCGCGCGCGTCTGCGCGGCGACGGTCTTGATCCGGGCGATGTCACGGCGGGCTTCGCGCAGGCGCGAGGTGTTCTCGAGCTGCCCGGTGGCGCGCTGGAAGCGCAGGTTGAAGCGCTCCTTCTTCAGGTTCAGGATGGCGTCGTCCTGCTGATCGGGGCTCAACGCGCGGATGTCTTCGATTTTCATCTGGGCCATGGCCATTACTCCGCAATGCGCTCGACGAAGCGCGTCTTGATCGGCAGCTTGGCTGCCGCCAGGGTCAGCGCTTCACGCGCCGTCTGGGTGTTGACGCCGTCGATCTCGAACAGCACCCGGCCCGGCTTGACGCGCGCGACCCACAATTCCGGCGCGCCCTTGCCGGAACCCATGCGGACTTCGGCAGGCTTCTTCGACACGGGAACGTCGGGGAATATGCGGATCCAGACGCGGCCGGCGCGCTTCATGTGGCGGGTCAGCGCGCGGCGAGCGGCTTCGATCTGGCGCGCGGTGACGCGCTCAGGCTCGGTCGCCTTCAGACCGAACTGGCCGAACGCCAACGTCGCGCCCGAAGACGCAACGCCGTGGATACGGCCCTTATGCGCCTTCCGGAACTTCGTTTTCTTAGGTTGCATCATGGCTTCAAGCCCTCAAATTCTCTGTGCTGGCGTCAGGCTGCAGCGTTGTCCCGGCGCTGCCGGCCGCCGCGATCGCCGCCGCCACCAGTCTCACCTTCGGCCATTCTCTTGTCCTGGGCCATCGGATCGTGCTCGAGGATCTCGCCCTTGAAGATCCAGACCTTGACACCGCAGGTGCCGAAGGTCGTGAACGCGGTCGCAACCCCGTAGTCGATGTCTGCGCGCAGCGTGTGCAGCGGCACGCGACCTTCGCGGTACCACTCCATGCGCGCGATTTCCGCGCCGCCCAGACGTCCCGAGCAGTTGATGCGGATGCCTTCCGCACCGAGACGCATTGCCGACTGGACGGCGCGCTTCATGGCGCGGCGGAACGCCACGCGGCGCTCCAGCTGCTGCGCGATCGACTCCGCCACCAGCGTCGCATCGAGCTCCGGCTTGCGGATTTCGACGATGTTGATGACGACGTCGGACGCGGTGATGTCCGCGACCTTCTTGCGCAGCTTGTCGATGTCGGCGCCCTTCTTGCCGATCACCACGCCCGGACGAGCCGAGTGGATGGTGACGCGGCACTTCTTGTGCGGACGCTCGATCACGATGCGGGCAACGGCCGCCTGCTTGAGCTCCTTGTGCAGGATCTCACGGATCTTGACGTCCTCGTGCAGCAGCTTGCCGTATTCCTGTTTGCCGGCGTACCAGCGGGAATCCCAAGTCCGGTTGATGCCGAGACGCAGACCGATCGGATTGATCTTTTGACCCATCGTGTTCTCCTGCGTCCCTTAAGCCGCTGCTGCGGCTTCGACCTGACGAACGATGATCGTCAGCTGTGAAAATGGTTTGTAGACACGGCCCGAGCGGCCACGGCCGCGGGCGGCAAAGCGCTTCATCACGAGGCCGTTGCCGACGAAGGCCTGCGCCACGACGAGATCGTCGACGTCGAGGTCGTGGTTGTTCTCGGCGTTGGCAATAGCTGATTCCAGGCACTTCTTCACGTCAACCGCGATCCGCTTGCGCGAAAACTGCAGGTCGGCGAGCGCAGCAGCCGCCTTCCGGCCGCGAATGAGCTGGGCGACCAGGTTGAGCTTCTGCGGGCTCACCCGCAGCATCCGGGCGACCGCCTTGGCCTCGTTCTCGGCGAGGCTCCGTTCGCGCTTAGGTTTGCTCATCGTTTAATCCTCAAGCCTTCTTGGCTTTCTTGTCCCCGGAGTGGCCATGGAAGGTGCGGGTCGGCGAGAACTCGCCGAACTTGTGACCGACCATTTCCTCGTTGACGGCCACCGGCACGTGCTTCTGACCGTTGTAGACGCCGAAGGTCAGGCCGACGAATTGCGGCAGGATCGTCGAGCGACGGCTCCAGATCTTGATGACGTCGTGACGGCCGGACGAGCGCGCGGCATCTGCCTTCTTGAGCAGAGAACCCTCGACGAACGGGCCTTTCCAGACTGAACGAACCATGTCCGGCGTTCCTTACTTCTTCCGCTTGTGGCGGCTTAGGAGAATGAATTTGTTGGTCGACTTGTTGGAGCGGGTCTTCTTGCCCTTGGTCGGCTTGCCCCACGGAGTAACCGGGTGGCGGCCGCCCGAGGTACGACCTTCACCACCGCCGTGCGGATGGTCGATCGGGTTCATCGAAACGCCGCGGTTGTGCGGCTTGCGGCCCAGCCAACGGTTGCGGCCGGCCTTGCCGATCGACGTGTTCATGTGATCCGGGTTCGACACCGCGCCGATCGTGCCGCGGCAACGGCCGTGCACCAGGCGCTGTTCGCCCGAGTTCAGGCGGATGATCACGTAGTCCTGGTCGCGACCGACGAGCTGGGCATAGGTGCCCGCGGAACGGGCGAGCTGGCCGCCCTTCCCGATCTTGACCTCGATGTTGTGGATGATCGTGCCGACCGGCATGTTGCCGAGCGGCATGACATTGCCCGGCTTCACGTCGACATAGTTGCCGGCGACGACGGAATCACCGACGGCCAAACGCTGCGGCGCCAGGATATAGGCCTGGGTGCCGTCTTCGTACTTGACCAACGCGATGAATGCGGTGCGGTTCGGATCGTACTCCAGCCGCTCGACCGTCGCGGGCGCATCGACCTTGTCGCGCTTGAAATCGACGGTACGCAACGTTCGCTTATGACCACCGCCGCGGAAGCGCACGGTGATGCGACCGGTGTTGTTACGGCCGCCGGAGGAGTGCTTGCCTTCGGTGAGCGCCTTGACCGGCTTGCCCTTGTAGAGGGCCGAACGATCGACCATGACCAGCTGGCGCTGGCCCGGCGTCGTGGGATTGAATGTCTTCAGTGCCATCGTCGTACGACCTTACAGACCGGTGGTCACGTCGATCCGGTGACCCTCTTCGAGAGTCACGATCGCGCGCTTGGAGTTCGACTGCGAGCCGAGATTGCCGCGGAAGATCTTGGTCTTGCCCTTGCGGACCAGCGTGTTGACACTCTTGACCTTGACGTCGAACAGCTTCTCGATCGCTTCCTTGATCTGCGGCTTGGTTGCCTTGGCGGCCACCTTGAACAGCACCTTGTTGTGCTCCGAGGCGATCGTGGCCTTTTCGGTCACGACCGGCGATAGGATCACGTCGTAGTGGCGAGGCTCGATGTTCTTCGTCATTTGAAGCGCGCCTCCAGCGCATCGATGGCGGCCTTGGTCAGAACAAGCTTCCGACGGCGCAGGATGTCATAGACGTTGATGCCCTGGATCGGCAGCACGTCCATGTTCGGGATGTTGCGGGCCGCAGCGGCGAAGCCGTTGTTGAGCTCGGCGCCGTCGATGATCAGCGCGTTGGTCAAACCCAGACCGGAGAAATGACCGAGCAGCGCCTTGGTCTTGGCAGCTTCCAGCGCGGCCTTGTCGATCACGATGAGATCGCCGTCCTTGGCCTTGGCCGAGAGCGCATGCTTGAGGGCGAGCGCACGGACCTTCTTCGGCAGGTCGGTGGCGTGCGAACGCACCACCGGACCGAAGGCACGGCCACCTCCGCGGAACTGCGGCACCCGGGCCGAGCCGTGACGAGCACCACCGGTACCCTTCTGCTTGTACATCTTCTTGCCGGTGCGCCAGATCTCGGCGCGGCCCTTGGCCTTGTGCGTACCGGCCTGGCGCTTGTTGAGCTGCCACTGCACGCAACGTGCAATGATGTCCTGGCGCGGCTCGAGGCCGAAAATGGTGTCGGAAAGCTGGACCGAGCCGGCTTCCTTACCTTCGAGGGTCGTGACCTTCAATTCCATCTCACGCCTCCTGCGCAGCCGGAGCAGCGTCCGCTTCGCCAGCAACCTTGAACTTGCCGGGCTTCGGAGCTTCCTTAGGCAGCGGCTTCTTGACGGCGTCGCGCACGCGGATCCAGCCGCCCTTGGAGCCGGGAACGGCGCCTTCGACGAGGATCAGACCGCGTTCGACATCGAGCTGGACGACCCGAAGGTTGAGCGTGGTGATGCGGTCGACGCCCATGTGACCGGGCATCTTCTTGTTCTTCCAGGTCTTGCCCGGGTCCTGACGGCCACCGGTCGAACCGATCGAACGGTGCGAGACCGAGACGCCGTGAGTGGCGCGCAGACCGCCGAAGTTCCAGCGCTTCATACCGCCGGCAAAACCCTTACCGACCGAAGTACCGGTGACGTCGACGAACTGACCGACGACAAAGTGGTCGGCCAGGATCTCGGCACCGACGGGGATCATCTGATCCGCGGAGACGCGGAATTCCTCGACCTGCCGCTTCGGCTCGACCTTGGCGACCGCGAACTGGCCGCGCTCCGCCTTGGGCATGTACACGGTCTTGCGGCTGCCAGAACCAAGCTGGAGCGCGACATAACCGTTTTTCTCTTCGGTGCGGTGGCCTACGACCTGGCAATTGCCGAGCTTCAGCACGGTCACGGGGATATGTTCGCCGGCCTCTGTAAAGACCCGCGTCATCCCGACCTTTTGTGCGATCACTCCGGAGCGCATCGGCGTGCTTCCTGTTCTTTCTGTCCGCTAGTGGCGAACGTGATCCAAAAATCTTAGAGCTTGATCTCGACGTCGACACCGGCGGCCAAGTCGAGCTTCATCAAAGCATCGACGGTCTGCGGGGTCGGATCGACGATGTCGAGCAGGCGCTTGTGAGTGCGCATCTCGAACTGCTCGCGGCTCTTCTTGTCGACGTGCGGCGAACGGTTGACGGTGAACTTCTCGATGCGGGTGGGCAGCGGAATGGGTCCGCGGACCTGCGCGCCGGTGCGCTTCGCCGTGTTCACGATCTCGCGGGTCGACGTATCGAGGATACGATGGTCGAACGCCTTGAGACGGATGCGAATGTTTTGGCCGTTCATTGCCGTGGTCTTTCTTCAATGGGGTGGCGAATAGCGAATAGCGAATGTCACATTCGCTATTCGCCGATCCCTATTCTCGTAATTACTCGATGATCGAGGCGACGACGCCGGCGCCGACGGTGCGGCCACCTTCGCGGATCGCGAAGCGGAGCTTCTCTTCCATCGCGATCGGCACGATCAGGTGCACTTCCATCGCGATGTTGTCGCCCGGCATCACCATCTCGGTGCCTTCCGGCAGATGCACGACACCGGTCACGTCGGTGGTGCGGAAGTAGAACTGCGGACGGTAGTTGGTGAAGAAGGGAGTGTGGCGGCCGCCCTCTTCCTTGGTGAGGATGTAGGCCTCAGCCTTGAACTTGGTGTGCGGCTTGACCGAACCCGGCTTGCACAGCACCTGGCCGCGCTCGACGTCCTCGCGCTTGGTACCGCGAAGCAGCGCACCGATGTTGTCGCCGGCCTGGCCTTGATCCAGCAGCTTGCGGAACATTTCGACACCGGTGACCGTGGTCTTCTGCGTGGCGCGCAGACCGACGATCTCGATTTCCTCGCCGACCTTGACGATACCGCGCTCGACACGGCCGGTCACGACGGTGCCGCGGCCCGAGATCGAGAACACGTCTTCAACCGGCATCAGGAACGGCAGATCGACCGGACGCTCCGGCTGCGGAATGTAAGCGTCGACCTGCTTCATCAGCTCGAGGATGGCGTCATGGCCGAGCGTCTTATCGGAATCTTCGAGGGCGGCAAGCGCCGAGCCCTTGATGATCGGGATGGTGTCGCCCGGGAATTCGTACTTCGAGAGCAGCTCGCGGACCTCGAGCTCGACGAGCTCGAGCAGTTCCGGATCGTCGACCATGTCGCACTTGTTGAGGAACACGACGAGCGCGGGAACGCCGACCTGGCGGGCGAGCAGGATGTGCTCGCGGGTCTGCGGCATCGGACCGTCGGCGGCCGACACGACCAGGATCGCACCGTCCATCTGGGCGGCGCCGGTGATCATGTTCTTCACGTAATCGGCGTGGCCGGGGCAGTCGACGTGCGCGTAGTGGCGGTTCTTGGTCTCGTATTCGACGTGCGCCGTCGAGATCGTGATGCCGCGCGCCTTCTCTTCCGGCGCCTTGTCGATCTGGTCGTACGCGGTGAACGTCGCGCCGCCGGCTTCGGCGAGGACCTTGGTGATCGCCGCGGTCAGCGACGTCTTGCCATGGTCGACGTGACCGATGGTGCCGATGTTGCAGTGCGGCTTGTTACGTTCAAACTTTGCTTTGGCCATTTGACTCTCCGTTCAATCGTCAGTTCGAGACCGACGACAATCAGGCAAACTTCTTCTGGACTTCTGCCGACACGTTGGCCGGCGCTTCTGCGTAGTGGTCGAACTGCATGGTGAAGGTTGCGCGACCCTGGCTCATCGAGCGCAGGTTATTCACGTAACCGAACATGTTCATGAGCGGCACCATCGCGTTGATGACGTTGGCGTTGCCGCGCATGTCCTGACCCTGGATCTGACCGCGCCGCGAATTCAGGTCGCCGATGACGGAGCCGGTGTAATCTTCCGGGGTCACCACTTCGACCTTCATGATCGGCTCGAGCAGGACGGACTTGCCCTTCTGCAAGGCTTCGCGGAATGCAGCACGCGATGCGATTTCGAAGGCGAGCGCCGACGAATCGACGTCGTGATACTTGCCGTCGACGAGCTGAACCTTGACGTCGACCACGGGGAAGCCCGCGACCACGCCGGAACTCAGCACGCTGTTGATGCCCTTCTCGACGCCGGGGATGTATTCCTTCGGCACCGCACCGCCGACGACCTTGGACTCGAACTCGTAGCCCTTGCCGGGCTCGTTCGGCTCCACGATGATCGACACTTCCGCGAACTGTCCGGTACCGCCGGTCTGCTTCTTGTGGGTGTACTTGACTTCGGACCTCTTGGTGACGCGCTCACGGAACGCCACCTGCGGCGCGCCGATGTTGGCATCGACCTTGTAGGTGCGGCGGAGAATGTCGACCTTGATGTCGAGATGGAGCTCGCCCATGCCCTTGAGGATGGTCTGGCCGGACTCCTGATCGGTCGACACGCGGAAGGACGGATCCTCCGCGGCGAGCTTCGCCAGCGCCACGCCCAGCTTTTCCTGGTCGGCCTTGGACTTGGGCTCGATCGCGATCTCGATGACGGGCTCGGGGAATTCCATCTTTTCGAGGATCACCGCCTTGTCGGGATCGCACAGCGTGTCACCGGTGCGCGCTTCCTTCAGGCCAGCCAGTGCGACGATGTCGCCGGCATAGGCTTCCTTGATGTCTTCGCGGTTGTTCGCATGCATCAGCAACATGCGGCCGATGCGCTCCTTGCGGTCGCGCGTCGAATTGATCACGCCGGTGCCCGACAGCAGCGTGCCGGAATAGATGCGGCAGAAGGTGATGGTGCCGACGAACGGGTCGTCCATGATCTTGAAGGCCAACAGAGCCAGCGGCTCCTTGTCGTCCGGCAGGCGAACGACCTCGTTGCCGTCTTCATCGACGCCCTTGATGGCGGGCACGTCAACCGGCGACGGCAGATAATCCACGACCGCGTCGAGCAGAGGCTGCACGCCCTTGTTCTTGAACGCCGAGCCGCACAATACCGGGAAGAACGCGCCAGTCAGCACGGCCTTGCGGATCAAGCGCTTCAACGTCGGCTCATCGGGCTCCTTGCCGTCGAGGTAAGCGGCGAGAACTTCGTCGTCGAGCTCGACGGCGGCTTCCAACAACTTCTCGCGATATTCCTTGGCCTTCTCGACCATGTCCTCGGGAATATCGATGTCCACGAACTTGGCGTCGAGCTTCTCTTCTTCCCAGACCACGCCCTTCATGCGAACGAGGTCGACCAGGCCCTTGAAGTTGTTCTCGGAGCCGATCGGAAGCTGGATCGCGATCGGCTTTGCGCCGAGGCGGTCGACGATGTCCTGCATGCACTTGTAGAAGTCAGCGCCGGTCTTATCCATCTTGTTGGCGAAGACGATGCGCGGAACTTTGTACTTGTCGCCCTGGCGCCAAACCGTCTCGGTCTGGGGCTCGACGCCCTGGTTCGAGTCGAGCACGCACACGGCGCCGTCGAGCACGCGCAGGCTGCGCTCGACTTCGATGGTGAAGTCGACGTGGCCGGGAGTGTCGATGATGTTGAGACGCTTGCCTTCCCAGAACGCGGTGGTCGCGGCCGACGTAATCGTAATGCCGCGCTCCTGCTCCTGCTCCATCCAGTCCATCGTCGCGGCACCTTCGTGCACTTCGCCGATTTTGTGGCTCTTGCCGGTGTAATAGAGGATGCGCTCGGTGGTCGTGGTCTTGCCGGCATCGATATGCGCCATGATACCGAAGTTGCGGTAATTCTCTATGGCATGAACGCGGGGCATGGAGTGTTCCTTAGATTCCGTGTGTCGCCGTTACCAGCGATAGTGCGAGAAGGCGCGGTTGGCTTCCGCCATCCGGTGCACGTCTTCGCGCTTCTTGACGGCGTTACCCCGGTTGTTCGACGCATCCAGGAGCTCCGCAGAGAGCCGCTCGGTCATCGTCTTCTCGTTGCGATCGCGCGCAGCCGAGATCAGCCAGCGAATGCCCAGCGCCTGACGGCGCACCGAGCGAACTTCGACCGGAACCTGATAGGTCGCGCCGCCGACGCGGCGGGAGCGCACTTCGATCGTCGGCATGACGTTCTCGAGTGCCTGCTCGAACACGCCGAGCGGGTTCTGCTTGGTCTTGCTTTCGATGAGGCCGAACGCGCCGTAGACGATGCCTTCGGCGACCGACTTCTTTCCGGCGTACATCACCGAATTCATGAACTTCGTGACGATGATATTCCCGAACTTCGGATCGGGAAGGACTTCGCGCTTTTCGGCAGAATGGCGACGAGACATGGACCTGGTTCCCGCTTACTTCGGACGCTTGGCGCCGTACTTCGAACGGCGCTGCTTACGGTTCTTGACGCCCTGGGTATCCAGAACGCCGCGGAGGATGTGGTAGCGCACGCCGGGCAAGTCCTTGACGCGACCGCCGCGGATCATGACCACCGAGTGCTCCTGGAGGTTATGGCCCTCACCGGGGATGTAGCCGATCACCTCGAAGCCGTTGGTCAGGCGCACCTTGGCAACCTTACGAAGCGCCGAGTTCGGCTTCTTCGGGGTCGTGGTGTAAACGCGCGTGCAAACACCGCGCTTCTGCGGCGACTGCTGCAGCGCCGGCACCTTCTTGCGCGACTTCTGCACTTCCCGCGGTTGAGCGATCAGCTGGTTGATCGTCGGCATCCTGGCATTACCCTTTGTGTTCTGCCGCGGCCCGTCACCGGGTCCGCAAATTCTTTCGAGCTACCCGCCCGACGAGGCCGCCTTCCGCGGAACAATCCGCACAAAGCGAAATCGCGCCAACCACCCATCAACGGGCGGAAAGCGCTTCGACGCCACAGAGGACCGCAGTAGTTGAACCGGTCAGCTTGAAGCTGCGGCCCGCGCACCGAGGTCATGCATCCGAATTCGATCTCGAGAGAACATGCTCAAGAGAACTAAAATCGCACTGGCATTGCCTAGCTATGATCGACAGCGTTTGAGCGGCATTCGTCGAGGTTGGTGCCTGTCTTGGTGATCCCAGGGGATCAAACAGGTGGCCCGTTCCGACGTTGGCGATGCTCACCGCCTGTCGTTAAGTGAGGGGGTTCTATAAGTGGGAGTCGGTCAAGTCAAGGCGAAACGTCAGTCAGAAGCGCTTCCCGCACCTGCCGAAATCGCTTCTTGGGCCGCTCGCTGCGCCTTCGTGAGATGGAAACGAAGAGCGCGTCGCGCCACCTCGAAACCTATTTATACCCGGGCTAAATATACTTTTATAACCATTGGCTAAGGCTTTCTTTCCTGTTGGAGCGCCAATGTGCCGCCTTGGGCAGAGATTAGCGCCATGCGGTACACCGACATTGCCATTATCGGCGGGGGATTGTCCGGCTCGAGCGCCGCCGCGATGCTCGGCCGTAGCGGCATTTCGACCATCCTGATCGATCCGCATGAGAGCTATTCGGCGGACTTTCGGGTCGAAAAACTCAGCGGTCACGTGCAGGTCGGGCGATTCCTGCAGACGGGAATCGCCGAATCGGTGTTGCACCGCGCGACCTTTGTGGGTGAGAACTGGATCGCGCGCTTCGGCCGCCTTCTCGACAAGGCGCCGAGCCGGCAGTTCAACATCCTCTACGATTCCCTCGTCAACGCTGTCCGCGACGAAATTCCTGCCGGCGTCGAGCGCATCTGCGCCAAGGCTGTCTCGGTCGAGACGAGTGCGGAGCGGCAGAAGGTCACTCTCTCCAACGACGCGATGGTCTCCGCCCGGCTGGTCGTGCTCGCCAACGGACTCAATGTCGGCCTGCGCCACCAGCTGGGAATCGCCCGAAAAGTCGTCAGTGCCTGCCATTCGATTTCGATCGGGTTCGACGTGGTGCCGGCGGGACGGGACTCGTTCGACTTCCCTGCGCTGACCTATTTCTCGGAACGGCCGAGCGACCGCATCCCCTACCTCACTCTTTTTCCGATCGGGACGCGGATGCGCGCCAATCTGTTCGTCTATCGCAGCTTCGACGATCCCTGGCTGCGTGAGCTGCGCCGCGCGCCGGCCGAGACGTTGAACGCTGCGCTGCCACGGCTCAAGCACATCACCGGACCATTCGACATTCCCGGTGAGCTGAAAATCCGTCCGGTCGATCTCTATGTGAACGATGCCAGCGGCCAGCCGGGTCTCGTGCTGGTGGGCGATGCTTTCTCGACCTCCTGCCCGGCCGCCGGCACCGGGTGCGACAAGGTCTTCACCGACGTCGAGCGGCTCTGCAACGTCTATATCCCGCAGTGGCTGGCCTCCGACGGGATGGATACAAGCAAGATCGCCGCCTTCTACGCAGACCCGGTCAAGCGGGAGTGCGACGATTGGTCGGCCGCGAAGGCCTTCGATTTCCGCTCAGTCTCCATTGCGACAAGCCCTTATTGGACGGCGCAGCGCTGGGCACGCTTCATTGCCTGGTCGGTTCAGGGACTATTGCGGCCGCTTGGAGCAGCCTTCGATCTGGAGCCGAACTTCCTCGGTCACTCCTCCTCATCGTCCTCGTCGAGGTCGTCTTCATCCTCGTCGTCATCGTCGCTGTCCTCGTCGACGTGAGCCGGCGCGCCATGCGGTTGGTGGGTCTGGTCGTTCCACAGCTTGCGATAGGTGCCGTTCTTGGCGAGCAGCTCGGCATGCGGGCCGCGCTCGATCGCCCTGCCCCCTGAAATCACGATGATCTCGTCCATCTCGACCACCGAGGTCAGGCGGTGGGTCGACCAGATCATGGTGCGGCCCTTGGCGACCTTCAGCAGCGTGCGGTTGATCGCAGCTTCCGTGGTCTGGTCGAGCGCCGAAGTGGCTTCGTCGAGCAGCAGCACGGAAGGATTGCGGATGACCGCGCGCGCGATCGCGATGCGCTGGCGCTGGCCGCCCGACAAGGTATCGCCGCGCTCGCCCACCGGCGTGTCGTAGCGCTGCGGCAGGCTCATGATGTAACGGTGGATCTCGGCTTTCTTGGCCGCCTCCTCCACCTCCTCATCGGTCGCGCCCTCCTTGCCGAGCCGAATGTTCTCCCGGATCGACATGTTGAACAGCATATTCTCCTGGAACACCACCGCCATGCTCCGGCGCAGGGAGTCCAGCGTCACCTTGCGGACGTCGACGCCGTCGATGGTGACGCGCCCCTCGTCCGGCACATAGAGCCGCAGGATCAGATTCAGCAGCGTGCTCTTGCCGGAGCCTGAGGGACCGACGATGGCAATGCGCTTGCCGACATTGAGCTTGAGGCTGAGATTGTCCAGCACCGGCGTCTGGCTGCCTTCGTACTGGAACGTCACGTGGTCGAAGGTGATGTCGTTGGTGATGCGGGGCAGATCGGGCGCGCCGGCACGATCGGCGCTGCGCGTGGGCTCGTCGAGCAACTCCTGCATATGACGGATCGCGGCTGCCGCGGAGATCGACACGGGGATGAAATGCATCACATGGGCGATGTTGTAGGACACCTCCCAGAACGCACTCTCGAAGGTGACGAAGGTGCCGATGGTAATCTGCCCCTTCGTCGCCAGATATGCGCCGATCGCGAGCACGACGAGATGCAAGAGCAGCACCGAGATGGTGACCGTCCGCTCCACCATGGTCGACAGGAACGCCGCCGAGGCCATCCTGTTTCGCGTCTCGTCGTTGCGGAATTTGAAGAAGCCGAACATCCGGCGTTGCAGGCTGAACGCCTTGATCACGGCCTGCGCCGCCACGTTCTCCTGCACCATGCCGAGCAGCGCAGATTCATTGAGCTTCTGCTCGTAATTCGCCTGGACAGCCTTCGGCGTCAGCATGCGGGGACCGATCAGCGTGATCGGAAACACCAGCAGCGCAACCGCCGCGAGCTGCCAGTTCAGGAACACCATCAGGATGATGCCCGCGATCAGCTCCAGGAACGGCAATGCCGCGCTGTTGGCGAAGGTCTTGACCGAACCCTCGAAGGCCGCGAGGTCGACTGAGAAGCGCGACAGGATCTCGCCGCGCTTGGTGCGGCCGAAATAGGCCGCCGGCAGGTCCTGGACGTGCTCGAACAGCCGTTTGCGGACGTCGGAAATGATGCACGCCGCGAGCCGCGCATCCCAGCGCTCGTACCAGACCGCGACGATCGAGGTGAATATGCCCGCGACCGCGAGCACGCCGAGGATCTTGTACAGCGCCTGAAAATCCTCCTCGCCGAGCGCGTCGTCGATCAGGTACTTCAGGCTGAGCGGCATGATGACGTTGAAGAGCGTCTCGACGAAGACGCCGAACGCCACGAAGGACAGCATCTGCTTGTAGTTGAACAGGAAGGGTTTGACGAAACCCAGGATGGTCGCGAGCGCGCCGGCGGCCTCGCGCGCGGTAAAGACGACGAGGTCCTCGTCCTCATCGTCGTCATCGAGCTCCAGCCCGCCATCCTCCTCGTCTTCATCGTCCTCGTCGTCTTCAAGGTCCGGCTTGGCGGTAGGGACAAGCTTGTCGTCGAGCTCGGCCGCCTCTTCCGCGGCGAGCTTCTGTTTGTCGGGCGGGAGGGGCTTGGACGCCATGAAACCAACCGATGCTGACGGCCGGCATGACCGCAGAGAAAGCAGGAAATAGCGCCAACCGCTACTGCATCGATTCTATGCGATCAAGATGAATTCGGCAAAACAATTGGCGAAGGCGCCCGCTTCAGGCGGCTAGTCGTCTTCCTCATCCTCGACCTTGTCGAAAAAGGAATAGCGCAAGGAATCGGCGTCGGCGTACCACTGGCCCGGTCCCTTGTTGGCGGCGAGCGTCGTCTCCCAGAGCGCGTCCGTGCAGTCCTTGCGGTGCATCGACAGCTCGAAGCCGTTGCCGAAGAACAGTTCGGACCATTCCCACCAGGTGCCGAGCTTCTTGACGCCGCGCAGAAGGTCGTAGCGGTCGATCAGTGCCGGCGGCATGTCCGAGGTGATCGAGCCGAACACGAGCCCGGTCTTGACCACACGGTTCAGCTCCCTGATCGCACGGACCACCTGCTTCGGGGAAACATGGCAGAGGCTGGTCTCGAACACGAAGTCGAACGCACCGTCCTTGAACGGCATGTCGGTGATCGAACCGAGCTTGTTGTACTTCCTCAGCGCCTTCGGCGTTCTGGCGTGAATGGTGCGGTTGTTCTCGATACCGAAGGCATCGATGCCGCGATCACGTAGCGCGCCGACAAGCTCGCCGCTGGCCGAGCCCGCGATCAAGAGCTTCGTGCCTTTGGCCTTGCCCCAGACGATGCCGATCAGTTTTGTGAGATAGTCGGGATCCGTGAAGTGTTGCCACACCTCGCTGTAGGGGCCCTGGCCGCGATAATTGTCAAAATAGGCACGATCGATCTTGTCCGAGAGCGGCTTGTCGTCCTGCGAACGCTCGCGGCGCAAGCGCATCATCTCGGTCAAGATGATGTCGGTCGCCGCGTCCGAGGAATCGAGCAGGCCGTTCAGCGTCGAGTCGAACAGATAGTCGCCGACCACCACGATTCCGGGATGTTCCTTCGGCTCGGGCCGGTGGTTGGTCATGACGTCGCGCACGGGCAAGCCGCCCGGAATCGCGTTCACCGAGGACAGCCAGCGGTGGATCTTGCCTTCCATGAAATGCGCGCGTGCATCGCCGAGCGATGCCGGAAGCGATTTCAGCGCGGCATCGATCAGCTCCCGGTCGGAGAGATTCGCAAAGGCCAGCGCATCGGAGCCCGGAATCAGCCAGTTCAGCACGCCGTGCTTGCCCACATCATGGCGGGCGCCCTCGTTATAGACGCAGCAACCGCCAAAGGCTTCCGACATGAACCAGGCGCCGGCGATCTTGTCGCCCCAGAACGGCGTGTCGAACAGGATCGAGACACGCAAATAGTGCGCAGGACGGTCGAAGTACGCGACGTGCTTGACCATCGACTTGCGGAGCTGTTCGCCTTCCCAGCCGACGGTCCCAAGCCAGGAATGCGGCAGACAGACCAGCACAAGGTCGAAGTCGCGCGTCTCCGGCCCCTTGCCGTTCATCATCTTGAGTTGATAGCGGCCGGTCGGCGCCTTGCCGACCGTGAGGATTCGGTGATTGAGCTGGATGTCGGCATTGACCTCCGACTGGAGGCACTCGATGAGCTGCTCGTTGCCGTTCTGGATGGAATAGAGGCCGATATAGCCGTCGACATCCATCAGGTAGTTCTTGAGCGCGTTGAGCCCGTTGGTGTTGTGGCTCTCGGTCGCGAGGTCCGAGCGCGCCATCACCTTGAAGAATCGCTTTGCGGTCTCGTCCTCGACCTCCTCGTCGAGCACCTGTTCGGCGGTCTTGTAGGCCCAGGGATTCTCGTTGTCGTGCGCGCCGACACCCTCGTAGTACTCGATCGGCGTCATCGCCTCGGCGCAGCGCTTACGGAACGCCTCGATTGCGGCTGCGGTCTTGGCACCGTATTTGCGGCGCATGCCCGCGACGTCGTTGAGGAGCTCACCGCCGAACTGCACCTGCTCGGCATCCATCGGAATGGTCTGCAGGCCGAAATGCTGGATCAACTCGCGCAACGGATCCGGCCCGGTCATCGAGTAGTCGTAGATCTCGGCAACGCCGGCCTCGTACATCGCGGGCGCGGAATCGAATTTGCGCGTGACGATCTTGCCGCCGAGCCGGTCGGATGCCTCGTAGATGGTGACGCGGCAGAGGTCGCCAAGCTTGCGCTTCAGATACCAAGCGCTCATCAGCCCGCCGGGGCCGCCGCCTACGATTGCGAGATCAAGCATGAGAATTCCGTGGTCTCCGGCCCGCCCCCTTCACGGGACCACCGGTCTAAGCTCTCCTAGCAGAAGCGCTTTTGCGCCTGAAGGAAAGATGAACAAAGGTTGATCCTGCACCGCAACAGGGAAACAAAGCAGCAAAAAGGCCGGCTTTCGCCGGCCTTTTCAGTGTCCTCGGTATTCCTACGGATGAACGATCATTCCGCAGGTGGCAGCGCCATCGGCTCCACTTCCGGCGCCGGCGGCACGACCGCCGCCTGCTTCTCGCGCTCGTCGAGGATCATCTTGTCGCGCTTCACAGCGACTTCGCGGATCTTCGCCATGGAGGCGCCGGTGCCTGCCGGAATCAGCCGGCCGACGATGACGTTCTCCTTGAGGCCTTCGAGCGGATCGACCTTGCCGTTGACCGCCGCTTCCGTGAGGACGCGGGTGGTCTCCTGGAACGAGGCCGCCGAGAAGAAGGAGCGGGTCTGAAGGCTCGCCTTGGTGATGCCGAGCAGAACCGGGGTCCCCGTGGCGATCTTCTTGCCCTCTTCCTTGGCCTTCGCGTTGATCTGGTCGAACTCGATCTTGTCGATCTGCTCGCCCGAGATCATGTCCGTGTCGCCCTGGTCGGTGACTTCCACCTTCTGGAGCATCTGACGGACGATCACCTCGATGTGCTTGTCGTTGATGAGCACGCCCTGGAGCCGATAGACCTCCTGGATCTCGTTGACCAGATAGGCCGCGAGTTCCTCGATGCCCTTGACCGCCAGAATGTCGTGCGGCGCCGGGTTGCCTTCCACGATGAAGTCGCCCTTTTCGACGACGTCGCCGTCCTGAAGGTGGATGTGCTTGCCCTTCGGGATCAGGTACTCGCGCGCCTCTTCGGTCTTGTCCATCGGCTCGATCGAGATACGACGCTTGTTCTTATAGTCGCGCCCAAACCGGATGGTGCCCGCGATTTCGGCGATGATCGCCGCATCCTTCGGACGCCGAGCCTCGAACAGTTCCGCCACCCGCGGCAGACCGCCGGTGATGTCGCGCGTCTTGGCGCTTTCGGTCGAGACACGGGCGAGAATGTCGCCCGCCTGGACCTTGGCGCCGACATCGACCGACAGAATGGCATCGACCGACAGCATGTAGCGGGCATCGCCGCCACGGGCGAGCTTGAGCACCTTGCCGTCCTTGCCCTTGATCACGATGGCGGGACGCAGGTCCCCGCCGCCGCGCATCGAGCGCCAGTCGATGACCACGCGCTTGGCAATACCGGTGGCCTCGTCGAGCGTTTCCGAGATCGACTGTCCCTCGACCAGATCCTCGAAGCCGATAGTACCTTCGACCTCGGTGAGGAGCGGACGGGTGTAGGGATCCCATTCCACGATACGCTGGCCACGCTTGACCATGTCGCCCTCGTCGACGTGCAGGCGCGAACCGTACTGAATACGGTGCGTCGCACGCTCGGTGCCGTCGGCATCGACGATCGCGATCACCATGTTGCGAACCATCGCGACCAGGTGGCCTTCGCTATTGCGGGCGATGGCCTTGTTCCTGATCACGATCTTGCCGTCGAAGTTTGATTCGACGAAAGATTGCTCGTTCAGCTGCGCCGCACCGCCGATGTGGAAGGTGCGCATGGTGAGCTGGGTGCCCGGCTCGCCGATCGACTGGGCCGCGATGACCCCGACCGCTTCGCCGTGGTTGACCGGCGTGCCGCGAGCGAGATCGCGGCCGTAGCACTTGCCGCAGATGCCGTTGACGAGCTCGCAGGTCAGCGCCGAGCGGATCTTTACCTCCTGGACGCCGCCCTGATGGATGGCATCCAGATGGCTCTCTTCCATCAGCGTACCGCGTTTGAAGATCACCTTGCCCGTGCTGTCACGCACGTCTTCGCAGGCCGTGCGTCCGAGGATGCGCGAGCCGAGCGAAGCGACCACGGTGCCGGCATCGACGATGGCGCGCATCTTGATGCCGAGCTTGGTGCCGCAATCGTCCTGCGTGATGATGCAATCCTGCGCGACGTCGACGAGACGACGGGTCAGATAGCCGGAGTTCGCAGTCTTCAACGCGGTGTCCGCGAGGCCCTTGCGGGCGCCGTGGGTCGAGTTGAAGTACTCGAGCACCGAGAGGCCTTCCTTGAAGTTCGAGATGATCGGCGTCTCGATGATCTCGCCCGACGGCTTGGCCATCAGGCCGCGCATGCCGGCGAGCTGGCGCATCTGGGCCGGCGAACCGCGGGCACCGGAGTGAGCCATCATGTAGATCGAGTTGATGTCGGCATCCGCCCCACTTGCCGTCTTCTTGGTCGAGGAGATCTCCTTCATCATCGCCTTGGCGATTTCTTCCGTTGCCTTCGACCAGGCGTCGACGACCTTGTTGTACTTCTCGCCATGGGTGATCAGACCGTCGTTGTACTGCTGCTCGAAATCCTTCGCCAGCGTACGGGTAGCGTCGACGATCTTCCACTTGGAGTGCGGCACGACCATGTCGTCCTTGCCGAACGAGATGCCGGCCTTGAACGCGTTGTAGAAGCCGAGCGCCATGATGCGGTCGCAGAAGATCACCGTCTCCTTCTGGCCGCAGTGGCGGTAGACCTGGTCGATGACGCCGGAGATCTCGCGCTTGGTCATCAGCTTGTTGATGATCTCGTACGGAACGCGCGGGTTCTTCGGCAGCAAATTGCCCAGCATGACGCGGCCGGCGGTGGTCTCGATCCAGCGCCTGGAGATCTTGCCGGTCTCGTCGATGCCTTCCCACCGGTACTTGATCTTGGTGTGGAGGTGGATGACCTTCGCGTGCAACGCGTGCTCGAGCTCCGCCATCTCGCCGAAGATCTTGCCCTCGCCGGGCAGGCCTTCGCGCATGATGGAGACGTAGTAGAGACCGAGCACGATGTCCTGCGACGGCACGATGATCGGCTGGCCGTTCGCCGGATGCAGGATGTTGTTGGTCGACATCATCAGGACGCGCGCTTCCAGCTGCGCTTCCAGCGACAGCGGAACGTGCACGGCCATCTGGTCGCCGTCGAAGTCGGCGTTGAACGCGGCGCAGACCAGCGGGTGGAGTTGGATCGCCTTGCCCTCGATCAGCACGGGCTCGAACGCCTGGATGCCGAGGCGATGCAGCGTCGGTGCGCGGTTGAGCAGCACGGGATGCTCGCGGATGACCTCGTCCAGGATGTCCCAGACCTCGGGCCGCTCCTTCTCAACCAGCTTCTTGGCCTGCTTCACGGTGGTTGACAGGCCCTTGGCGTCAAGCCGCGAGTAGATGAACGGCTTGAACAGTTCGAGGGCCATCTTCTTCGGCAGACCGCACTGATGCAGGCGCAGCTCGGGACCGACCACGATCACCGAACGGCCCGAATAGTCGACGCGCTTGCCGAGCAGGTTCTGACGGAACCGGCCCTGCTTGCCCTTGAGCATGTCGGCGAGCGACTTCAGCGGACGCTTGTTGGCACCGGTGATGACGCGGCCGCGGCGGCCGTTGTCGAACAGCGCGTCGACGGCCTCCTGAAGCATGCGCTTCTCGTTGCGGATGATGATGTCCGGCGCGCGCAACTCCATCAGCCGCTTCAGGCGGTTGTTGCGGTTGATGACGCGGCGGTAGAGATCGTTGAGGTCCGAGGTCGCGAAGCGGCCGCCATCCAGCGGCACCAGCGGACGCAGGTCCGGCGGAATCACCGGAACCACCGTCATGATCATCCATTCCGGCTTGTTGCCGGAGTGGCGGAACGCTTCCACGATCTTCAGGCGCTTGGCGAGCTTCTTGTGCTTGATGTCGGAGTCGGTCTCCTGCATCTCCGCACGCAAGGTCAGCTCGAGCTTCTCGAGGTCCATGCCCTTGAGCAGCTCGCGGATCGCTTCCGCGCCGATCATGGCGGTGAAGGAATCCTGGCCGTATTCGTCCTGCGCCTTCAGATACTCGTCTTCCGACAAGAGCTGACGGTCCTTCAGCGCGGTGAGGCCCGGCTCGAGCACAACGTAATATTCGAAGTAGAGGATCCGCTCGAGATCCTTCAGCGTCATGTCGAGCAGGAGGCCGATGCGCGAGGGCAGCGACTTCAGGAACCAGATGTGCGCGACGGGGGCCGCGAGCTCGATATGGCCCATGCGCTCGCGCCGGACGCGCGACAGCGTGACCTCGACCGAGCACTTCTCGCAGATGATGCCCTTGTACTTCATGCGCTTGTACTTGCCGCACAAGCACTCGTAGTCCTTGATCGGCCCGAAGATGCGGGCGCAGAACAGGCCATCGCGCTCGGGCTTGAAGGTACGGTAGTTGATGGTTTCCGGCTTCTTGATCTCGCCGTACGACCAGGACAGAATCTTCTCGGGGCTCGCGATCGAGATCCGGATCTGGTCGAAGACCTGAGCCGGCGTCGTCGGATTAAAGAGATTCATAATTTCTTGGTTCATCGTCTTCTCCTCGCGTGCCGGTCGCCTCCGGCAGCAAATTCGAAAATCACTATGCGGGGCGCCCTGCCCTCGATTCGAGGACTGGGCGCCGATGCCCGGCCATTCAGGCCGGGCATGAGGGTCGTATTACTCGGCCGCTTCCGCCGTCCCCGGTCCGACCTTGGAATTGTGCAAGTCGACGTTGAGGCCGAGCGAGCGCATTTCCTTGACCAGCACGTTGAACGATTCCGGAATACCGGCCTCGAAGGTGTCGTCGCCACGCACGATCGCCTCGTA
The DNA here is from genome assembly GCF_055807635.1 of Bradyrhizobium sp. Kon56. Taxonomy (NCBI): domain Bacteria; kingdom Pseudomonadati; phylum Pseudomonadota; class Alphaproteobacteria; order Hyphomicrobiales; family Nitrobacteraceae; genus Bradyrhizobium; species Bradyrhizobium sp. Kon56. The sequence continues at coordinate 10,672 of NZ_JBVVOU010000025.1, read as the reverse complement.
CACCTTGGTACGGCCGGCGACGTCGTCCGACTTCACGGTCAGCATCTCCTGGAGCGTGTACGCCGCGCCGTAAGCCTCGAGCGCCCACACTTCCATTTCGCCGAAGCGCTGACCGCCGAACTGCGCCTTGCCGCCCAGCGGCTGCTGGGTAACGAGCGAGTACGGACCGATCGAACGCGCGTGGATCTTGTCGTCGACGAGATGGTGCAGCTTGAGCATGTAGATGTAGCCCACCGTCACCTTGCGGTCGAAGGCGTCGCCGGTGCGGCCGTCATAGACGGTCGACTGGCCCGAAGCGTCCAGACCGGCAAGCTTCAGCATCTCCTCGATGTCGGCTTCCTTGGCGCCGTCGAACACCGGCGTCGCGATCGGAACGCCGCGGCTCAGATTGTGGCCGAGCTCGATCAACTCGTTGTCGTTGAGCGACTTGATCGTCTCGTCCTCGCCGTAGACCTTCTTCAAGGTTTCCTTCAGCGGCCGGATGTCCTGCTTCGACAAATAGGCATCGACCGTCTGGCCGATACGCTTGCCGAGGCCGGCACAGGCCCAGCCGAGATGGGTCTCTAGGATCTGTCCGACGTTCATGCGCGATGGCACGCCGAGCGGATTGAGCACGATGTCGGCATGCGTACCGTCTTCGAGGAACGGCATGTCCTCGATCGGCACGATCTTCGACACCACGCCCTTGTTGCCGTGGCGGCCGGCCATCTTGTCGCCGGGCTGGATCTTGCGCTTCACCGCGACGAAGACCTTGACCATCTTCATCACGCCGGGCGGCAATTCGTCACCGCGCTGAAGCTTTTCGACCTTGTCGAGGAAGCGCTGTTCCAGCCCCTTCTTCGACTCGTCGTACTGCTTCCGCATGGCCTCGATCTCGGCCATCAGCTTGTCGTTCGGCGAAGCGAACAGCCACCACTGCGACTTCGGGTACTCCTCGAGCACCGCACGGGTGATCTTGGTGTCCTTCTTGAAGCCCTTCGGACCGGCGATGCCCTGCCGTCCTTCGAGCAGCTCGGCAAGACGGTTGTAGACGTTGCGGTCCAGGATCGCCTGCTCGTCGTCGCGGTCCTTGGCCAGACGCTCGATCTCTTCCCGCTCGATCGCCAGCGCACGCTCGTCCTTGTCGACGCCGTGCCGGTTGAACACGCGCACTTCGACGATGGTGCCCTGCACGCCCGGAGGAACGCGCAGCGAGGTGTCGCGGACGTCGGAAGCCTTCTCGCCGAAGATGGCGCGCAGGAGCTTTTCTTCCGGCGTCATCGGGCTTTCGCCCTTCGGCGTGATCTTGCCGACCAGGATGTCACCGGCGCGTACTTCCGCGCCGATGTACACGATGCCGGCTTCGTCGAGGTTCTTCAGCGCTTCTTCCGAGACGTTCGGAATGTCGCGGGTGATTTCCTCGGGTCCGAGCTTGGTGTCGCGGGCCATTACCTCGAATTCTTCGATATGAATTGAGGTAAACACGTCTTCCTTCACGATCCGCTCGGAGAGCAGGATCGAGTCTTCGAAGTTGTAGCCGTTCCACGGCATGAACGCGACGAGCACGTTCCGGCCGAGCGCGAGCTCGCCGAGATCGGTCGACGGACCGTCGGCGATGATGTCGCCCTTCTTGACAATGTCGCCGACCTTCACCAGCGGACGCTGGTTGATGCAGGTCGACTGGTTGGAGCGCTGGTACTTCATCAGCCGGTAGATATCGACGCCCGACTTGGTCGGATCGAGATCTTCCGTGGCGCGGATCACGACGCGGGTGGCGTCGATCTGGTCGATCACGCCCGAACGGCGCGCCGCGATCGCAGCACCCGAGTCACGCGCAACCACGCCTTCCATGCCGGTGCCGACGAACGGCGCTTCGGCGCGAACCAGCGGCACCGCCTGGCGCTGCATGTTCGAGCCCATCAGCGCGCGGTTGGCGTCGTCGTTCTCGAGGAACGGGATCAGCGCGGCCGCGACCGAAACGAGCTGCTTCGGCGACACGTCCATGTAGTCGACCTTGTCCGGGGTGACCGGCAAGACTTCGCCGGCGTGACGGCAGACCACGAGATCTTCGGTGAAGCGGCCCTTCGGATCGAGCGGCACGTTGGCCTGCGCGACCGTGTAGCGGCCCTCTTCCATCGCCGAGAGGTACACGACCTCGTCGGTGACGCGGCCGTCCTTGACCTTGCGGTAAGGCGTCTCGACGAAGCCGTACTTGTTCACGCGCGCGAAGGTCGCGAGCGAGTTGATCAGGCCGATGTTCGGACCTTCCGGCGTCTCGATCGGGCAGATGCGGCCGTAATGCGTCGGATGCACGTCGCGGACCTCGAAGCCGGCGCGCTCGCGGGTCAGACCGCCCGGTCCAAGTGCCGACAGGCGGCGCTTGTGGGTGATCTCCGACAGCGGGTTGGTCTGGTCCATGAACTGCGAGAGCTGCGAGGAGCCGAAGAACTCGCGCACGGCGGCGGCCGCCGGCTTGGCGTTGATCAGGTCCTGCGGCATGACCGTGTCGATGTCGACCGAAGACATGCGCTCCTTGATCGCGCGCTCCATGCGGAGCAAGCCGATGCGGTACTGGTTCTCCATGAGCTCGCCGACCGAACGCACACGGCGGTTGCCGAGATGGTCGATGTCGTCGATCTCGCCCTTGCCGTCGCGCAAATCCACCAGCGTCTTGATGACGGAGAGGATGTCTTCCTTGCGGAGCGTGCGTTGGGTGTCGGGCGCATCGAGGTCGAGGCGCATGTTCATCTTGACGCGACCGACCGCCGAGAGGTCGTAGCGCTCGGCGTCGAAGAACAGTGACTGGAACATTGCCTGCGCCGAATCCAGCGTCGGCGGCTCGCCGGGACGCATCACGCGGTAGATGTCGAACAGCGCGTCCTCGCGCGTCATGTTCTTGTCGGCCGCGAGGGTGTTGCGGATGTAGGCGCCGACATTGACGTGGTCGATGTCGAGCAGCGGCAGCTCCTTGTAGCCGTGCTCGTTGAGAACCTTGATCGACTTGTCGGTGATCTCTTCACCGGCTTCCGCGTGGATCTCGCCGGTCTTGGGATTGACGAGGTCCTCGGCGATGTAGTTGCCGACGAGCTCAGCATCCGAGAGGCGCAGCGCCTTCAGCCCCTTCTCCTGCATCTGACGCGCACCGCGCACGGTGAGCTTCTTGCCGGCTTCGAGCACGACCTTGCCGGTATCGGCGTCGATCAGGTCGTTGATGGTCGAGTAGCCGCGGAAACGATTGGCGTCGAACGGAACGCGCCAGCCTTCCTTGATCCGCTTGTACTGGATCTTCTTGTAGAAGGTGCTGAGGATCGCCTCGCCGTCGAGACCAAGCGCGAACATCAGCGACGTCACCGGAAGCTTGCGGCGACGGTCGATACGCGCATAGACGATGTCCTTGGCGTCGAACTCGATGTCGAGCCAGGAGCCGCGATATGGGATCACGCGAGCGGCGAACAGCAGCTTGCCCGACGAATGGGTCTTGCCCTTGTCGTGGTCGAAGAACACGCCCGGCGAACGGTGCATCTGCGAGACGATGACGCGCTCGGTGCCGTTGACGATGAAGGTGCCGTTCATCGTCATGAGCGGGATGTCGCCCATGTAGACGTCCTGCTCCTTGATGTCCTTGACCGACTTCGCGCCGGTTTCCTCGTCGATATCGAACACGATGAGGCGTAGCGTCACCTTGAGGGGGGCCGCGAAGGTCATGCCGCGCTGGCGGCACTCGTCGACGTCGTATTTCGGCGGCTCGAACTCGTAGCGGACGAATTCCAGCATCGAGGTGCCCGAGAAGTCGGAGATCGGGAACACCGAGCGGAACACCGCCTGCAAGCCCTCGTCCGATCGACCGCCCTGGGGCTCGTCGACCATCAGGAACTGGTCATAGGACGCCTTCTGAACCTCGATGAGGTTCGGCATCTCGGCGACTTCCTTGATGTGTCCGAAGAACTTGCGAACGCGTTTGCGACCGGTGAATGTCTGCTGCGCCATCGTGGCCTCTCATTTTCGTCGCCCGATTTGGGCGCGCCCTCCGGAACGCGGCGACCGCCGCTCCCCGGGTTGAATTTTTCGAACCCGTCTTGGGGGCCGGAGACTCAGTTTCAGGCAGGAATGTCCTGAATCTGTTCTTCAGACCTTCAAAACGCAAAACGACGCGCGGGGCGCAGGAGCGCGCCCGCCCGTCACAACCAACCTCTTCACGGACTGCAAAAGCCCGAAATAGCTTGCTCTCCCAACGGCTTACAGGGAATGCGGCATCCCTGCCCACCGCGCTTTCGTGCTGCCGACCCGATATGGGGCGACATTAGTGCAGATTCGAGGGACAAACCCTCAAATCCCCACACTTTTTCGTGTTCGGCCTGCGTCGGGTCGTTCCGTCGCACGCCTTTTGCATCTGGCCCGCCGTTTCGGAGAGCGGACCGAGATCCCGGTTGCGATGATGCTGACCGGGATCTCGTGCCAGTAAGCGCTGCTTACTTGAGCTCGACCTTCGCGCCAGCCTTCTCGAGCTGGGCCTTGAGCTTCTCGGCTTCGTCCTTGTTCACGCCTTCCTTGACAGGCTTCGGCGCGCCCTCGACGAGGTCCTTTGCTTCCTTCAGGCCCAGGCCGGTGATGGCGCGGACTTCCTTGATGACCTCGATCTTCTTGTCGCCGGCGGCGGCAAGAACGACCGTGAACTCGGTCTTCTCTTCGGCCGGAGCGGCGGCGGCGCCACCACCAGCCGGGCCAGCCACGGCGACAGCCGCGGCAGCCGAAACGCCCCACTTCTCTTCGAGGAGCTTCGCGAGTTCGGCAGCTTCGAGCACGGTGAGGCTCGAGAGGTCGTCGACGATCTTCTGCAGGTCAGCCATTGTTCAGTTTCCTTGAATGTAAGTCTGGTTCGGGTTTGAGTTTTGCGAAGGGCGTCAGGCCGCTTCGCCCTTTGAGGCATAAGCCTGGATGACGCGCGCGAGCTTGCCCGCGGGCGCGTTGGCGAGCTGAGCGATCTTGGTCGCCGGGGCCACAAGCAGGCCGACGATCTTGGCGCGCAGTTCGTCAAGCGACGGCAGCGAGGCAAGTGCCTTCACGCCGTCGACATTCAGGACGGTCGTTCCCATCGAGCCGCCAATGATGACGAACTTTTCGTTCGCCTTGGCGAATTCGACGGCGACCTTTGGCGCCGCTACCGGATCGTCCGAAGTGGCGATCACGGTCGGTCCCTTCAGCATGGGGCCGATGGCAACGACGTCAGTGCCTTCAAGAGCAATTTTGGCGAGACGGTTCTTCGAGACCTTCACCGAGGCGCCAGCCTGCTTCATCTGCGAGCGCAGCTTCTGCATCTGGGCAACGGTCAGGCCGGAATATTGGGCAACGACCGCGACGCTCGTGGTCTTGAAGACCCCATTGAGCTGTTCGACCGCTTCCTTTTTTGCCGCTCGTTCCACAGCAAGCTCTTTCCGGTTGGCGGTCATCGCGAAAGCGGGACCGCCGGGTTGCACCCATCGTCCCGCCCAAACCTGAACCTCAGGGCCAAACCCATCGGACACGCCGGGCAAGACGACAATTCAAAGCCTGCCCTCCGAGAGCCCATTAGAGCCCACGGCGTGTCGAGGTCCGAACCAAACCCATTCCGCAACCGACCCTAAGGTGGCCACGAAGTGAAATCCGGTCTTCACCCGTCTATGCAGGCCATGCGATTAAGCCGTTGAGAAATCGGAATTCCCCGCGGGCGCCTGCAGTCTTGGACAGGACAAGGTCAGCCGGCGAACCGCCCGACCTCTGCCCGCACCCCACACCCGACGGTTTTCCCTCCCTTTCCAGCAAATCCTCACGGACGCCCTGAAAAGGAATGATCTCCATCGCTTGTTTTCGGAATGCGTGCACGAACGCGCCAGCCGAGGCCGGCACGTCCGGAAGCGGTTCTTTAACCGCTCGGGGCCTGCTTGCCAAGAGCAAAATTCACACCAGTTCCAATCCGTTGCCGCTCGCGCTTAACCATGGCCGAAAAGGGCCGGTTTCCGCTCATTTGACCGCGTAAGGCAACTTCTTGCCCTCGAAAAACGCGGTCAGGTTCGCCAGCACGCAGTTCTGCATGGCGACGTGCGATTCCAGGGTGTGGCCGCCAATATGGGGGGAGAACACGACGTTGGGCAGTGCCGTCAGCGCGTCAGGAGCGTGCGGTTCCTTGTCATAGACATCGAGACCGGCTCCGGCGATGGTCTTCTCGGTAAGCGCCAGCACCAGGGCTTTCTCATCGATCACCGAGCCGCGGGAGATGTTGACGACATAGCCGTCCGCCCCGAGGCGCCTGAGGATATCGGCGCTGACGGCATGCTGGGTCTCGGCTCCTGCCCGGACCGCGATCATCAGCACGCTGCACCAGTCGGCCAGCGCCTCCAAGGTCGGGAAATATTGATAGGGCAGATCGTACCTGCTGCGGCTGAAATAGCCGATCTCGCTCTCGAAGGACGCGCAGCGCGCTGCGATCTTGCGGCCGATCTCGCCCATGCCGTAGACGCCGATGCGGCGGCCCGGCATCCCGGCCTGCGGGCGCATCATCGGCGAGGGCTTTGACGCGGCCCAATCGCCGCTTCGGACGTACTGGTCGGCCACCAGGATTCGCCGCGTCGCCGCGAGCATCAGGGTCATCGCGATGTCGGCGACGGAGGCCGCATTGGCACCCGGGCTATGTCCGACCGCAATATTGCGGGCAGCAGCGGCCTTCAGGTCAACACCGTCATAGCCGGTGCCGTAGCAGACGATGGCACCGAGCTTGGGAAACAGGTCCATCGCCTCCGCGCCCAGCGGCGTGCCGCCGGCGGTGAGCACTGCACGGATATCGCCGAGCGCGTCGGCCGAAAACATCTCCCGCGCCGGCTTGCCGCCGGTGTCGAGCAGCTCGAACCGCTCGGCGAAGCGCGCCATCATCGTCTTGGGAAAGCGCGAGTAGATCAGGACCTTGTCAGTCATTGTTCTTGTTTCCGGTGAACGCCGTCACAAACGACGAGGGGCGGAATCGGTTGCCCAATTCCGCCCCTCGCCTCATGTCATTTGCAAACCTTAGCCGAGAATGGTGCCCGGCTCGACCTTCACGCCGGGGCCCATCGACGAGGACACCGCAACGCGCTGGATGTAGGTGCCCTTGGAACCGGCCGGCTTGGCCTTGGAGACAGCGTCAGCCAAGGCCTTGATGTTTTCGACCAGTTTTTCCTCGGTGAACGAGGCCTTGCCGACGCCAGCCTGCAGGATGCCGGCCTTCTCGACGCGGAACTCGACCGAGCCGCCCTTGGCGCCCTTCACGGCGCCGGTGACGTCCATGGTCACGGTGCCGATCTTCGGGTTCGGCATCAGGCCGCGCGGGCCCAGCACCTTACCGAGACGACCGACCAGCGGCATCATGTCGGGGGTCGCAATACAACGATCGAAATCGATCGTGCCGTTCTGCACCTTCTCGACCAGGTCCTCGGCGCCGACGACATCGGCTCCGGCAGCCTTGGCCTCGTCGGCCTTGGCGCCGCGGGCGAACACGCCGACGCGGAGCGTACGGCCGGTGCCGTTCGGCAGGGTCACAACGCCGCGGACCATCTGGTCGGCGTGACGCGGATCGACGCCGAGATTGATCGCGACCTCGATGGTCTCGTCGAACTTCGCTTTCGCGCGTTCCTTGACCATCTTGATGGCGTCTGCGAGCGGGTAAAGCTTTTCGCGATCAATACCTTCGCGGGCTTTGTTCAAACGTTTTCCGATTGCCATGACCGCTTACCCTGCCACTTCCAGACCCATCGAGCGGGCAGAGCCCTCGACCATCTTCATGGCCGCTTCGATGGAATCGCAATTGAGATCCTTCATCTTCTTCTCGGCGATCTCGCGCACCTGGGCCTTGGTCACCGCACCCGCCTTGTCACGGCCCGGCGCCTTGGAGCCGGACTGGATCTTGGCAGCCTGCTTGAGGAAGAAGGACATCGGCGGCGTCTTCATCTCGAACGTGAACGAACGATCGGCGTAGATCGTAATCACGACGGGAATCGGGGTGTTTTTCTCTTCCTTCTGGGTCTGGGCGTTGAACGCCTTGCAGAACTCCATGATGTTGAGACCGCGCTGACCGAGCGCGGGACCGATCGGGGGCGAAGGATTCGCCGCACCGGCCGGGACCTGAAGCTTCAGGTATCCGGTCACTTTCTTTGCCATGTATCACTCCTGTTGGGCCGGCCTGGGCCGGCGGTTTCAGGTTCGTGGTCTGGGTCGGATGCGGCTGGCAACCGCCCTCTCCCTCCCACGGCCTCTTGTTGCGCGAGACCGAAGCCTCACGCCTACCCGATCAGACCTTCTCGACCTGACCGAATTCCAGTTCGACCGGCGTGGCGCGGCCGAAGATCGACACCGCGACCTTCACGCGCGAGCGCGCCTCGTCGATTTCCTCGACCACACCCGAGAACGAGGCAAACGGGCCGTCGGCCACGCGCACGTTCTCGCCGATTTCGAACGACACCGACGCCTTCGGCCGCTCCACGCCCTCCTGCACCTGGTGCAGAATGCGCATGGCCTCGGCTTCCGAGATCGGCATCGGCTTGTTTTCCGCGCCGAGGAAGCCGGTCACCTTCGGCGTGTTCTTGATCAGATGAAACGCCTCGTCGGTCAGCTTCATCTTCACCAGCACGTAGCCCGGGAAGAACTTGCGCTCGGCGTCGATCTTGCGGCCGCGGCGCACTTCCGTGACCTTTTCGGTCGGGACCAACACCAGCTCGAACAGTTCCTCGAGCCCGCGCTGCTTGGCCTGCTCGCGGATCGATTCGGCGACCTTCTTCTCGAAGTTCGAATAGGCGTGGACGATGTACCAGCGCTTGTCAGACAATTGAGCCGTTGCTGTTGCCATCAGTGAATGCCCAGAAGGAAGGTGATGAGGACGCGGATGATCTGGTCGGCGGCGAAGAAGAAGATCGAGGCCACGGCGACCATCACGAACACCATGATGGTGGTGATCGTGGTCTCGCGGCGGGTCGGCCAGGTGACCTTGGCGGTCTCCGAGCGGACTTCCTGCAAGAACTTGAACGGGCTGACTGCCATCGTTTGATGTCCAACGTCCGTCGACAGACGCGAATGAATTTCAGGGATCCGAACAGCCGCCGTTGGCCCAGCCCTCTGTCTCGAAGGATGAGCCGGAAACCGGACTCGATTGTTCGGGGATTTCAAAGCCGCGCCGGAGATCCGCGTCTAACGGGCCGGCTGCGAGTGCGCGGTATCTACTGCGGATGGGGCCAAAGGTCAAGATAGCGAGGGCCGGCGTGGGCAAAACGGCCTCCACGGGCGACGGACCAGAGATCAGGCCGATCAAGGGTTTATCTGCCGCCTGCAATGCGCCGTCCCAAGGTCGCAGCCCAACGCGTTCGAGCTGGGCGCGCTGACCATCGAATTGCCCCCGCCTTTGCCGAGCAGGAGGCAGAGGTCGTTCTCCATCAGCAAGGACAACCCACTGAATTGTCGCGCGGCAAGAGTTGGGCGTTTCGGCGTCAGGCCGAGGCATTCGTCGCCGATATCGTGGAGCAGAGGACGCCGTGGCTTCCGGCGCAGATTCCGTGGCCGAGATCGCCCTTGCAGAGGCGATCTGGAAACGGCAGGTCAGCGGCTAGGATTCACGCCGTCCGGCAGCAATATCCGGCCGATGGCTGATCGCCCACGTTCTAGCTAAGTGTTTGATTTCACTGGCAGGAGTGGCAGGGCTCGAACCTGCGACCCCCGGTTTTGGAGTACGGGTCGGTTTTTGCCGTCCCGTACCTGCCGATACCGCCCAGTCGTTATATCAAGACGTTATCCCCAAGTGTTAGTCGACCCCGTCGGGATAGTACTGGCCAGACCCGGCCGGTTTGGGTCCTCAATTGGGTCCAAAGGTGTCGCGAGCCCTGCTCTTGTCTTTCACAAGGTGCAAGACAAATCGCGATGGGGCGGGCTCGTGACCCCGAGGCATTTTGAGAAAGCCTACGTCATCACTGCACCGATCCAAGGATCGGTAGTTTTGTTCGATGATGTTGCACCAGCGGCGGGCACCCAATTGGCGCCTAAACGTCCAAGTTGCCAGCTCGATAAGCGTCCCGGAGAGAGATGAACCGAAAGCCTAGTTGCCTCCAGCGAGGACCAACAGCTTAATCATCCGATGCGTCTGAGTTTGTGCAGCGATTAGCGCGTTGTCACCGCAATAGTCATGCATGAGAACGATACCCCGTCGTGCGCGTGCGTGGCGATTAGTGGCTTCTTCCAGTGCATCTGGGTCGTGAGCACTCTTCGCGACGCTCCAGAAGGAATAATCCTCGCCGCTGAAATCCCGCGAGATGGGTCCGGCATACAAGTCGCCCAGCCGCTCGCCCTTAGACGTACGTATATCGTTTAGCTCTGGCATCGTCGGCCAAAAGCCGTATGGCGGTCGGAAAAAGAGTGGCTTTTCGAGGCTCGTAGCGAAATGCCTAAGAGCACGGTGGCGATCTCTGAGCCGGCCGGAAAAGGCGGCGATGTCAGGCACGGATGATGTCCGTGTGATTGCCGATCTCGTGGCCGTCATCGATGAGCTGCTGAACTGTGCCGCGGTTTGCCGAAACGAATTTGCCGATCAGAAAGAACGTGGCGGCTACACCGTCGTCACCAAGGCGACTAAGGAGTTCATCGACGCCTCCGGCCGCCGCAAGGTCAAGGGCAACATGGACATCGAGCTCGCCGTGAACGCCATGGA
>NZ_JBVVOU010000024.1:0-98826 GCF_055807635.1 Bradyrhizobium sp. Kon56 | reverse complement strand
AAGCGCGAGCTGTTTAAGCGCTTGGCGGATGAACTCGCCTTCGAGGCTCTCGAGCTTGAGCTAATCGTCAAGAAAAATGAGCGAGCTAATCCGTGCGACCAGCACGAGGTCGTGGAGTTTAAGCCGCCCTCTCAGCGAACGCGTGGCTGATGCGGAAGAGGTCAAGCCGGCTAGATCGGCGTGACAACGGAACTTTGCGCATGGCTCCGCCAGCGAACGCTGCTCCGCCTTCGCCGCATCGCATTGCGGTTGGGAGGGCTCAATCCGGAAGCGGTGATGTCATTGTACGCCGCCAGCAGTTCATCCATGTGGTCCTTCCGTCGATTTCGAAGAACAGCGGGGTTTCAGGCAAGGCGCCGAGGCTACGGAAGTGGTCGACTATTTCTCGGTGAACCTCGATCGCAGCCCACGCGAAAGCTGAAGGGACCGGACCTGCCTCGGTAGAAGGAGGAAGCGTTCCCATGCGTCCGAGCCGGTCGAACTCGGCCGCCCGTTCTTCAGGCCCGCTGTCCCGCATCGCCCGCTTGTGGCATCGACCTGACTTTCAGAAAGTTCGCCGCGCTTTCGCGGCTGAGACAATCCGTACGAGCGCTCGAACCGCTGCCGTCAGAGTACAACATCGCAGAAGATCGTACTTTAGCGTACAAAGTCGTTGCCATGTTGGTGGCGATACGACTCGAATCCCGACCCGAACATTCTGGTTTTGGTTCTGCATCAACGGTATCTTTCTGCGGCAGACAGAACAGATCGTCCGTTTTGCCCGCTGCAATAGCCCCGCACGTCCGAACAATCCTTGCACCGCATGTAACGCTCCAACTCGTGGATCGGCGTCGTCTTCGTTCGTCGCACGACTGCGCTCACACCGTCTAATGGGACGTAAGCTCTGACAGATTGCGACGCGCGCAAGCAGGAGCCAGCGTGCAGCTTTAAACGTTTATGGGCGTGGATCGATCTCGAAGATGATCGACATGGACCGGACCGAGCGCTTCTTTGCCGGATGACTGTCGTGGGCACGATCTGCCTCTGCGCCGCGTTTACGATGTGGATGCTCGTTTGAGCCGCCACTCATGCGCCAACGGAGGCGCCCTATTTCGGTGGCTGCCATCTTGGCAAGGTCAGCCACTCGGTTATCTGAGACGTGAATTCGTTCTGCCGGGCCTTCCTAAGCAGACTGTCTCGTTTGTCCTGGCGGAAATGACCCGGCTTCATCACGTAGCTGTTGAGCTTCTAGGTCAAGCCGAGCCCCACACTTCCGAGATCGCCGCAGCGCTTGCCGCGTCCCGGAAAGCGGAACTCCCTATGGTGTTACCCATGCGCATTTCGCAATTGTGCAGCGGGGCGCTGGGACCTAACTCCTAAATCATCCTGAGAGACAACAATTCGCCTCCGAGGCGCGTGTGGTTGGAGTTTTTGAGATTGAGAGCTTCCGCAGCTGAATTGGACTTCGGGGCGCGAGGCGTAGGCGGATTCAAACAAAGTTCGAGTTGGCCGCCCTATGACGCTCGAAATGCGATGCGGCGGATCGTTCGAGGTAGGCCGCAGTGACGCTTCCCGCCGAAATTGGCAACCGACTTCTGGCAACACTGCCGGCGGCGGACCTCGAACTGCTGGCGCCCGAGCTAGAGATGGTAGCGCTCGATCGGGATGCGGTCGTCTCGCAGGCGGGTGACCAGACCGAGCACGTCCTCTTTCCTCATAGTGGCGCCATTTCTGTGATGATCGACATGGCCAACGGACAGACGGTCGCCAGCGCCGCAATAGGGCGCGAGGGAGCAGTAGGCACTCTTTCCGTGCTGGGGCCGTCCCCTTCGGCCGTTACCGCCGTCGTTCGTGCCGCGGGCATCGCCTCGCGGATCCCCGCATCGCGATTCCACGCCGCTTTTAGCCGAAGCGCCGCGATCCGCCACGCAGTCCAGATTCATTTCAAAGCGATGCTGATACAGCTACAAATCGGCGGCGCCTGCAATGCTCTGCATCCGGCCCAAGCCCGCATGGCACGCTGGCTGCTCCATCTTCGCGACCGCGCCGACCACGACGTCCTCGCACTCACCCAAGAGGCGCTTTCGCAAATACTGGGTGTGCGACGAACGACAGTGACGCTCCTGATGCGCAACCTGCGCGCTTCCGGAGCGATCAGATCTGAACGGCGAGGAGAAATCGAGATTGACCCATTGCGGCTCGCAGCGGTGGCGTGCGAATGCCACGATACCATGCGTCTCGAAATCGAGGGGATCTTCTCTATGAATGCAGCCCGGTCTCGCGCTTTGGTTCTGCCGACGTAGTAACTGAAACGGGGGGATGCCGCAAACCATCGCGCCTTTCGGCGTGATAGCCCGTTATCCCGAACATGGACGATGTGGCCAATGTGCAACGGGCGCCTAGCTTCTCCACGGCAATGTCCGCAACCGAACAATCCCGCTCATGAGGTACGCGTACTATCGGCGCGCCATGTACTGGAGGCCTGTGGATGACCTTTTCAAACGAAAGATCAGACCTTATTGTCTCTTTGGGAAAGCGTGCGGCGACAGGTGTTGGCTGATCGCGCAAATGGCGGACGCTCCCGCGTTGTTGGCGACAATCTGCGCACCTATGCTGAATCGCTCCGTTCGGAAATGGATCGACGGGAGCTCAAGTACGCCTCAATCAGTTCAACTGAATGAAGCCGAGGGTGCCTTTGGGGCACACAGACGATGAGAGACATGCAAGAGCAGCTGGAGAACCTCCTCAAAGCCGCAGCCGACTGCAAATCGATCAGCGATCTGGCCACCGACCTGCAAAAGCGAGAGTTGTTCGCGAGGCTTGCCGATCATCTGAGCGTGTTGGCTTCCGAGGTCGAGCGTGCAATTGCTGCGACAGCCTTTGGCACCAAATTGGAGCGATAAGAGGATATGGCCCGACACCGATGATTGGGAATCAGCATGCGATGAGCGGAGGAGGACATGACTGCGGAGCGGCCTCGCGTGCGAGTGTGCAATCGCGCGCTCGCCTGGCCACTAGTCGGAAGGCCTATCTGCGCGTGCAAGGCAATCAGCTAACTTCGATCGTCAGCTGCGACCGCGGGTAGGCGTACAGCCCTGACCTTGCAGGATATCCCCGGCCAGCGCGCTTTATTACGAAGGCTGCGTCATGCTCATTCGCTATAGGACCTGCGTTGCCCTGTTTCGGCAGCCTCATTCGAGGCCAAGCAACGCCGCGCCCGCTCGATCTGGGCGCCGGTGGCCCCGTGGTTACGGGCATACATCTCAGCCAGGGCCGCCGAATACTTAGCAACGTAGTATTTGACCTCTGAGCAAGAAATCCGCTCTCCCGGTCTGTGCTGGCGCGCAGCATAGGCTTCAGAGCTAAGCGTCATCAGAAACAAGGCAGCAGCGCCAATCGCACGCGTGACAGTCATTGTCATCCCCCGCAGCTACTAGGTTCGTTGCAGAGAGCAGGCCTGAATCGTCCCGATCGCGCAAATTAACAGTGGTGCGCTGGTGCAACGTGTTGTGGATTGTTGCTTTCATGCCCCAGCTTCGTGAGCACCGGCCCGCCTATGCTGGCGAACCCCGTACAAATCCAGGCTCGTCGACACAGATGTGCGACAATTGACGTCCCCATGTAAGCTGCATTGCGCAACGGGACAGGCCGCTCTGATCATCTCAGGAACCTAAGGGGGCGACACGCCGGCCGGCGCCGCTGTTAACGGGCACAAACCTCTCCCGCGCCGCCTGGGGAGGACCTCACGATGCCGACCAGCAATTCAACCCTCTGCGCGGATGACCACCGGTACGATCATCCTCTCTCGCTCCGGTCTATCATGGGCAAGTTTGAGCTACTTTCAGGAAGTGTCCTCGGACGTCGTACTATCTCACAAACGTTCGAACCAACGAACCAACGACACAGCCGCATAAGTGCAAATCAGGACCTGCAACTATCTCAATCTGCTATTTGAGGCTGCGGCCTGCACGGTCGACGGATCGGCCGATCCGCGCACAACATGAGAACCGAAACGCCAGCGCCGAAGCCAATCGACCCCGCGAGATGTAAAGGGCGCTGTCAGCGGCTGGCGCGCCTACATCCGATAGCTCTGAATTCTGAATGATGGTGACATTAACCACGGATTGTTACGACTGAGTAGGATGAAGGCCGGCGACCGAAATCAAAGGCGGTGCGCGTCCGCTTTATGAGCCAATCAGCTCGTGGGCCGCACCGCACAGCAATCCGGTGCCCAGACCACACCTGAGCCGCAGAAGCCGTTCGCATTCGAGCCGGTCCGGACGGCCAGCAGAAGTTGTGGCGACGCATCGGGCAGCATATTTCGAGTTCGATACACCGCTGAATTCGCCCGCCGGCTCGCGCGCGATCACGGTTGATGTCCGGCTAGCGCCGCTTCGGCTTTCTCGCCGTCATCTGCCTGGCGCCGCAGCTTACGCTGGGCAGAACCCCGCTTTTATGGCAGTGTCGATGTGGCCACAGAGCGCAACACAGTACCTCCTCACCTGACATTGGTCACGCGGAGGCTTCGGGGTTGAACCCAGTGTTTTGGGTTGATGCGCATGGACAGCAGGTTCCAAGTGCTATGGGAGGACGATGACCGCATCTTTTGTCGGCCATTGCGTCCGGCTTCCGATGGCGCATGCAGAACTGTATTGGCGGTACTTCCCAAGGCGAAACACGCTTCGTCCGGCCTCCTCGATCGTCTTGATCACGAGTTTGCGCTGAAAGACCAATTAGATGAGACCTGGGCAATGCGGCCGCTCGGGCTGGAGTGCGATGGTGACCGTCCAGTGCTGCTGCTTGAGGATCCTGGTGGCCAGCCGCTCGAACAGTTGCTTGGTGCGCCCATGGACATCGGACGCTTTTTGCAGCTCGCGATCGGCATCGCCGCAGCCCTGAACAAGGTGCACCAACGCGGCCTCGTCCACAAGGACGTGAAGCCGGCGCATATTATGGTGAACTGCGAGGACGAACGGGTCCGGTTCACCGGGTTCGGTATCGCCTCGCGCCTCGCCCGCGAGCGACGCGCCCCTGGGCCGCCGGAATTCATCGTGGGCACGCTGCCCTACATGGCGCCCGAACAGACCGGATGGATGAACCGCTCGATCGATTTCCGCAGTGACCTCTATTCACTTGGCGTTACGCTCTATCAGATGCTGACCGGCTCGTTGCCGTTCTCAGCGGCACATTCCATGGAGTGGGTGCATTGCCACATTGCGCGAAAGCCAGTGGCGCCCGGCGAGCGGGTAAGCACTGTACCGGCTGCAATCTCGACCATAGTCCTCAAGCTGCTCGCCAAATCCGCCGAGCAACGCTACCAGAGCGCTTCAGGCCTCGAACATGATCTACGCCGCTGCCTGATCGAATGGGAAACCGGAGGCCGCATCGAAGAGTTTGCGCTCGCACAATACGACACGCCCGACCGACTGCGGATCCCTGAGAAGCTCTACGGACGGGACCGCGAGATTGAAGCCATGCTGGCCGCCTTTGACCGGATGATCAAGAGCGGCGCGCCGGAATTGATGCTGGTTACCGGCTATTCCGGCGTTGGTAAATCCTCGGTAGTCAATGAGCTCCATCGTCGCCTTGTTCCGTCCCACGGGCTGTTCGCATCAGGCAAGTTCGACCAATACAAACGCGATATTCCCTATTCAACGGTAGTGGAGGCTTTTCAGAGCCTCGTGCGGTTCCTTCTGAGCAAGAACGAACCCGAGCTGACGCACTGGCGCCAAGCGCTTCATGGTGCGCTGGGCGCCAATGGACGACTCGTTACCGACCTGATCCCTGAATTGCGGCTGATCGTGGGAGAGCAGCCACCCGTCCCTGAGCTCCCCCCGCAGCAAGCACAGAACCGCTTCCGTCTCGTGCTCCGGCGCTTCATAGGGGTGTTCGCACAGTCCGAGCATCCATTGGCGTTGTTCCTCGACGATCTCCAGTGGGTCGATGCCGCCACGCTCGATCTGGTTGAGGACCTTTTAACCCGCTCCGATCTGCAATACCTGATGCTCATCGGCGCCTTTCGCGACAACGAGGTCACTTTCGCTCATCCATTGTGGTACAGGCTTGAGGCCATAAAGAGTGCTGGCGCTAACGTGCAGCAGATCATTTTAGCGCCGCTTGCCAGCTCACACATTTCGCGTTTGATTTCCGATGCTCTTCGCTGCGATTCGAAGCGTGCCGCGCCACTCGCGAAGTTGATTCACGATAAGACGGCCGGCAACCCATTCTTTGTGATTCAATTCCTTCAGGCGCTTGCCGAAGAGGGATTGGTCCGCTTCGATCATGACGCACGGTTCTGGTGCTGGGATCTCGCTCGCATTCGCGTCAAGGGCCACACCGACAATGTCGTGGATCTGATGATCGCAAAGCTGACCCGCCTGCCTGCCGAGACGCAGATCACGCTGCAGCGGCTGGCCTGTCTCGGCAACGTCGCCGACACGAGGACAATTTCGATCGTCCTCGGTCGCTCCGAGCAGCGGGTACACGCGGATCTGTGGGAGGCCATTCGCCAGGAATTGGTCGAGCACCAGCCAGGAGTGTATCGGTTTGTCCACGATCGAGTGCACGAAGCCGCCTACTCGCTGATTGCTGATGATCAACGCGCGGCGCTGCATTTGCGAATCGGTCGGGAGCTACTGGCGCAGACCCCCCGGGAGAAGTGGGAGAAGGCTATTTTCGAGATCGTCAACCAGCTCAACCGTGGCGAGTCCTTGATCACCTCGCGAGACGAACGCGAGCAACTCGCAGAGCTTAATCTGACAGCCAGCCTGCGCGCGTGGGAGGCGGCGGCCTACGCCGCATCGCTCAACTATGCCGCTGCCGGTGCCGCATTGTTACCAGACGACTGCTGGGAACAACGCCAGCAGCTTGCCTTTGCGTTCGAGTTGCATCGCGCCGAATGCGAGTTCGTGACTGGCTCGGTCCTGGAGGCAGAACAGCGCTTACAGGAGCTGACGACGCGAACCGCGACCGCTGCCGACCTTGCTGTCGTCGCGCGCCGTCGGGTGGATCTGTATACGGCGCTCAGTGAGCCGGACCGCGCGGTTAGCGCCGGTCTCAGCTATCTGGAACAACTCGGGATTCGATGGGTAGTCCACCCAAGCGATGATCACGTCCGACGCGAATACGAGCACGTCCGATCTCGGCTCGGGAATCGGTCGGTCGAGGAGCTATTGGATCTGCCGCTAATGAGTGATGCACTCGCACTAGCGACCATAGATCTTTTGACGGCGCTCATGCCGCCGGCGTTTTTCACTGATGCGAACCTTCGCTCACTGGTGGCCCTAAAAGCGGTGGAGATCAGCCTCGAGTGGGGGAACAACGATGCTTCATGCGTTCCTTACGTCATGTTCGGCGCCATTGCCGGCGCGCGCTTCGGCGACTATCAGGCGGGCCTTCGATTCAGCCGTATCGGCACTGAGCTGGTCGAGCGGTGCGGATTTTCGCGCGTGCACGCCAGGACCTACCTGAACTATGGCAACCTTGTCCTTTCATGGACCAAGCACCTCCAGCATGCCCGAGACGCCTTTCAGCGGGCATTTGAGGCCGCGAGCAGCAGTGGCGATGTCACGTTCGCGGCCTTCAGTTGCGCCAGCTTGAATACGAATTTCCTTGCGGCGGGCGATGCGCTTGCAGAAGCGCAGCGCGAAGCCGAGCACGGGTTGCAGTTGAGCAAGAAGGCGAAGTTTGCGTTGGTGGCCGACATCATAATGCCGCAGGTTGCGCTAATCCGTATGCTGCGCGGCCTGACGCGGCGTTTCGGCGCTCTGCACGACGACCCGTCCGACGAGCTTCGGTTCGAACGGCGTTTGGCCGCCGATCCGGCATTCGCGCTGCCCGAGAGCTGGTATTGGATCCGCAAGCTGCAAGCGTGCTTCTTTGCCGGCGACTATTCGCTGGCCGTCGACGCCGCATCGAAGGCACGGAGACTGCCGTGGTCACCACCGCAGCTACTCGAGACGGTGGAATACGAGTTCTATGCAGCGCTATCGCACGCTGCATGCTGGAATTCGGCACACCCCGAACAACGTCAAGGGCACCTTGAGGCCCTGACTGGGCACCACACGCAGCTCGATTTGTGGGCACAGAATTGCCCGGAGAATTTCGCGGACCGCGCTATTCTAACCGGCGCCGAGATCGCCCGTCTCCAAGGCAGAGAACTGGACGCGGAGCGTCTCTATGAACAAGCCATCCGCTCCGCTCGCGACAACGGCTTCGTCCACCACGAGGCGCTCGCTTATGAATTGGCCGCGCGGTTTTACGGCGAGCGTGGTTTCGAAGAATTTTCTGGCATCTATTTGCGGAGAGCGCGCGACTGCTATGTTCGTTGGGGGGCAGACGGCAAAGTGCGGCAACTTGAGGATATGCATCCGCACCTCAGGGAGGCGAGATCAGAGCCAGGCCCGATGAGCACGATTGGAGCGCCGGTCGAGCATCTCGACCTCGCCACTGTCATCAAGGTGTCGGAAGCGGTGTCAGGTGAGATGGTTCTGGAGACGCTTATCGAGACGCTCATGCGCACTGCCATCGAACAAGCAGGGGCTGAACGCGGTCTGCTGATCCTGTCGCACGACACCGAGCCGCGCATCGAAGCGGAAGCCACCACAACCGGCGATAAAGTTACTGTTGAAATGCGCAATACAGCGGTGACCGCGGATCTCCTTCCCGAATCCGTTCTCCATTACGTACTGCGAACCAGAGAGTGCGCGGTTCTCGAGGATGCCACGGTCCAGCCTCCCTTTGCCACGGACCCCTACGTTAATCAGCGCAACGCTCGTTCCATTCTCTGCATGCCCCTGATCAACCGTGCGAAAGTTATCGGCGTGCTTTACCTCGAGAATACACTGACGCCCTACGTTGTTGCACCGGCGCGAATTGCGGTGCTGAAGCTGCTCGCCTCACAGGCAGCAATCGCGCTGGAAAATGCGGCTTTGTACCGCGATCTCGGAGAACGGGAAGCGAAAATCCGACGCCTTGTCGATGCCAACATCATCGGAATCATCATCTGGGAGCTTGAAGGTTCGATTCTGGAGGCCAACGATGCGTTTCTCAGCATCGTGGGATACGACCGTGAGGATCTCGTCTCGGGCCGCCTGCGCTGGACTGACCTGACGCCGCCTGAATGGCTCGACCGCCACGAGCGATGGTGGATCCCGGAACTAAAAAAGATGGGTAGCGTGCAGCCGTTCGAGAAAGAGTATTTCCGCAAGGACGGAAGCCGCGTGTCGGTGTTGATCGGCATGGCTGCGTTCGACGAACAACGAGACCAGGGTGTCTCCTTTGTCGTTGACCTGACGGAGCGCAAACGATCGGAAGTGGCTCTGCAGGAGAGCGAGGAGCGTTTCCGGACTCTCGTACAGTTCTCTTTCGACGTGTACTGGGAATCCGATGCGCGGCATCGTTTCATTCGCCAGGAATTCGCCGAAGGCATGGTCGACGCACCCGCGTCGGGCTCTGAACTTGGTAAGACGCGCTGGGAAGTGCCCTACTTGGAGCCCGACGAGGAGGCTTGGCGCAAGCATCGGGAGACGCTCGATGCCCACCTGCCGTTCCGCGATTTCGAGCTCGCGCGCCCTACGCCCGATGGCGGCAAGCGCTACGTGTCCGTCTCCGGGCTACCGGTGCTCGACAAGTCCGGGCACTTCATCGGTTATCGCGGCGTTGGACGGCACATCACCGAACAGAAGCGGGCCGCAGAGGCGCTGCGCGAGATACAGAAGGAGCTTGCGCACGCTAACCGCCTCGCCACCATGGGCGAACTCACGGCCTCGATCGCGCATGAAGTGAGCCAGCCGATTGCCGCGGCATCCATGAATGCTGGTGCGGCCGCGCGCTTCCTGGACAGAAATCCGCCGGATCTTGAGAGGGTCAGGGAATCACTGGACTGGCTTATGAACGATACCGCTCGGGCCAGCGACATCATCCAACGAATTCGCGATCTCGTAAAAAAAGCACCGCCCCGGAAGGATCGCTTGGACATCAATGAGGCGATCAGGGACGTTATTGAGCTTACCCGCGGCGAAGCGATGAAGAACGGCATCTCAGTGCAGACGGAATTTGCAGACAGCTTACCGCTTGTCGAGGGCGACCGCGTCCAATTGCAACAAGTGGTTCTCAACCTGATTATCAACGCTGTCCAGGCAATCGGCACGGTCGCGAATGGAGCCAAGAAAGTGCTGATCACCACCGCGCAGGGTGCACCGGACGGTGTTCTCGTCGAGGTGAAGGACTCGGGACCGGGGATGAGCTCTGAAACCTTCGAGCACGCCTTCGCCCCCTTCTACACGACGAAGCCCAGCGGTTTGGGGGTGGGACTGTCGATCTGTCGTTCGATTATCGAAGCGCATGCCGGACGCTTGTGGGTGACGCGCAACCAGCCCCACGGCGCAATTTTTCACTTCACCGTACCAGCCCACCCTGCCGACGCTTCTTGATTATGGCCGGATTGCTGGTTCCAACTTCGAGCACGCACCTCGCGCTTTGCGATCGAGAAGATCAAGTCGATCGCAGCCCTGCCGATCCTGGCTGCCGCGACGGGGATTAAATCACCAAGCTGTCGCAGAAACGGTCGAGGGATCACGAGGCGACTAGGCAAAACAGGTTGTGCATTTGCGCGCCTTAGTATCCTATTCTACGACGAGCGCGTAATCGACCTGTGCCGTTTAATCTGCACACCGTTTCGCATTGCGCGAAGATGCAGAAACAAAGGAAAAGCATAAGTCGCACTGCTATCCGGGGCACGATACGCAAAAAATGTCGCACGAGATCCGCCTTGTTCTCGTCGACCCCATCCGTAATTTAATTGAATACGAACAGTTTTGATATGGTTGGCGCACCAGGGCTCGAACCGGGGATCCGCTGATCCAACATCGCCGCTCGTTCTCATCGCTCTGTTCGCGCTCGTCACGTCAGCCACTGCGGCAATCGAGCCTATGGCCGACTCGGTGCCCGTAAGCCGTGCCTCAGGGGACCTCGATCACTGGCAATGGATCGATTTCCGCTTTTCCGAATTGCCCCGACGAAACAGGGCGCGGTTGGGCGTGATTGTTGCGATAGACCAGCGTGTCGATCTTGGCAGCGGACTTGTTGCTGAGCAGCGTCAGGCCGCCCCGCAGCGAGCCCTGAACCGCTCGCGCCAGTGCATCACTTCGTCCTAAGTGCATCCGCCTTCCACTAGATCGAGCATGGAAAGGCCATAGATCACGAGGAGGTAAGGATTAGTGGCCGCTCGCACACGGCTTCGATGGCAAACCACATCGATTCGGGGCACGCCCCCCAATCATCCTCACGCTGATTGGCGCGCGGCGCTGCAAACTGGTTGATCCGGTAACCCTAGGGCCCATTACGGCGCACACAGAGGAAATTGGCGCCCTGCGCGTCGGGCGCCCCTTGACACTCGTGTCAGTCGCCGGCGTTGCACGGCGCACCACATGGCG
Source organism: Bradyrhizobium sp. Kon56 (assembly GCF_055807635.1). Taxonomy (NCBI): domain Bacteria; kingdom Pseudomonadati; phylum Pseudomonadota; class Alphaproteobacteria; order Hyphomicrobiales; family Nitrobacteraceae; genus Bradyrhizobium; species Bradyrhizobium sp. Kon56. The sequence goes on along the minus strand of NZ_JBVVOU010000024.1, from coordinate 87,412 downwards.
CGCGGTCGTAGGCGGCGCGGCCGTTGGCGCGGCCGCGGTAGGCACGGCATGTCTCCGCGTTCTGGTTAACGGTCGCTACGGCTGCCGCTGATAGCTGTCGGTTCTAGCTTCTGAAGAGCGCATCCTGCGGGATGAGGCTCATGCAGGATGTGCTGTTCAGGTTTCAGGGGCGCTAGCGACAGGGGCCAAGGCGCGACAGAGCAGAGATCGAGAGCTCCAGCGTCGCCAGCATCGCGAGCATGTCGCGTTGTCCTGCTCCAGGGCGGCGGGGATCGGCAGAACATCTTGACGCTCTTTGATCTCTGGCCGAGCCGAAAGGCATGAAGCTCGAGGCCGAGTGATCCATAAAGGTCGAACGCAAATCGCAAGCAAGAAGGAACGACGCGGCCACGGAGGGCTTCTGCTCCTCGTTCAAGACCGAATGGACAGTGAGCAAGATCTATTGCACTGCGAACACCGATATTCGCGCCAATGCGTCCCCACCGGCAAAGCCTTCGCGGCGATATGGGCCCCATGCGGCTTAAATCTGGCAGCGTGATGGATTAATTGCGGGCCTGGCCTCCGAATTCATAAGCTCACTTTGGCGGCAATACGCGGCAGCGCGCTCAATTAATCGAGCCGTCCACGTATCGCCGGGCGACGATCCTGTCCACGGTCCGCGACGCAACCACCCGGTTGATGGGCGACGCTGCGGTAAGATTTGGGCCGGTCTCCACGCTGGCATGGCAATGTGAAAGCGCAACCGGTCGGGAGGCAAGATTGTGGATATGATGCCGGTCTGCGGGCCTGAGCGAGGGTTGTCTCTAGCACTAAGTTGAATGCTCCGCCACGATGAGGTCGAAGACGACGATCATCGCCACGACGATCCTCGATCGCCAGATCAATGTAGTGCTCGTGCTTCCGCGGCAAGTCATGAGATCTGACCGATAGCTATCTACAGACCGTCGCTAAAGCAGGTGGACAAGGGCAAGCCTGCGCGGATGCGAATCCTGCCTCGTAGCAAGCGCCGGAGCCAGGGGCTTGGACGGCTTAGCCGGTCCGTATTTTTGGTTAGTCTCAGCAGCCGCGATCGAGTGACCCGAGACTGAAATGGTCGGCACCGGGTCAAACAGGAAAGTGACAGGCAATCGGACGTTTTTCCGTCTGCTCGCTAGGAGCGGACATGATGGCGCTGGCCCGGCAGATTGGCTCCGGCCAAAAGCTGCCCCCGCCAAATGCAATTTTGTCCCTTTCCGGCTCCGGACGGCATCCCCGTATCGGGGTCGAGATCCTGATGCTAGATTTCCTTCGTCATCCCGGACAGGAGGACGACACGCCTGATAGCGTCTACAAGGTCATTGAACTGGTCGGTACCAGCAACGACTCGTGGGAGAAGGCCGCCGCAAATGCGGTCGAGCAAGCTGCAAAATCTCTCCGAGATCTTCGCATTGCAGAGGTCGTCAAGCTGGATATGCAGCTCGATGACAAGGGAAAGGTCGAGGCCTATCGCGCCAAGCTCAACGTATCGTTTCAAGTTCGAGGGCTCCTGAGCCTCAGCACCTCGCCCCATGCGCAGGGCGAGGAGGACTCATTGGAAAAGGCGCGTTGCCCGGTTCGCCTAGCCGGACACTGTGGCCCGGTCTCGGAAGTTGGCCCTAGTCCGACCGGGACCGATATGCTTTGATGCGTCGAGGCGTGTGGTGCATGGTGGCCTCATGTACATGGTCATTCGCAAGTACACCAAGGTTCGTTCGGTAGCGGACGCCGCTCGCCGCGCCAAGAGCGGCGTTGGCCAGATCCTAAGGCAATCGCACGGCTTCAGATCTTACCAAGTTCTGGATGCGGGCGACGGCGTTGGTATCGCCGTGATGATATTTGACGATCGCGAAAGCGCCAATGCAGCGAACGCCAAGATACTCGCGTTTGTTCAAGCAAGTCTACATGACCTCGATCTTGGAGTTCCCGAAATCACCACCGGCGAGGTTTTGGTGAACATAGAGCCGAATGAGTTCTCGGGCATAAAGTAGCTGAAAACGCCGCCATTTGCGTGCCGGTTGCCCTCCTTTGCTCATGTCGTCGACTTGATGTTTCCATCTCGTTTGCACCGATCGCGCCCTGGACGCGCGTGCCGTCCGCCATGAATATGCGACTACGCGTATTCTCGAGGAGTAGCAGCCACATGAAGCAACATACCTTCGAAGCATTTTCCACCACCGCGATCTACTGGACACCGCTTGTGCTTATGGGCACCGCGATGCCGCCAAGAAATCCCGATGAAGACGACGAGGACGACGAAGAGGAAGATGACGCCGACGAACCGCCGGTCGTGCGCGAGCCAGACGAAGACTAGACTGGCGTGTTCGGCAGTCGGCGCTATAATATCTCTCATGGGCTGGAATGCGAAAGACATAGCGCTCCTCAACAGGCTCTGGTCCGCAGGACAGAGCGCGGCGCAGATTGCGCGTCGTCTCGGGTGCAGTCGTAATGCGGTCTGCGGCATGCTGACCCGTCTGGGCTTGAAGCGCGGCCACAAGCCGCCCACAGCAACGCCCGAGATAAGGCCGCGCCCGAAGCTGAGGCCGACCTCGTCGGCAGCCTGCGCCCGTCCAGTCGCACCGAAGGTGTCGCGGAACGCAGTGCAGAGGCAGCCGCCCAAGGAATTCAGCAAGCAGCAGCTCTACTCCATGCTGGCAGAGGCGGTCAGAAACACTGGCTAAGAGCTCACCAAGAATGTGGTTGTGCTCCCGCAAGTCCCCGGCCCAGTTCGACGGGTTCGGCAGTCGTATACCCATCCCAAGGCTTCATCTGCTTGGATTCAAAAGCAGCGGTAGATGCTAGGCTGAACTTACTTGTGGTTTGCCGCCGAAAGCCGACATGTCACCGATTCAAGAGATCTTCGACTAAGCGGCCTGAAGTGGAAGCCGTAATGCCGGATCTGGCCCTTTGAATGACCTGCCGTCGATATCGATGACGCCGCAACGTCGATGGCGATCGTCGTGCGCTCGAAAAGCGATGCTTGGCAACGATAAGGCGCTGCTTGCGGCCAACTCACCTGTTCCGCCGCGAGGAACGATTGCATCAGCCGTGCTTTAACCGTCCGCACCTTTAATTGTTCGATCAGCAGTTTGCGAAAGCCGCCGCCGATCGAAGAGCCAGTCAATGCGCATCCGTCTCGTTGGTGGCACGGGGCTTGTTCGATCGGCAATCCAGGCCAGACTGTCCGCCGAAGGGCCCGAATGCGCATTGGTGTCGCGCCACCCACCGCACCTGATACGCACCACATCACCCTCGATATGGTCGGACCACCGACGCTTTGGAAGGACGCTCTTGCCGGCGTTGATGTCGTTGTCAATGCGGCGGGTGCCCTGCAGGAACGGGACATGCAGGCGGTTCATGTTGCTGGCAGCGCGGCGCGGGGGCCAATGCAACAGTGCGAAGTCATTGGAGGTCTCAGCAGGCAGTTGCTGGGCCCGGCCCGGACCTAGCAGAATCCCGCGCTAGCTTCATTGTATGCGGCGCGCGAACCGTTGGGGCTGACTGACATCAGCGCCGAACTGAACCAAGGCTGGAGCCGAGTGACTTCCGCAGTTTGCCCGAAGCTGCAAATCAGAGTCCTCTGCTCTTGTCGCCGTTTGACCCTGAACGGACGTGCTAGGCATAAACAGCTGGACGCGGTGTGGTGTGAGGTCTTGGCTTTGGTTTGCTCGGACGTCCGCATCACGGACTGACGCGCTCGCACCAAACCCCTGTCTTACTGGGCTTGATCGCAGGCCTGCAGGATCCGGACAAAATCAGCCATGCTGGATCGATCTTCAGCCATAGCTGCAACCTGAGTATTGGACACGCGTTGGCTTCCCCGTCTGAACCACATCAGGAGGTCGGCGATGTTTCTCATGGCGAACACTCTGCACTAACTACGGCCGTAAGCGTCAGTTGAGCGGCGAAGCGCCGCTAGATCGGGAGAAGGGCCGGCGGGCGCTACGCCGCCGGTCTCGTCCCGCAACCGCCGGCTCGCAGGGCCGGTTCCGTTGCTTTTCAGTGAATGTATCAGTAACATTAGCCCTCGGCCGGCGCCATCGCGCGCAGGTATGAAGTGACCATACTTAGGTAGACTTGGGTTAGTGAATCGGGATCGGGAGCCATCCCGACCGGCACCGTTCGAATTGGAGGCTGCCGCCGACCAGGCCATCGCTGCCTGCGGTCGAGACACCCGGGAGGCGGTCAAGGCGCTCATTGTCGCGAACGGCTTCCTCGAGGCGCAGGTCGAGGATTGCGAGCCTCGGTTTCCCCCGGCTACTCGCGCGGCCGGTTCGTCGTCCGCGCGACCGTCCCCCGAATTGATCAAGTAGGACCTCGAAACCGCCGTCGAAAAGGCGTCCTCGATCAAGCTGCAGATCCGAGCTTCATCCTCCACGACCAGAACTCGAATGGCATTACTCGCCTCGGCGACCGATGCGGTCGTCTCGCGTGACGGTAAGTGCGTTGGCCCGCGAATGTCGTGCGCCTCAGCCGTCGCGAGCCGGCACGATATTTGAAAGTCTACCGGTTGTCGGAATGCTCTTCGCGATGTGCGAGGCGGGTCGACGGCGCGGCTCGGATGCGGCCTACGGCAGTGCCGCCAGGTGCCCGGCTACGACGAGGTGGTTCAATTCTCGACGAGAGCGCCCACGCAAAAATTTGCCATGTGCGCGACGGCCTCGGTGCTGTGATAGTCACCGAATTCGGCAGTGGCCTCCCTGCCAGCGTACATTCGTGCGATTCCAGCGCCGCCAGGGTGATGAGGGGCCCACTCGGTGATGTCATAAACTTTTCCCGAGATGATGATCCAGCAGTCGTTCTGTGTGTTGTGCAGAGCGATCTCTTCGCGCGTGACGCGGCGCGTACCCTTCGCCGGATTGGCGGGCATCCAGAGCTTGATCCCACCGTACCTGACCTTGGCGGTTCGGCGGAAGTCCCACGGACCTAGCCTCTTGGCAGGCAACTCGCTGCCGATCTTGCGGGCGTCATAGGCGTAGATCCAGGAATCGTCCTCGCCGCCGCGCTTATCATGGGCAAAGGCAGGACTCACACGCTCATCGAGTCTCTCCAGTAGCGCCTTCTGCTCAGCGGTGTCCTTCGCTCGCAAATGGTCGAAGGCGAATTTGGATCCCAATTGAAAGCGGGTAGCGCGGTAATGCCGCACGCGTTCGTAGTGCAACAAGGCTGTAGGCACATCGCGCTGGTGAAGCGCAAAGGCGCTGGCAAGGGCGGCGGCGTCTTCGAAGGACTGAGCAGCTCCTTGACCGAATGTGGGAAGCATCGGGTGCGCCGCGTCACCGAGCAGGCAGATGCGGCCCTGCACCCAGGTTTCGAGCGCATCGCGATCGTAGAGACCCCACTTGGTAGGACGAACGATCGCCCCCGACAGAGCGATGAGGTCGTCTCTGCTGGGATGGCCCGCGAATGCCTCGCCGACCTCGCGAACGATCTCCTGCTGACTGACGGGAAACCAGTCGCCCTCCTCCTGCTCGAACGCGGCGGACTCAGGCTCATAATGCGCGATCCACACGTTCAACAACTCGCCGCCGCGTACCCAGTACGTGGTCGCGCCGCTCCTATCCGCCCGATGGCGGTCCATGCTGAAGGAGTTGATGGGATTGTGGTCCAGCGGGTTACCGTTCGCTTTGCGGAGGGACGCAACCCCCGTCCGCGGAATGAGTCCTCGAAAGCAGGTTACCTCCGTCCAACGCTTGGGACGCGAATTCGGCCACGCCAGCTGTAACGTCGCAGAGTTGATCCCGTCCGCACCTACGAGAAGCTCTCCCGTGGCGGTTCGACCATTCGAAAAGGTCGCTAGTACCTCGCCTGCGGTCTGACGCAGCTGCGTCAGTCTGCAGTCCATGTGCACCGCGATCGGGCATGGCGCGCCGCTGTCGATACCGAAGTCGGACACTCGCTTGTACAGGCACATCAAAAGGTCCAGCCTGTGCATGTGATGAAAGCCGGCGCCGTCGCCTGCGGCGGTGACATGATCGAATGGCCTCTTTGTCACGCTCCCATCTGCGTTGAACTGTCGTGTCGACTCCAGGATTGCCGCGCGGCCGCCGTCAATGACCCCGTCGGGGCCTTTGGAATCTCCCCCATCCAGGTCGACGCCTAGCCAACGACATATTCGCGCCCCGTTGGGCGGGATGTTCAACCCGGCGCCTGCGGTGCTAGGCACCTTCGTTTGCTCGTAGACATAGACCGATGCGAACGCTCCCGACTGACGCAGCGCCAAGGCCGTCATCAACCCGCCCATTCCCGCACCGACGATCACTGCCCTCATCCATCTTCCTTCCGATGCAATCGAACGCCCCTCAACTCGCGGCTGGAATAAGTTTAAGGCGCCTCAATGGGCTCGAGACTAGCGCCGGGCTGATTGGCAATAAAGGATCTTGTGGCACGCCAAATAGAGTTCTGGAGTTCCTCGGTCATCGGCCTCCGTGAGCAAACACGCCGACCGAGCGCCAACTTCCATTGAGGATGAGCCAGTCGCGTCGGCTTGGCGCTGCGTTGCAAACCTCGGTCCTCGTCTACGAACCGACATTTGGCGCCGCCTTCCGAAGGGAGCGACCGGGCAGTGCGAAAGGTCGTCGGACCTACCCGATCCTTTCATTGGCCCTCGCAGCCAGCAGCCAGACGGTGCGGTATACTCGGCGGTACAGGCATCATCGGCAGCACCGGCACGAATGGCGGCGCCCTGGCGCCCGGCAGCGGGTCCGGTACCCTGCGGCCCAAGGCAGCCTGGTATTCACGGCAGCATCGAGCCATTTGGTCGAGGTCTCGTCGGCGAGCAGCGACCGCACCGATGTAACGTGCACAGCTACGCTTCCCGGCATCCTCGACTTCGAACGAATGCGACAGCCGAGGATAAAGCATGTAGCGCCCGGTCGCACAGGCAAGCTCGCGCTCCTGAAGGTGAAACCGCGCATGCGCAAATCGGTCGAAATTGCCGGCGTGGTCGTAGTGCAGATGCGTGAGAATCACGTCCTTGACGTGGGCAGCGTCGATATCGAACGCGGCAAGCGTCTCTACCGGGCAGCGCAGGTAATTTCGCCTGCGCTGCTTCGCGACCTCGGCATTGAACCCGGTGTCGATGACGAAGATGCGGCCGCCTCCCCTCGCCAGCCACACGAAATAGTCCATCGGCATTGGTCCAAACGCGCCCTTGATCATGGGCCGTTTCGCTTTTGCATCACCAGTCGCAGCGGGATGTTATGCAGGTTGGCGCGGCCTCGCACGGCCGGCTCTGTCCTGCCGAGCGCCTGGGCGATCTCGTCGGGTCGGCGCCCAGCCGCCGCCATCACCAGCAGCTGTTGATGCTCTTCCGGTGTCCACCTCCGGATCAACGGATAGCGTGACTGTGCCATCGTCCCGCGTCCCCAGCCTGTTGCCAGGTTATCGGGCTGCAATTGCTGAGTCGCGCTTTAACATATGGTGCCTATCTCGCAGGACGAGGCGAGCGGATGGCGCCGGACTGAGCGAGCACAGGGCTTGGATGGAGGCTCCACGGCGGGGCAAGCCGGTAGTTTTCCGGGCCGTAAATTTTCGTCGGCTTTAATAATTCGAGCGAATGATCGCTCCGATGACCGGAGACCTTGACCATCAAGCAGAGGCCATCGCCGCAATGCGCAAAGCGGTCGCCGCGACCTGTGCTGCCGAGCGTTTGAAGTGGTTGAGGGCCGCTTTGGCGTGGAAACATCTTGAAAGCTTGGCGAAGGGCAAGTTGGCAGCGTGAAACTCCCCGCGAGCGGCCTGTTCGCTGGTCAAGACCTGGCGCAGTTTTCGATCATCTCCGCGAGCGCGGAGCAGAGGACGGGCTTCTCCAATCGGGGAGCATTGCGGAAGCCGCCCGGCAATCCATCGGATGCGTGGCCGGTCAGGAGAAAAATTGCAACCCGCGACCACGAGTGATCTCCGCCACCAGTTCAGTTGTTTCATCGGCAAGCCTCAGGTCGAGAATGGCCAGATCGAAGTCAGCCACCCGCGCGACTTCGATCGCTTCCTTCAGGGTGCCTGCTTCGGCGATGACCTTGTCGCCCAACTCCTCCAGCATGTCGCAGACCATCATGCGGATCGGCGCTACGTCCTCCACCACGGAAGATTGAGAGTGCGCCCATGCTCCGTCTCGTCGGCCTTGATATCCGCCATGCAGCCGGCCAGCTCCCCGGGGGCCCTCGGATCGGCCTATGTTCACTTTTGGACACATTTTCAGGGAACAAAGCGCCGCAACATAGTAGGTTCAGCGTTCCGAGACGGAGTGAACATGACAGCGCCGTCGCCTCTCATCTTGGTGGTGGAGGATGAATACCCATTGCAGGCGGTGTCGAGGAAGCCCTGCTGGAGGCAGGCTTCGCGACTGACATCCTCTCGTCTGCCGAGGAAGCCCTGACTCTCTTCAGAAGCGGCATGAAGGAGTACCGGGCGGTCGTCGCGGATGTGAACCTCAAGGGCACGCTCAGCGGCTGGGAATTGGCCAGACAGCTCAGACAACGAGAGCCGACGTTTCCCGTGGTCTACATGACGGGCGCTGCAGCGAACGATTGGGGTTCGCAGGGCGTCTCAAATAGCATCCTGTTGCAGAAGCCGTTTGCACCGGCCCAGCTTGTCACTGCGGTCTCGAAGCTCCTCAATGAGGTCCCACCGACGCACAAGTAAAAACCGCCGCCGTCACTGGCTCGCACAGCAAGCCAGCGTCCCAACCGTCCATGGCGGCAGGAACGAAGCTCGGCAATGAACATTTTTTAGTCTCAGTTGCCTCGTTCGCTCCGCCTGCAATAGCGCAGGGTATGCTCACGTGCGGCAAATGCGATGAGATCGACAACAAGATCGCGCGCCATAGTCGGTTGTTGTCTCTTGTCACTGACAAGATCGCGAGAGACGGTATCGCCGACTTGATCCAGGAAATGACGACGGCGAAAGCGGCACTTCATCCCAACCAGAGGAGAAGTAAGCTCGCACTCGAACGCGCCAATCGGCGGTAGATCCTCGCCGACAGTTCCATCAACATTCTCTTTCTCGCGGCCGCGACCGCAGATCGATGCGAGCAATCAAACTCTCTCCTGAATTCCTGCAAATCTCTGCCATTTACCAAGGGCAGATTTGCTTCCGGTGAACCGTGTCGATCAAGCGTGTCGCAAGACTGGTGCACACGTCCGGCCCGCTACCGACATGAAATGGGAGTTACGCCATGCAGCATCTGCCGAACGATACCTTCGACGTCATCCTTGACCAGTTTGGTCAAATCGAGACCGTGTACGGAGATCTCGGATTTCCCGCAGCCAAGGACGTCTCGGGCGGCAACGACACCGTGACGGCAACGTCACCGAGCTCAATACGAGGCTCACGATCTTCGGCGATGACCAGTCGATGCTGCTTGGTCACTCGCAAGGCGGAAACGACACATTGTTCGCCGATATCGGCGGCGGCTGGAACACCGCTCTCGTGGTGGGCGATGCCAAATCGATGATCGACGACGCCAAGGGCGGCAATGACACCATCGTCGCGGATGCCCATGGCACGGCCTATACCACTGTCTCGGCCTTCGGCGACGTCGCGGGGGACATGTCGGGCAACGCGCAGGGCGGCCATGACGAGATAACCGGCTCGATCGCGTGGCGCGGTGGCGCCAACCTGTTCGCCGGCGATGCCGGCGGTTCCATGATGACACCTCGCACGGCGGCAACGACACGCTCGATGTCAGCGTGCTCACCACGGACGGCGTGGCGACCGTCAGTGGCGACGCCATCGGCGCCTTGCGCGGCCTCGCGCAAGGCGGCAATGACAATATGACGGTCACCTTGAACGGCGACAGCGCCATAGCCGGCGCGACCTTGTCGGGGGACTCGTCGACGTCCCTGATGGATCTTACCGAGGGCGGCGACGATGTCCTGACCGTCAAGATCGAAGGCCAGTACGCGGATGCGGTCTCGTCAGTGTACGGCGACGCGCCGATCATGGCCGGTCATTCTCATGGTGGCAACGATATCAATGGCGGCGTCGGCCGGGATTTCATGTATGGCGATGCAGGAATCTATGAACCGGCGGCGCCAGGCTCGATCACCGGCGGCAGCGACACGCTGAACGGCGGAGCGGGCGACGACTGGATGTGGGGCGGAGGAAACAGCGACTTCTTCGCCTTCAGCACCGGCTCCGGCAACGACACGATCGCCGACTTCGATCAGGGCACAAGGCCGTCGGCAGCACCGCAGCGGAACACGATCTGATCGATGTGCAGGATTACGGCTTCGCGGACTGGGCGGCGCTGTCGAGTCTGATCAGCGACAATGCTTCCGGCGATGCCGTGATTCATCTCTCCGGCAACGACTCGATCACGCTGGACGGGATTCACGCGGCGAACCTGCATCCGACCGACTTCATCATCTGAGGGAATAAATCAAAGCGGCGATGTCGTACCCCGACGCGCGGGGCGACATCGCAATCGCGAGTGCGCAACGACCAGTTTCGCCGCACGGCGCAGCGAAACCTGTCGCGAACAAACTCTGTCCCGAATTCCAGCAAATCTCCGCCATCGACCAAAACTAGATTCGTCTCCGTGAAGCGTGGTCACAGCACTTCGCGCAAGAGTTTTGCCGATGTCAGGCCCGCCTCCGACAATGAAATGGGAGTTACGCCATGCAGCATCTGCCGAACGACACCATCGACATCCTGCTCGACCAATTTGGCCAAATCGAAACCGTCATCGGAGATCCGAACTTTCCGACCACCACGGACGCCCGGGGCGGCAACGACACCGTGACCGCAACCATCACTCAGCCCGAAGCAGAGGTCACGATCTTTGGCGACGACAACACGACGCTGCATGGCCAGTCCCACGGCGGCAACGACACGCTCACGGTCAACGTCAACTACGGCTGGAACGCCGCCCTCGTGGTCGGCGATGCCCAGGCGATGACCGACGACGCCAGGGGCGGCAACGACACGATCGATACCCAAGACCACTCGATGTACACCAACGTGCATGCTTTCGGCGATGTCGCCGGCGACATGTCCGGCAATTCGCACGGCGGCAGTGACACCATCACGGGCGCTGTGGGCTGGCGAGGCTTCGACAATGTGTACGCCGGCGATGCCGGTGGCTCCATGAGCGGCCCGGCGCAGGGCGGCAACGACACGCTCGACATCAGCTTGAACACCCGGGAGGGTTCAGCGAGAGCCAGCGGCGATGCCATCGGCTCCATCAGCGGCGATGCGCATGGCGGCAACGACAACATCATCTTGACCATGAGCGGCGAAAACGTCTGGGCCGGTGCGTCGCTGTCGGGAGATTCCTCCACGTCCCTGACCGACAACGCACAGGGTGGCGATGACATCCTCACGGTCAAGATCAGCACCGAGTACACCGACGATGCGCGCGATCTGCTGTTCGGCGACGCTCCGACCATGTCCGGCAATGCCCATGGCGGCAACGATATCCTCACCGGCGGAGCGGCCACCGACTTTCTGTATGGCGATGCGAAGGTCTATGATCCCGCAACACCGGGCTCGATCACCGGCGGCAAGGATATGCTCAACGGGGGCGCCGGAAATGACCAGCTTTCGGGCGGCGGAAACAGCGACACCTTCGTCTTCAACACCGGGTCCGGCAACGACCTCATCACCGACTTCGATCAAGGAAACAAGGCGGCCGGCAGCACCGTGACCGAGCACGATCTGATCAACCTGCACGATTACGGCTTTACGGACTGGACGGCGCTGTCGAAGCTGATCAGCGACAATGCCGACGGCGATGCCGTGATTCATGTATCGGCGAGCGACACCATTACACTCGACGGTGTCCACGCCGCGAGCCTGCACCCGACCGACTTCCTCATCTGAGAAAAGCAGGCATCTCGCCCCGCCTACAGCGGGGCGAGACCCGGGTTCCTCCCCGCCCACAGGATCCCTTCAGCCGCCCCCTGACGCTGGCCACCCGCCTTTGGCCGCGACGAGCGAGTTGATGTCGTCGAACTTCTCCGTCAGGTCCGCGACCAGATGCGTCGTGCCGGGATGTAGCGGTCCTGCCTCATTGGCGGTCACCGTTCACGAACTTGCCCCATGGGCTCTCCGAACCGCGGATAGTCTAGGATCGCGGCTCGGCCCGGGTCAGATGCCGTGCTTGGTGCCGGGTCCAGTTGGCAAGAGCTAAGAAGCTCTTCTAATTGCCCGGCCGACCTTCTGCAGAGCCTCGAAGGCTCCCATGCGCTGATCAACCCAGCCTGCCAAAGCGGCCTGGGGTTGATGGATGTCTCCCAAGACCGACATCGCCTGCATCGCCTCACTGAGGTCGGAATGGTCGCCCGAGGCAACTGATCCAAGCATCGCGGAGCCGAGCAGGACGGCCTCCGGAGAGGCTGGCGCAGCGACCGTCAAACCCGTCATATCGGCGAGGACCTGCCGCACGAGGCGGCTCTTTGCGGCACCGCCGCTGACCACGATCGTATCGACCGCAATGCCCTTGTCTTGCTGAGCGCGAACGATCTGCCGGGCCCCGCAGCCGAGGCCGCAAAGCCCTGCAAGATAAAGCGCGAGCAGACTCTCCAGATCCGAGCGCATATCAAGGCCCGCAATCAGTGCGCGCGCGCCGGGATCGGCGAACGGCGCTCGATTGCCGAGGAATTCGGGGACGACATGAAGCTGGCCGACCAAATCCGGGAGCATTTCGGCACCGCCGCGTGATTCGATTTCCGAGGCAAGCCAATCGGCAAGCGTCTGCTGCTTCTGGCCCGCAGCCTGTGTCGCTTGCGCGGAATTCGGATGCATCTGCAACAGATGCTCGATCGCAGCGCCGGCGGCCGACTGTCCGCCTTCATTGAGCCAAAGCCCAGGCACCATGGCCGAGAAATAGGGTCCCCAAACGCCAGGGACGAAGAAGGGGTCCGGTGTGGTCGACATGGTGCAGGCGGACGTTCCGAATACATAGGCCATGCGCGTGAGCACCGTGCCCGCCGCTCCGCGCGCCCCCACCGTACCAACACCGCCGGCATGTGCATCGATGAGGCCGGCGGCGACCGGCGTACCCATCGCGAGTCCGAGATCGGCCGCGGCCTTCGCCGTCAGGCCCGCTGCCAGCCTGGTCCCGCCGGGCACGATCTCGGTGCCGATCCTGCGGAACTGCTCATCCGGCAGCACGCCGAGGCCAATCCTGCGGAAGAATTGATCGTCCCAGCGGTCTTCGTGGCCCAGATAGGTCCACTTGCACGTCACGGTACAAATGGAGCGGGACAAACTCCCTGTTGCACGCCAAGTGAGAAAATCAGTCAAGTCCATAAACTGCCACGCATGGGAGAACGTCTCGGGCATGTTTTCGGCGAGCCACAACAGTTTCGGCGTCTCCATCTCGGGAGAGATCGTTCCGCCGACATAGTCGAGAACTTTCTCGCCCGTCTGGTTGATACGGCGCGCCTGATCCGCAGCGCGGTGATCCATCCATACAACGACGTTGCGAGCAGGATCGCCGGATGGCCCGACGGGCAGCGGCACACCCGCCTCGCCAAGCACCACCAGCGAGCAGGTCGCGTCAAAGCCTATGCCGGCGATACTGTCCGCCGCGATACCCGCCTGCACCACCGCGCTACGCACGCTGCGGCATACGGCACGCCAGATATCCTCGCTCGACTGCTCGACGACGTCGCCAGCCTCCCGCCAAAGTGCAACAGGGGCGCTGTCACTCGCCAGGAGCCTGCCAGAGCGGTCGAAGAGTCCGGCCCGTGCGCTGCCGGTGCCGACATCGATGCCAAGGAAATGGCGGTTATCGGGTTGCTTGTTCATCTCAGGATCGCCGATCGGAAGATGTTACAGATCGTTGCTCTGCGGCAGAATGACGAGGTCGCGGATGGTGACGTTTCTCGGGCGCGTCAACATGAAGAGCACTGCCTGCGCGACTTCCACCGGCTGCATCAAGCCACCGGCCGCCATTTCCTCCTCGATCTTCTCTTTGGGCCAATCCTTGATGAGCGCGGTCACGACTGGACCGGGCGCAACGGCGCCGACGCGCAAACCGTGTTTCGCGACCTGCCGGCGCAGAGTATGCACAAAAGCCTGCACGGCGTGCTTGGACGCGGTATAGATCGGTTCCCAGACGACAGGCACGAGACCTGCGATCGAACTGGTGACGATGATGTCGCCGCTCTTGCGCTCAACCATGTGCGGCAGCACCGCATGGATCGACCGGAACAGCGCATTGACGTTCAAATTGAGCATGCGGTCCCACGCGTCGGGATCGCCGCCAAGCACCTCGCCGCCGACATAGGCACCAGCATTCGCATGGAAGATGTCCAGTTGACCCGCTTTCTCCAGCACCTGCGGCATCATCGCTTCCATGCTCAGGGGATCGGTGAGGTCGATACGTAACGGAATCGCCTGATCGCCCAGCGCAACGCAGGCGCTGCTCAGCGCCTCTTCCGCCCGATCGATCAGCACCACCCGCGCGCCGGCCCCGATCAATGTTCTGGCGCATTCGAGACCGATGCCCGATGCGGCGCCGGTGATCGCCGCGACTTTTTCTGCAAGTTCCTGGGCCAAGGCTTGTCCTTTTCCTATGAGAGTTGTTCAAGCTCGGCCGTGGGAAAGGCGCGAGCGCCGTGCCAGCGAATCGACGATGACTGCAATGGCAAGGACCGCGCCCGTAATCATGTACCGCAGCGACGAGGAGAGATCGAGCAGCGTGAGGCCGCTCGCGATGGACTGGATGACGATGACGCCGAGGAGCGCGGAATAGGCGCTCCCGCGGCCGCCAAACAGGCTTGTGCCACCGATGACCGCGGCGGCGATCGCGTTGAGGTTCACATCCCCGGTCCCGGCCTGCTGGCTGGAAGATGCCAGCCGCGCTGCGGCCAGAATGCCGCCGGCCGCGGCCAGCGTGGAGCACAGCATGAATGCGGTCGAATAGACCCGGCGAACGTTGATGCCAGCCCGACGGGCCGCCTCGCGATTGCCGCCGACGGCAGACATCGAGCGGCCCCATTTGGTTCTCGTCAATGCGTAATTCATGATCACGCACAAGCCGACGAACAGACCAAACATCCAGGGAATGCCGCGCCCGAGATTGAGATAATAGACAACGAATTCGAGCACGATGGTGACCAGCAGCGCCTTCAGCACCATGCGACCAAGCGAACTGGCCGATAGCCCCGCCGCCCGCCGGCGCGCGGCCGTTCGGTAGCCGGTCACGAACATAACCACGCTCGCGACCGCCGCCAGCACGTAGGATACGATCGACGGCATGACGAGCATCTGTCCGAAATTGACCAGCGCCGATCCATACGGAAGGTTGATCGAGCCGGAGGAGCCGAGCAGATACAGCTGCAGGCCGAGCCACGTCAGCAGGCCGGCCAGCGTCGAGACGAAGCTCGGCATACCCAGACGATTGAACAAAAATGCATAGAGCGCGCCGATGGCAGCGCCCAGCACCAACGCCGTGACGATCGCCACGGCGACCGGCCAATCCTGAGCGACCCAAAGCACGCCGACGAGCGCCGAAGAGAACCCGCTCACCGATCCGACCGACAGATCGATCTCGCCGACCATCAGGATACAGACGATGCCCAGCGAGATCACACCCACTGTCGCGCAATCGAAAAGCAAATTGACCAGATTGTTCGGCGCGAGAAAAACAGGGTTGAGGGTCTCGAACGCCGCGCAGATGACGATGAGCCCGACGACCACCGGCAGCGATCCGAGATCGCCCGACCGCACACGGTCCACAAAGGCGCCGATCGTGTTTCCAAGCGTGTCCGCGTGCTTGACTCGTTCGTCACTGCGGTCGAGCAACCGCGCCGTCGAAACCTGTTGCGTGTCGTCGGTCATCGCCCAAGCTCCGGCGACTGATGGGCGCGGCGCCGCCTGGCGCGGCGCGAGACAGAATTTTCGTCCGCTCCGGTAATCGCCGTAACGAGATCCTGATTGGACACGTCGGGATCGAACTCGCCGTTGTTGCGACCGAGGCGCAGCACCACGATCCGATCGGCAACCGCGCGGACGTCCTCCATGTTGTGACTGATCATGATGACGCCGAGACCGCGTGCGCGAACGCGTTCGACGAGGTCTAGCACCTCAGCGGTTTGGGCAACGCCGAGCGCCGCAGTCGGCTCGTCGAGCAGAATGAGTTTCGGCTCAGTCAGCAGCGAGCGCGCGATCGCCACGGTCTGGCGCTGTCCGCCGGAGAGCGACGCCACGGGCTCTCGCACGCTCGGGATCCGCGCTGACAGCTCGTTGAGCAAGGTACAGGCGCGAAGCTCCATGGAGACCTCGTCGAGCCGCAGCGGGTTGAGCTCGCGGCCGAGGAAGATGTTTGCGACCACGTCGAGATTCTCGCAGAGGGCCAAATCCTGGAAAACGGTGGCGATGCCGAGGCCGAGTGCCATGGATGGGTCGGACAGGACAACATGTTCACCGCCGAACGTGATCGTTCCGGAGGTGGGTTGGTGCACGCCGGCAAGGATCTTCACCAGCGTGGATTTTCCTGCACCGTTATCACCCACAAGTGCCACGACTTCGCCGGCATGCACATCGAGATCAACATCGGTCAGGGCGGACACGGCGCCGAAATGCTTGGAAATTCCGCGAAGACTCAAGACCGGCTTGCGCGGTCCGCCCTGCGCGTCATCGGCATCCGAGATCGTGGTCATGTCCCAATTCGCCCTCTCATCCTTCGTCCCGGCCGCCGGAAGCGGCCGGGACCGACGTCGTCACTGCGTGATGCCAAGCTTCTTGCAACCCGCGGCATATCGGCCCGTGCAGAGCTGATCGGCCGTCTGGATCTTCTTATCGATAATCTCCGCCTTCAGGTTCTCCTGAGTGACGACGGCCGGCACGAACAACTTCGATGGCGCATTGAATAGCGTAGCTTCCGCCTTGGGCATCTCTCCGGAGAGGAATTTCACCGCCGCTTGCGCCGCAGCAGCTGCCACGATCTCACTGGGTTTGGAGATCGTGTTGTACTGATCGCCTGCGATGACGAGCTGAAGCGCGGCAATCGTCGCATCGTTGCCCGTCACCGGCGGCACCGGCTCGATACCTGCGGCCTTGAAGGCGGCAATTGCGCCACCGCCCGTGCCGTCATTGGCAGCTACGACGCCGAGGATCTTCTTGCCGAAGCGGGTGATCTGGCCACTCGCCCATTGCTGCGCCTTCGGCGGCGCCCAGTCCGGCGTGTCGTATTCGGCCAGAATTGGATAGCCGCTCTTATCAAGCCCCTCGTGGATCCCCTTCTTGATGAGTCCCGCAGCGGCATCGGTCGGCGATCCATTGATTTCGAGTACGCCTTCGCCCTCCTTCGCCGTCGCGTTGGCGGCCTTAAGATGCTTGACGAGCGATTCGGAGATAGCCTTGCCGATGGCTTGATTGTCGAAGGACACGTAAAAATCGACCTTGGCGTCGGGGACCGGCCGGTCATAGGCAATGACCTTGATGCCTTGCGATTGTGCCATCTTGACCAGGGATGCCGCGGCAGTGGAGTCGACGGGGTCGAGCACGATTACCTTGGCGCCCTGCGAAATCACCGAGTTGAATTGCTGTTGCTGCCGCGCGGCATCCGCGCTGGCGTTCTGGTAGATCACCTTGCAACTGTCGCACAGCTTCTTCATCTCTGCGACGAAGCCCGGATAATCATGTTGTTCATAGCGGGTGGAGGCCTGGTCCGGCATCAGGAAGGCGACGGTCGCGTTCTTCACCTCTGCGGCCCGCGAAGAAATGGCTGTTGTGCCGAGCAGCGAGAGGGCTATGCCAATTGTGCCCGCATATTTAGCAGAGAACTTTCTCATTTCAGATTTCCTTTCCAGACTGGGTGTCAGGGTGTCGTCGTTGATCCTTCGAAGTCAGGCCCTCGCTGCTTCCGTTTCCGACGGCACGATGAGCGCCGGTGCTCGGAGCCGCGCAGAATTCTGGTCGAACGATTGCTGTCGCGGACCGCCGTCGGCGTGTCCGCGTCATTCTTCCGTAACGATCCTCCTTCTTTGCTCCTATGCGGCTAGGCCGCGTGCGCCTCATCGATGTTGTGCGCCAACAATCGTCTGAAGCGCGAAGGGGGCATGCCTTTCTCGGCCAGGAACTGCCGGTTAAAATTGGAGAGATTGTTGAAGCCGACCTCGAAGCAGATGTCGGTGATGGAAGCCTGCTCGTCGCTCATCAATATCTGACAAGCGAGATTGATACGCAGCCGCTTAACGTATTGCACCAATGACATGCCCGTGTGCCGGCGGAACGAGCGCGAAAATGCGCTTTGCGATTGACCGGCGATCGCAGCAAGCTCCGCTTCGCCGAAAGGTTGCGTCAGATTCTTCCGGATGAATGCGAGTGCCTTGTTCATTCCCACGGACATGTAGCCAGACGGATCGGGCAGATAGTTTGGGCTGGACAGCGGACGCGCCTGTCGCGCGGCGCGACAGAGTATCCCCAAGATCATCAAGAACAGCTCGATCCGGCGCACGCCGTTCGCCGTGACGATCTCCTCCATGAGTGGGACGAGCGCATCGCTCGTGCTGCGGGTGAACAGCGCACCACGCCGGGAAAAATCCAGCAGTGCGGCAAGGCCCGAAAGCTCAGGCATGACCTTCATCAGGTCGCCGATGAATTCTTCGCTGAATTGAAGGATGCGTCCGCGTAGCGGGATGGCGCACTCTGCCGGCAGATCGCTCACCCAATTGTGCGGCAAATTGGGGCCGGTGAGCACGAGATTACCTGGTTCGAAGTCGCCGATGAAGTCACCGACGAAATAGCGTCCGCTGGTGGCCACGACCTGATGGAGCTCGTACTCGGGATGGAAATGCCAGCGGACGGTGTGGAATGGGTAGCCGTGCGACCACGCCTTGAATGACTCGCCGCGCCGTATCTGGACAACTTCCAGGTCCGGTTCCATGTCCCCTCCCTTCAGGCCGGTGCGGCTTGTAATGATCCGCCTCCGCTCCCTTATCGGCTGATTGGTTCAGCGCTTCCTCTCGTTGGCAGAGTAGCGACCAGTACCTAGGCACGCCACCACCATTTCAGATGTGAACTGATACTTTTTTGACGTGCAGCACGCCGTCCGGCCAAGTTCCCGGATTGAAGGCAGCGTTCCGCACCAACGGCACTATTACGCCGGCCGCCTCCCCCGCCAATGCCGACGGCGCCGCGGCTCCCATCCTTGCAAAACGCTGTCTCGCCGATCGCGATGGCCTACCCGTGCTGGCACAGATCAAAGGTCATGCCACCCACGCTGCCAAATTGGTCCAGGGGAGGATCTCAGCCGCGCGCCTTCAAATGCATCATCGGGTAATGCTCATAGTGGCCGGCGCCGTTCTTCACGACAGGATCTTCCGAGGTGACCGCCTCGATGTCGAGATCGTTTGGGATCTGATAGAGCGACACGCCATAACCGCCACGCGGGTCCGTGACGGGACCGTGCGCGACGATCTGCCCCTTTGCGAGCAGATCATCCAGGAACGCACCGTGCTGCTTCATCCATTGTTTCTCAGCGGCGCTCATGGTCGCCAGGAAATCCGCCCGGGGCGGAATGTACTTGCAGAGATAGTACTTCATTGGCCGCTCCTCGGTGAAAACGACATTTCAGCTTGCTTGTCGGCCTGGCCCGCCCCCCCAACTTGAGAGATCAATCGGTCACGCCGATCCGCTGCTCAATGCGATCAGCGAGCATTGATCTCGGCACTGAAGCGCTCGCATGCAAACCTTTGTCAAGCAACGGCGCGCGTGGCCAGATCGGCGACAGTACCGTCAAGAAATCCAGTCAGCCGCTGCCGGATGATCTGCTCGGCTTCCCTCATGATGCGGTCGATCAGCTCCTTCACCGTCGGGATATCGTGGATCAGTCCGACCACCATGCCGCAGCTCCAAGCACCGGCATCCATGTCACCATCGACCATCACCCTGGGGTAGACACCCGCGACCTGCTCATGGATGTCCTCGATCTTGAGGCTCGCCCCCTTCTCGCGCTCGACCTCGAGCAATTGATCGACACCCTTGTTCTTCAGCACGCGCTCGGTGTTACGCAGCGCGCGCATGACCAGCACGGTATCGAGTTCGGTGGCTTTGACGAGGGCCTGCTTGACGTTGGCGTGGACGGGAGCTTCCCTGGTTGCGACGAAGCGGGTACCCATGTTCATGCCGGCGGCGCCCATCGACAGCGCAGCAACGAGGCTGCGCGCATCCGCCATGCCACCCGAGGCCACGAACGGAATCTTCAGTTCATCCGCCGCGCGCGGCAGCAGGATCATGTTCGGGATATCGTCCTCGCCGGGATGGCCGCCGCATTCGAAGCCGTCGACGCTGACGGCGTCGCATCCGATCTTCTCGGCTTTCAGCGAATGCCGCACCGAAGTGCATTTGTGGATCACCTTAATGCCGGCAGCCTTCAGCGCGGGCATGTACGCTTCCGGGCTGCGGCCGGCGGTCTCCACCACCTTGACGCCACCTTCCTTGATGGCGGCGATATATTCCGGATAAGGCGGTGCAGTGAAGCTCGGCAGGAAGGTCAGGTTCACACCGAACGGCTTGTCGGTCATGTCGCGACAGCGCGCGATTTCCTTCGCCAGCAGCTCCGGCGTCCGCTGGGTCAGGCCGGTGATGATGCCGAGACCGCCGGCATTCGAGACCGCGGCGGCAAGCTCGGCAAAGCCGACATAATGCATGCCGCCCTGGATGATCGGATGCTGGATGCCGAACAGTTCAGTGATTGCTGTCTTCACGTGCGCTTTCTCCGCTTTCCGATCAGTTGACGAGTTCAAATAGGCCGGCCGCGCCCATGCCGCCGCCGATGCACATGGTCACCACGCCGTACTTCGCCTTGCGCCGCCGCCCCTCGATCAGGATATGGCCCGCAAGCCGGCTGCCCGTCATGCCGTAGGGATGGCCGATCGCGATCGAGCCGCCATTGACGTTCAGCTTGTCCGGATCGATGCCGAGCTTGTCGCGGCAGTAGATCACCTGGACAGCATAGGCTTCGTTCAGCTCCCAAAGATCGATGTCATCGATCCTCAGGCCGTGGCGCTTGAGAAGGCGCGGGATCGCCGCGACCGGACCGATGCCCATTTCGTCCGGCTCGACTCCGGCGGCGACGAAGCCGCGGAAGATGCCGAGCGGCTTAAGGCCCTTCTTGGTGGCGGTCTTGTCGCTCATGAGCACGCAGGCCGATGCTCCGTCGGAGAGCTGGCTGGCATTGCCGGCCGTGATGGTCTTGCCTTCGAATACCGGCTTGATCTTCGCCAATCCTTCCGCCGTGGTCTCGGGGCGCGGCCCTTCGTCCTTCGACAGCGTCACCTGCTGATAGGAGACCTCCCTGGTGTCCTTGTTGACGACGGCCATCGTCGTTGTGATCGGGACGATCTCGTCATTGAAGCGACCGGCCTGCATCGCGGCACCAATGCGGCGCTGACATTCGAGGCTGTATTCGTCCTGCCGGTCGCGACCGATCTTGTAGCGCTCGGCGACAATCTCGGCAGTGTCGAGCATCGACATGTACATCTCGGGCTTCATCGCCATCAGCTCGTCGTCGACGGCGTGGAACCTGTTCATGTGGTCGTTCTGCACCAGGCTGATCGATTCGATGCCGCCTCCGATCGCGATCTCGACGCCATCCAGCATGATCGAGCGGGCCGCGACCGCGATCGCCTGCAGGCCGGAGGCGCACTGCCGATCGATCGTGGTGCCGGCGACGGTGACCGGCAGGCCGGCACGAACCGCCCCCTTGCGTGCGACGTTCATCACCATGGTGCCCTGCTGCATCGCGCAACCCATCACCACGTCTTCGACCTCGTCCGGCTCAACGCCCGCGCGCCTCACCGCTTCGGCCATCACATGGCCAGCCATGGTCGGCCCCTCGGTGTTGTTCAGCGCACCGCGATAGGCCTTGCCGACGCCGGTGCGGGCGGTGGAAACGATAACTGCCTCTGTCGTCATGGCTGCCTCTTTGGTTACGCTGCCGCGTCGAGCTGCACATAACGCAGCAAGTGGTGAGCGGGATCGCCGAACTGGATATTGATCGAGGAGATTCGCTTAAAGTAGTGACCGACGTTCAATTCGTCGGTCATGCCCATGCCGCCGTGGAGCTGCACCGCCTGGTCGGCGATGAACTTGCCGGCGTAGCCGACCCTCGACTTGGCGCCGGAGGCGAGGCGCGAGATGCCACTTTCGCCGGCACCGAGGCTGAGACTGAGATGCTGCATCAGGGAAAGCGCCTCCTGATGCGCGATGAACATGTCGACCATCCGGTGCTGCAACACCTGGAAGCTGCCGATGGTGACGCCGAACTGCTTTCGGGCCTTGGCGTATTCCAGCGTCGCAGAGTTCAGTTCGGCCATCGCGCCGACCGCCTCGGCGCAGAGCGCGCCGATGGCCCTGTCGCGGCAGCCTTCCAGCAGGGCGACGCCTTCGCCCTCGCTGCCGAGCAACTCGCCGCGCACATCGCGGAAAGTGATCTCCGCGGCACGGCGGCCGTCGATGGTCTTGAAGCTCCGCAATTCGAGATTCGCCGCCCGGGCGTCGACGACGAACAGGCTGACGCCGCCACAATCGTCGCGCTTGCCGGCAGTCCGGGCGGAGACGATGAGATAATCGGCCCAAGGCGCCGCTATGACGGCGGTCTTCTCACCACTAAGCGTGTAGTCCTTTCCCTCTCGCCGCGCCGTGGCCGCGACATTGGCGAGATCGAAGCGCGAGTTTTTTTCGGTCCAGGCCAGCGCCCAGATCTTGTGTCCGGCGATGATATCGGGAATGAAGGCCTGCTTCTGCTCTTTCGTCCCTGCCTGCTCGATCAAGCCGCCGACCAGCACGACCGTCTCCACGTACGGCTCCACGACAAGGTGGCGGCCGAACTCCTGGGCAACGATCATAGTAGAGAGCGGGCCGCCACCAAGTCCGCCGCTCTCCTCGGAGAATGGCGCGGCGAGCAGGCCGAGCTCCGCAAAAGCGCCCCACTGCTTGCGGCTCCAGCCCTCTTCGCTGGCCACGATCTTGCGGCGCGCCTCGAAGCTGTATTGGTCGCGTAGCATACGCTGTACGCTGGAGCGCAACAGTTCCTGCTCTTCCGTGAACTGGATATCCATCCGATCCTCTTGTTGCGCTGTTGCTAGAGACCGAGCACCGCTTTGGCGATGATGTTGCGCTGGATCTCGTTTGATCCACCGTAGATGCTGAGCTTGCGCGCGTTCAGGTATTTCTCCGACGCTGTGTGGCCGTAATCGGCACCCGGCATGAACTGGTTTGCGCCCGACGGTTGCTCGCGAAGCGCCAGGCCATAGTTGCCGATGGCACGATGTGTGAGCTCGGTAATGCCCTGGAAGATCTCGGTGCCGCGGATCTTGAACAGCGAGGCCGCGGGCCCCGGATCGATGCCGCGCGCCATCTGGGCAACGACCCGCAGCTCGGTGGCCTCGAGCGCGAGCACATCGAGCTCGAGCCGGCCGATCTCCTTGCGAAATTCGAGATGCGCCGGATCGTCCGCTGCGATCTCCGCTTTCACGATCTTCTTCAACCGGTCGAGGTAGCGCGTCGACCGGCCGATCCCGGCCATGCTGGTGCGCTCGTTGCCCAGCAGGAATTTTGCGTAGGTCCAGCCCTTGTTCTCCTCGCCGATCAGGTTCTCGACGGGAACGCGGACATCCTCGAGGAAGACGTCATTGACCTCGTGCGAACCGTCGATCGTGATGATCGGACGCACGGTCACGCCTGGCGACTTCATGTCGATCAGGAGGAACGAGATGCCCGCCTGAGGCTTGGCGCTCGAATCAGTACGCACCAGGCAGAAGATCCAGTCGGCGTGCTGCGCCAACGTTGTCCAGGTCTTGTGACCGTTGACGATGTAATGGTCGCCGTCGCGCACAGCCTTGGTCCGGACGGTGGCGAGGTCTGAGCCTGAACCCGGCTCGGAATAGCCTTGGCACCACCAGTCTTCACCCGACAGTATCCGCGGCAAGAACTTCTGCTTCTGGGCATCATTGCCGAAGGTGTAAATGACCGGACCAACCATGGTGACGCTGAACGCCAACGGCGGCAGCGTCCCGGCCCGGCTGGTCTCCTGCTCGAAGATGAAACGCCGGGTGATCGACCAGCCAGGGCCGCCAAATTCCTTGGGCCAAAGCGGCGCGATCCAGCCCTTCTCGTAGAGAATTTGGTGCCAGAGCAACGATTGCTCTTTGGTCAGGTCGGTCTCCGGATTAGGGACCCGCATTTCCTTCGGATAGTTTTCGGCGATGAAAGCGCGCACCTCATCACGGAAGGCCGCATCTTCGGGAGACAGTGCGAGTTCCATCTGCGCTTCCTACCACTTCTCACCGAAGGGGCGGATTTCCAGCTCAAAGGTCCAGGCGCTCTTCGGCTGCTGATACAGCTGCCAATAGGACGCCGCGACCGAGGCCGGCGGCATCAGCAGATCCGGATCGTCGAGCGCATTAGGCCCGAGCGCTTCCAGGCGCCGCTGGCGGACCCATTCGGTGTCGACGCCGGAATCGATAACGAGGTGCGCGACGTGGATATTCTTCGGGCCGAGTTCGCGCGCCATTGCCTGCGCCACAGCGCGCAGTCCGAATTTGGCGCTGGCAAAGGCGGCATAGCCGCTGCCACCGCGCAATGAAGCGGTCGCACCGGTGAAGAAGATGTTGCCCTGGCCGCGCGGCAGCATCAGCCGGGCCGCCTCGCGCCCGGCGAGGAAACCGGAGTAGCAGGCCATCTCCCAGACCTTGCGGAACACGCGCTCGGTCGTCTCGAGGATCGGGAAGTTGACGTTGGCACCGATATTGAAGATGCAGACATCCAATGGTGCGTGCTTGTCGGCGTCGCTCAGAAAGGAGACGATCTCCTCCTCCTTGCGCGCGTCGAGCGAACGTGCGTGGATCTCGCCGCCGGCAGCCTCGATCTCCTTGACCAGCGGCGCCAGCTTGTCGCCGTTGCGGCGACCCGCGAAGACAGTAAAGCCCTCGGAGGCAAATTTCTTGGCGATCTCGCCGCCGATGAAATCGCCCGCGCCGATCACGGCGACGGTTGCATTTCTCTTTTTCAAGGAACTTCTCCCAGTTAGGTTAGGCGCGCTGTGTGCGAAGCAGTTCTATCGGCCCTGGTGGACCACATTTTTTGAGCGAGACCAGAACGATCGGGATTCGCCATCGCGCCGATCGAGGCTACCATGGTCGTGGCGCAGTCCTCGATCGGCCCGATCTGGTCCACCGCTTTGGCAAGATGGCGATCTGTCGATTGGTCGATGCGGCCAGCAAACCGAAAAGCGGTTTGATCGAGACCGAGTGCTTGCGACAGCTTCGCCACGACTAACCGCCTCCCGAATGAAAAACATCGGCGCCTTTTTCAGCATTGCGCCTCGAAGCGAAGCATGCGTTCTTTTTTAGAACTCGTCAATCGCTATTTTGTTGTCACGATCGGATCAGAAAACGGCAAGCTTACTGCCCTGTTCCAGCGCTCTTGAGAACACCGTTTACAACCGGACTTCCAACCGATACCCCTAGCGTATCAAATAAGAACTTATGGGAGAGGCAGCATGGGAGAAAGTCGCGGGGTCGCGATGCTGGTCGGCGCGGGTGATGCCATCGGCGCTGCCGTTGCGCGGCGGTTTGCCAGCGGCGGCTACACTATTTGCATCTGCAGACGCGATCCGACCAAATCTCAGGCGCTTGTCGACGAGCTCAGGGCGAAAGGCCACAACATCCACGCCTTCAGCGTCGACGCCCGTCAGGAAGCAGAAGTCCAGAAGCTATTCGCGGGCGTCGAGCGCGACATCGGTCCGATCGAGATCTGCCTGTTCAATGCCGGTTCGAACGTCAACAAGCCCCTGCTGGAGACTACCGAAAAGCTCTTCTTCAAGGCCTGGGAGCTGGCCTGTTACGCCGGCTTCCTGGTCGGACGCGAAGCCGCGCGCGTCATGCTGCCGCGCCGATGCGGCACCATTCTTTTTACCGGTGCGACCGCAAGCATCCGGGGCAGCAAGGGATTTGTCGCGTTCTCGTCGGCAAAATTCGGCCTTCGCGCGCTGGCCCAGGCGATGGCGCGCGAGCTCGGGCCCAAGAACATTCACGTCGTCCATCTCATCATCGACGCTGGCGTCGATAGCGAGGCTATTCATCAGCGCATGAAAGCGGCCAGGGGGATCGAGGCCAGTGAGATCCCGCCCGACAGCCTGACCAAGACCTCCTCAATTGCCGAAGCGTATTGGTTTGCCCATCAGCAAAGCCGCGACGGCTGGACCCATGAACTCGATCTTCGCCCCGCCGTAGAGAAATGGTGACATGAGCGACAATCCAGACCTCACTTTGTGGGGCGTCGGGACAAGCCGCACCGTTCGGCCGCACTGGGCGATGCACGAGCTGGGGCTGGCCTACGAGATCAAACCGATCGGCCCACGGACCGGCGAGACCAAGACCGCCGAATATACCAGGCTCAATCCGCGCCAGAAGATTCCGCTGCTGCAGGACGGTGATTTCCGCATCGGCGAGAGCGCCGCGATCGTCGCTTATCTGTCGCGGATGTACTCAACGCCGGAGCGTGCATTGATCCCTGAATCCACCCGCGACTATGCCGCGTGGCTGGAATGGTGCTTCTTTATCGTCACCGAGCTCGACTCGACTAGCCTGTATGTGATGCGCCGTCACAGCGCCGATGCGCTCGGCCCAATTTACGGCGTCGCGCCGGAGGTCGTAGCTCAAGCCGCAGAATACTTTCGGGCGCAGCTGCGCCATGTCGAGGTCGCGCTGGCCGACGGCCGACATTTTATCATGGGCGAGCGATTCAGCAGCGCCGACATCCTGCTGACGACGTGCCTGGACTGGGCGGTCGCCTACGGGGTAGGCATCTGCGACAATGCGCAGCCCTATCTCGAGCGCATGCGAAGCCGGGAGGCTTACCAGCGAGCGGTTGCCGCGAATGCTCCGCGCGCACCAATTAAACCGACGCCTGCCAAGGCCTGAGAACCGTTCGCCGGACGCGCGAAGTGCATCGACCTACATGGCCACGCGTAACGTGCGTGCAGCGACCATATCGTCGATCGCGCCATCATCGTAGCCCAGTTCGCGAAGCACCTCGCGCGAGTGCTCCCCGACGCGCGGGGCCGGTCCGCCGATGGCAGCCTGGTTGACCTCGAAGCGAGCCGCGGGCTTGGGCTGGCGCACACGGCCGACCTTCGGTTGGTCGAACTCCGCGATGATTCCGCGCGCCACGACCTGCTCATTGTGGATGATCTCGCCGCGCCGCAGGATCGGCGCGCAAGGGACATCCGCAGCGTCCAACCGCTCCAGCCATTCGGCGGTCGTGTGCCGGCCGATATACTCCGCCATCTTGTTGATGCGCGCCGTGGCGTTCACCGAACGCGCGGACGGGGTCGCAAACCGGGCATCGTTGGCGAGTTCGGGATCGCCGGACGCGCGGCAGAAGCCCTGCCATTCGGAATCTGAGATGGTGCCGGCCGTGATGTAACCATCGCTGGTCTTGAACACGAGATCCGGGCGGTCGTTGGGATCGGCGGCAGCGGCCTCGGCTCCGACCACCGTGTACTGCATCATGCCTTCCGGCCAGAGGTAGGAAATCATCGCGTCCAGCATCGCGACCTGGATATGATCCCCCTGCCCCGTCTTCTCACGCGCGTAGAGCGCCGCCGCCACCGCCTGCGCGGTGAACACGGCGGTGGTCTTGTCGCACACGATGGTGCGGATCATCTGCGGGCGATTGGTGACCGGCTGCGACTGGATATCGGCAAAGCCCGACAGGCCCTGAATGATTGGATCGTAGACGCGCTTCTTCACATAGGGCCCGGTGTCGCCGACGCCGCTGATCGAGACATAGATCAAGCGCGGATGACGCCGGCGCAGTTCTTCGACGCCGAGGCCGAGGCGCTCCATGGTGCCGGGCCGGAAGTTCTGCACCAGAACATCGGCCTGCGCGACCAGCTTGGCCAGCACCTCGTGCCCGGCGGGG
This sequence comes from Bradyrhizobium sp. Kon56, assembly GCF_055807635.1. Taxonomy (NCBI): domain Bacteria; kingdom Pseudomonadati; phylum Pseudomonadota; class Alphaproteobacteria; order Hyphomicrobiales; family Nitrobacteraceae; genus Bradyrhizobium; species Bradyrhizobium sp. Kon56. Next base: position 59,512 of record NZ_JBVVOU010000024.1, on the reverse strand, counting down.
CTCTTGACGTCGATCGAGAGCGAACGCTTGCCGCGGTTGGACGAGATGAACAGCGCGGAGAACTCGCCGTCCTTGTCGATGGTGGCCCGGCTGCGACGGGTGATATCGCCACCGATCGGCTCGATCTTGAGCACGTCGGCGCCCTGGTCCGCCAGAAACATGGTCGCAAACGGGCCCGACACCACGCCGGTCAGATCGAGGACACGAACGCCGCTAAGCGGACCAGCCATTTCACTCTCCCTGGATTGTTTTTCTGCCGACGGGCTGAGGATAAACTCCGGCTTACCGCCAGCCCTTCGCCTCAACCCGCACGGACCGCAAGTCGGTAACTAGCCGGTCTTGGAAACGGGCTGCCGGGTCTGTTCGACGATCGATTCCTCGACGTCGCGGAGTTGATCCTTGCCGAAAAACATCTCCTTGCCGACGAAGAATGTCGGCGAGCCGAAGGCACCGCGGGCGACGGCGTCATTGGTCAGGTCAATCAGCTTCTTTTTGACGTCATCCTGCTGCGCGCGCGTAACCAGCCTGTCGATGTCGATCCCCGAGGAGGCAAATGCGGTCCGGAACACTTCGGGATCATCCATCTTCTTGGGCTCCTCCCACATGTGATGATAGGCGGCGCGGAAATAGGGTTCGAATACGCCTTCGAACTGGGCCGCGACGGCGCCGCGCATCAGCATCAAAGTGTTGACTGGAAAGAAGGTATTCTGACGAAATTTCGTGATGTTGTGGCGGCGGATAAACCGCTGGGTCTCGAGCGCCTGGTATTCCGGCTTGTTCTTGATCCCGCGAAGCGAGTCGAACGGGGACATGTTGCCGGTCGCCTTGTAGATCCCGCCGAGCAGGACCGGGACGTACTCGAATTTTACCGCGGTCCGCCGCTCGATCCCGGGGATGGCGACCTCCGCCAGATACGCGTTTGGGCTGCCGAAATCGAACTGGAATTCAACCTTGAGGGTCATGACCGCTTTCTCCCGCAGAGCGTATTGGATGGTCAGGGACCGGCGATCCAATCGCATGGCTTGCCTGTTCTCACTTCTACAGTTCTAAAAACGAACTGTCAAATTCGGCTAGATTTATGCTGGTTTGACCGTTTCATCGGGTATTGTTTGGAATTCAGTACCTATCTAGAATGCAAGGCAAATATGGCGGCCTCGGCAGCGATTCGAGCGGGTCTCGCTGGGATGACTGGAGAATACGGATGAAGTGGAAAGAACTGGAGGAAGAGCCGTGTTCGATGGCCCGAACCATCGGCGTGATCGGTGACCGCTGGACCCTTCTGATCCTGCGCGAATGTTTTTTGCGCACGCGGCGCTTCGAAGGATTCCAGTCGGCGCTCGGAATTACACGTCATCTCCTCGCCGAACGGCTGAAGAAGCTGGTCCGGCAGGGCATTCTGCGCCGCATTCCCTACCAGGAGGCGCCAAAGCGGCACGAATATATCCTGACCCAGAAGGGTCTCGACCTTTATCCGATCATGATGGCGCTCGTGCATTGGGGCGACACTCACATGGTCGACGAGCGCGGCCGGCCGCTGCTGCACCAGCACCGCAAGTGCGGAAAGGACTTCGACCCGGTCATGGTGTGCTCTGAATGCGGCGAGCCGCTCTCGGCCAAGGAGGTTCATACCCATCCAGGCCCCGGCGCCCAAAGCCCGCTGACGACAGCCGCACCTGACAAGCCGAAGGCAAAGGCGCGCCGCAGCGCCGCTTGAGCCGGCCACCGGCGTCAGGCACTGAATCAGACTCGAATCACGGCTGCGTCGGGTTCGTTGCAGTGGAGACGGTCCGCTTGTTCAGCCCGGTGCTTGAGCACAGCACGTTGATTGACATAGGCCTTGTCGGTGATTTCTCCCGCGGCCAATGAGGGCGGATCCTTCAGCAGGGTGAACGTGCAGATTTTTTCGCTGCTTCCGACGGCCTCATTGTATTCCTGCAAACGATGTCTCAGGAATTCGATCACCTTGGGGTCGCAGGTCAAATCCGCAGCCGGCGCGTTCGAAATCCGCGCCGCCTCGGTTGGATTCAGCCAGCACAGCAGCGCGCAGGCATCACGGTTTTCTCCGGCAACGACAATGTCCAGTAGGACGCCGCGCGTTGCGGCCAGGATGGCGGCACGCATATTGCCGATCGCAACCCAGGTGCCGTTCGCGAGCTTGAAGTTCTCCGAAATTCTGCCGGTGAAACGCAGACCGAACTCCGGCTTCTCGGGATCGATAAACGACACGGTGTCGCCGATGCGGTAGAACCCCTCCTCGTCGAAAGCCTTCTCCGTCAGATCGGCTCTGCCGAGATAACCGGGGGTGACGTTGGGGCCCTTGACCCTGGCCTCGTACGTGTCGGAAACAGGGATCAGTTTCAGCTGCACGCCCGGCGCGGGAAGGCCAATCTCGCCCGGCCGATCCGTTGCCCAATGCGTCGTGCTGATTGTCGGCGCCGTTTCGGTCGTCCCGTACCCCGACATCACCGGAATCCGCCGGCCCGTGACCGATGAAGTCAGCCGATAGAGTTTTTCGAGCGTTCCTTGCGAAATGGCAGCCCCCGCGTAGCTCAATCGATCCAGCCGTTTGAAGATGCTGGCGCCGAGGGCGAAGTCGTTCTCGATGGCATCGCACAACAGGTTATAGCCGGCGGGAACGTTGAACATCGCCGTCGGCGAGATCTCCTTGAGGTTCGCCACCGATTTGTGAAAGAGCTGAGGCAGCGGCCGACCGTCATCGATGTAGAGCGTCCCGCCGTTCCTGAGAATGCCGTGAAGAATGACGTTGCTGCCCATCGTATGGTGCCACGGCAGCCATTCGACCTGAACCGGCGCCTCCGGAGGCGACACCAGCAGGCTCCCCATTTGCAGCGAGCTCGCCATCATGCGATGCGTGTTCAGCACGCCCTTTGGCAGGCCGGTCGAACCGGAGGTGAAGAGAATTTTTGCAACGGCGTCGCTGGGGATTGCACCCGACGCACGCGTGAATCCTTCACGGTCCGTTCGATCCGTCAGGACCCGGAAGGGCGTCGTCTCCGGCGCGCCATCGACGCTGATCCAGGTCGAGTCTGCCAATTCGGGAATGGAACGGGCCGCGGAAAAGTCGCGTCCACTCTGAACGAAAACGAAGTTCGGACGCAGCACCTGCGCGATGTCCTTGAGGCGCGCAAGGCCGCCGGGCATCAGCGTGTAGTTCGGCGATATAGGCGCCAGAATGACACCTATCGACATCGCCGCAAAGGAGATCACCGCGTTCTCGATGGAGTTGCCCGAAAGCACGGCCAGCCTGTCAGCCGGCTTTGCGCCCATGTCCATCAGACTCTGGCCGACCGCCTGGACCTGCGACCATGCTTCGCCATAGGTGATCTCGTCCCATCCCCCTTTGGCATTGCGCTGTGCGAGGAATATTCGCTGCGGAGCCGCGGCTGCCCAGCGCGGCAGAAAATCGGTGACGCGCCAGTCACATGGCCCCAATTCGAGCGGCGACCTCAATATGAGCGTGCCGTCGGTCCGGCGCTCGACGGAGAGCTCCCTTGGCGCAAACGTCAATGGCTTCGTCGACATCGAAAACGATCTCCTGAATTGCCGCGGATGGATAGAACGGGCTGCGCCAAGCGTCACTCGGACCTGGCGTCCAGGACGTCTCCGAACGCTTGCCACGTCGTGCCGGTCCAGCGCTGCAGCCGCATCTGCGTCCAGATCATGTTCTCGGTCTCGCTGGTGTTGACCTTGATCCCGGGCAGCACAGTCGGAACGACGACGTCTTTCAGGTTCTTCGCCTGCGCCAGGATATTCTTCCGCGACAGATCATCACCGCATTGCTTGAGGATTTGCTCGAGCAGGACGCCTTGCTGATAGCCGGTCAGATAGCTGCCGTTGGTGATATCGGCGCCCTGCAGATACTTGTCGAAAAATGCCCGGTAAGCCCGCATGCCCGGATCGTCCTTCCATGTCTCGTCCAGGACATCCTTGTTGGTCGTGCCGACCATCACGCCGACCGATTTGTCGAGCCCGGCCGGTGCAAGCGTGCCTCCGACCGATCCGGACGGGAAATTGATGATCACGGTCGCCTTCCAGCCGATCACCGAAGCTTGCCGGATGGCTTGCGCCGCGAACTTCGGCGTCCCGGCGATCACCAAGGCCTCGGCACCCGAGCTCTTCAGATTGGTAATCTGCGAATCAATCGTCGGTTCAGTGACCTCGTAGGAAGCACTGACGACCTTGCGGTCGAAATCCTTGCCGAGAAACGCCTTGAAGGCAGCGAGGTAATCTTTGCCGAGATCGTCGTTCTGATAGAGGATGGCATACTTGGCGTTCGGTAGCGTTCTCGTCAGGTATTTGGCGTAGATTTTTCCTTCGGTGTCGTAGCTGACAAGACCCGTGGTGATCAGCGGGTAATTGGCGACGTCCGTGAACTTGGACGAGCCGCTGACGATGGCGACACTCGGTACCCCTTTGGCCCTAAGGTATTTTGCAGTGGCTGAGATGCCGGGGGTTCCGAGCTGGCCGAACATGAACGACACTTCGTCGCTCTCAACGAGCTTGCGGACGTGCTCCACCGCTTTGGGAGGACTATATCCGTCGTCATAGGCGATGTAGTTGATCTTGCGTCCTTTGACGCCGCCGCGGTCGTTCAACGCCTGAACGTAGGCCATGAGCCCCTTGCCCACGAGACCGATCGATGATGCCGGTCCGCTGAAGGGAAAAACCCCGCCAATCTTGATTTCGGTAGCAGAGATTCCCGGCTCGTCGGCGGCGAATGCGGGACCACTCAGGAATAGAGCCAGAGCCGCGACGATCTTCCATCTCACCAGCATTGCGTCCTCCCAAACTTGCACCCCTTCTCGAGTGTGCGGCTTTGTTTTGTTGCGCCGGTGGCGGCTCGTCGCGCCCTTTGCGAAGAGGCATCGCGCAGAACAGGTCCAGCCGTAAATCCGGCACGTCGCGGCCGTTGCGTTCGGCCATCTCGTGCGCAGCCTACAGTTCTTTTTTTGAACTCGTCAAGCGATTAGATGCTCACGTGCCGTGACTTGGACGACAGGCCCCGTCCTCGTACTTGGAAATAATTTGGTCTAAATCCTGCGTATAAGGCCGCGTTTTCGGCTGTTCTAGGACAGGATCGCTGGCGCATTTCCATGCTGCTGCGCACATTCTTTTTTTGAACTATAAGGCCGCCGCGAGACCACGCAGTGCCTGGCTTATCTAGCCAGGCACCCACGGCGCAGCAGGGATAGATTTCGCCGAGCCCTACTCGGCGGCGATTGCTGTTCGCAATTCTGCATCCTTCGCCGAACGCTCATAGAGCTCGTCCGGGGCTGGCTTGATGCGAACCAGGCCACATAAAGCGCAGGAAGGAACAGCAGGATCAGGACCTTGCCAACTGCCGTGCCGCCAATCAGCGTATAGGCCATCGATCCCCAGAACACGGAATGCGTCAGAGGAATGAAGGCCAGCACGGCGGCAAGTGCGGTCAGGATCACCGGCCTGGTGCGTTGCACGGTGGCTTCGATGACGGCGTGATAGTCATCGAGGCCGGCAGCACGATTCTCCTTGATCTGTTCGGTCAGGATCAGGGTATTGCGCATCAGGATGCCTGCCAGTCCGATCAGGCCAAGAATGGCGTTGAACCCGAACGCAGGATGATGAAGACAGGGTAACGGCCCGTTCGCGAACGGCGATCGCGGAAAGATTAAGGTTCATCTGCTAACTTACAATTGGCTGGGCGGCAGCTTCCTTGAGGCCAGCTGCCGCTTGGGCGTCAAGCCCGCGCGCGGCTTCCTGTGAATCTTGAAATTCCTCGAGGGCATGGACTCTGCCCCACCGCAGGGTGAACACGTGGAGACCGCGGTTGACGTACGAGCCGTCGCCATCGAGCAGCGTTGCGGTGCCGTCCCATTCGACAAACACGGTGGTGTTCCAGGGCCAGCCCTTCACCCAGACGTTGTTGACCCTGATATGGAGCGTGGGCAGGACGCGTCCGAGCCGCTCGAACCAGCGGCGCAGGGCCGCTTTGTCGTGGCGCTCCCCGCCCAACGCGTGATGGCCGGAAACACGGTGATGGATGTGCGGCGCGACCGCCTTCACCGCTTCATCCCAGCGATGGTTGTTGACATGGTCGAAGGTCTTTCGGATTTCCTGCTCGACGATGTAGCTGTACATGTGCTTCTCCAGCGGCTGGGGCGGAACGATTGAGACTCTTCAGTTGCTCCGGCTTTCAGCGGCGGTCCTGACACGAGCGCCCTCCTGCAGGAGGTGAGCGCCGAGCGAAACAATTGGATCACCAGAATTCAAGCCGGAGATCACGGCGGTTTCGTCGGTCACCCGAACAAGCTTGATCGGCCGAAAGCGTACGCTTGAGGTGGCGCTGTCGAGGATCCAAACTCCGGTCTTGCGGCCATCATCGAGCACTGCTCGGAGCGGCACCTGAACTTGCGGCTCGCTCGTTTGGCTCGGTAGCCGAATGGTCACCGTCGCGCCAAGTGGTGCGGCCGCGGCTTCACCGTCCAGGACATACCGGGCTTCATAGGTTCGGGTCTGGGCATCGGCGGCGTCGGACAATTGCCGCAAACGCGCCGTATAGCGCCACCCTTCGGCTACTCCGTACACGCTGGCCTCGGCCACGGAGTCGATTGCCGGCCGGATCGTTTCAGGGAGCGCGACCACCGCCTCGCGAGGACCGGCCTTGGCAATCCGAACAACCGTCTGGCCGGCCGAAACGACCTGCCCGGGCTCGCCAAGCGTTTCGACCACCGTTCCGTCCGCGTCCGCGACCAGGATCGAGTACGTCGCCTCGTTCTCGGCAACCCGTGCATCGGCTTCAGCGCTCGCAAGCTGCGCCTCGGCCGTATCCAGCGCGGCCTTGGCTTGCTCGTAGCGCTGTCGGGAAGCCCAGCCGTTGCTCACCAACTTGGCGTATCGCGGTTCGTCCGCTTCGGTCTGCACGACGGACGCGCGCGCGGCAGCAACGGCGTTGCGCTTCGCCGTGACCGCAAGACGAAGGTCGGTTTCGTCGATCCGCATCAGCGGCTGACCGGCTTTGACCTGCTCACCGGTATTCACAAGCCGCTCCACGATCTTGCCGGGAACGCGAAAACCGAGGCTGCTCTGCACCCGCGCCCCGATCCGGTCACCCGCGCCCGCGGCCGCGATCCTGACGATCGGGGCTTCTTGCCTCGGATCGCTCACGGCCGAGGCCGCCGGCGCGCGAAGCGTAACGAATGCGGCCACCGCGCATCCCGCGATCAGGACGCTCCCCAGCACGATCATCTGTCGCTTTTTCATAACGTGGCCTCATGCCAGATAGATTGCGTTCGAGCTCTATACCGGATAATAGATGTCGAACGCAATCTAAAATGGGGAGACCAATGATGCGAGTGAGTCGCATTCAGGCTGAGGAAAACCGGCAAAACGTCATCAATGTCGCAAGCCGCCTGTTTCGGTCGCGGGGATTTGACGGCATCGGCCTCAAGGACCTGATGGAAGCTGCCGGGCTGACCCAAGGCGCATTCTACAAGCAGTTTGAGTCAAAGGAGGACCTGGCCGCGCAGGCGTCGACGCGCGCGCTGGAGAGCGCCACGCTGCGATGGTCGACCGCCATCGCCGCGGCCCCTGAGGATCCCCTCGGGGCGGTGATGGGGTTCTATCTCAGCACGGATCATCGCGACGAAAAGATGGACGGTTGCCCGATCGTGGCGCTCGGCTCGGATGTGGCCAGACAGAGCAGCGAGGTGAAAGCGTCGTTCGAAGGCGGGATCAAAGCGCATATCGAAATCCTCAGCCGCCTGATTGCCGAAACGAGCGACGAGGAATCCAGGAGCAAAGCCATGGCCATTCTTTCGACGATGGTCGGAGCGTTGACACTCTCACGCGTCGTCAACGATCCCGATCTCGCTCAGGCCTTTCTGGAAACGGCGTCGCGACAGATTCGCGACACTGTCGCCGCTTGAAGATCGGTGCTTGATAACTCACAGGGAGAACGCAAATGCGCAAAGCAGGGATACACAATTTTCCGGCGATCGACCGTGTCGTTTACGGCAAAGCTGCGTCTGAGGCCTTGAACGATGAAGCGGTGCGGCTGGATGCCAAGCGCGTCTTCCTGATCGTCAGCCGCACCTTGAATACCAAGACCGACGAGATCGAGAAGATCCGGCGTGCGCTCGGCGAAAGACATGTCGCGACCTTCGATGGAATTGCAGAGCACACCACGCGCAAGCAAGCTGCCGAGGTTGCCCGTCAAGCCAAAGACGCCGGAGCCGACCTGGTGGTCGCCGTCGGGGGAGGCTCGGCGATCGATCTCGCCAAGATCGTCATCATGGCGATGGAACATGACATCCGTGACGAAGCGGGTTTCGATCCATTTCCCATGGGCCCGGGCGTCACCGTCTCTCCGTTCCGATCGCCAAAGGTTCGACAGATCGCGGTGCCATCCACGCTGAACGGCGGCGAATACAATGCAGCAGCGCTCGTCACCGATGAACGCAGCAGGCTGAAGCAGATCTTCTTCCATTCTCTGATGATGCCGGTGGCGATCATTCTCGACCCTGCCCTTACCGTCCATACGCCCTCGAAGCTCTGGATGGGATCGGGAACGCGCTCGATGGACCACGGCATCGAAGCATTGTGCTCACCCGCCGGCACGCCGCTTAGCGACGAGGTGGTCCTGGCCGGCATCCGCACGCTTCGGGAGGGAATGCAACGGACCTTGCAGCAACCCGATGATCTGGAGGCGCGTCGACTGTCTCAATATGGCGCGTGGCTCGCCGCTTTCGGCCTCCAGGCGCGGGTCCCGATGGGAGCCAGTCACGGCATCGGCCACGTGCTTGGCGGGACCTTCGGCGTACCACACTATTATTGCACACCGGTCATCATGCCGAGCCTACTTCGCTACAACAAGGCGTTCACAGAGGATGCGCAAACGCGCTTAGCAGCGGCTCTTGGCGAGCCGGGCATGGAAGCGGCAGCCGCCTTCGCAGAATTCACCAGGAGACTTGGACTACCCGGTCGCCTTGCCGACGTCGGGATCGGCGAAGACAAGTTCGAGCAGATCAGCAAGATTGCGATCAATCATCGCTTCGTGCAGGCCAATCCGCGGCCTTTTAAAAGCGAAGCCGACATCGTCGATCTGTTGCGAATGGCCGCCTAGCCAAATCCGAATGAACTGATACTTGCCCAAATTGACGTGCGGGAGAATCCAGCCATGACATCAGCTCCGCGCCCACGCCGGCAAGTAGGGCCGGCGACGCGCCGGCAACCGTCTATCAACTGTTCATGCAGGAGAGCGCGGATGCTGCCCGCTGGCATGAACATCCACGGTGGAGAAAGCCGTAAAGACAAGGAGGCGATCCCTTGCTCAACCTGTCACATGACTTCGACGCAAGTAAACGAACCGGCTCCCGCTCCGCCCCGCGCCGGCATCGACTGGCAACTCGCTCCCGTTGACTTCATCCGGTTCGGAAAAAGCGGCGCCGAGATCTGCGCGCAAATGAAGGATCCCAAGCGCAATGGCGGCCGCGATGCCGCCGGGCTGGTCGAACATCTGCGCCATGACGCTTCGTTGAACGGCTTCATTCCGCACGGCTGAGCGCCCGGCACAGGTCGGACGACGCCACCAGGCAGCTTCGAGAATCGTGTCAAGGACGTCGCCTTATGGGGGACGGCCTGACAACCTTGTCCGAATTGATTAGATTCGTTTTGCCGCATGCGAAGGCTGGATACGAACATATGACCGGCATGATCTGTGGACTTGAGACGGCCGTCGCGCCGCGCGCACGGGCGCCATAGCTGAGCAGCAACGCGTTGAGTCCGATCAGATCAGGCTCGACCTGCCGCGGCTGAGAATGTCGCCTGCGCCTTTGTCGCCGACGATCCTGCCGTGTTCGTACACCACCCGGCCACGGGCGATCGTCGTTACCGGCCATCCGGTGACGTCGAACCCTTCCCATGGCGTGTAGTCCGAACCGTGATGCAGATCGGCCTGCCGAATAGGCTTCTTCAATTTGGGATCCCAGAGCACGATATCCGCATCGAAGCCGACGCCGATCGAGCCCTTGCGCGGATAGAGGCCGTAGATGCGCGCATGGTTGGTCGCGGTCAGCTCGACGAATTTTTGCAGGCTGATCCGTCCCTTCGACACGCCTTCGGAGAACAGAATCGGCAGCCGGGTCTCGACACCTGGAATGCCGTTCGGCACCCAGCGGAACGAGGTGCGGCCGTTCGGCGTCAGCTTGCCCCTGGGATCGTCGTAACGGAACGGGCAGTGATCGGACGAGAAAGTCTGGAACACGCCCGTGGTGATGCCTTCCCAGATCGCCTGCTGGCTTTCCGCGTCGCGCGGCGGCGGCGAGCAGACATATTTCGCGCCTGACATGTCCATGTTCAGACCCTTCATGTCGTCAGCCGTCAGCGTAATGTATTGCGGGCAGGTCTCGGCATGAACAGGCAATCCGCGCTGCTGAGCCCAGCGCACCTGCTCCATCGCCTCGCGCCCGGAGACGTGCACGATCATGATGGGAACGCCGATCACCTCGGCATGACTGATGGCGCGATGCGTGGCTTCGCGCTCGACCGCCTGTGGCCGCGACACGCCGTGATAATAGGGCGCGATATGGCCCTCGCGTTCCAGCTTGGAGGTCAGGAAACGGATGGCGTCGTAACCCTCGCAATGGACCATCACCAGCGCCTCCTCGCGGCGCGCGACCTCGAAGACCTCGAGCAGCTGCTTGTCACTGAGCACGAGGTCGTCATAGGTCATGAACACCTTGAACGAGGTGTAGCCGTCCTTGACCAGGGCCGGCAGCTCCTGCCCGAGCACGACCGCGGTCGGATCGGAGATGATGAGATGGAACGCCGTGTCGATATAGCACTCGCCTTCGGCAAGCTTGCGGTAGTTCTCGACGCAGGTCCGCAGCGACGTGCCCTTCTGCTGCAGCGCGAACGGCAGCACCATGGTGTTGCCGCCGGCGGCTGCCGAACGGGTCGCTGAGGCGAAGTCGTCGGCCATCACCACGTCGGGGCCGGAGGCCTGCGAGATGTGGACATGGCTGTCGATCCCGCCCGGCAGGGCCAGCAGCCCGGTCGCGTCGATCTCGCGCGCTGCGCCTTCGAGATGATCAGCAATGCTGACGATGCGGCCGTCGCGAATGCCGATATCGGCGCGGAACTCGTCGCTGGCCGTCACGATGGTGCCGCCGCGAATAGCAAGATCGAGCTGCGTCACAGGAGTCTCCATCACTTGATGACCGTCGATGTCTGGAAGATCCGCCCCCAGTCGGCAAGAGCCCCGGCATCGCCGCCGGCGAGCTCCAGGGTTCGCCACAGCGTGACCGCTACCGAATCGACCACCGCGACATTCAATTCCCGTTCGAGCGAAGCCGCCAGCGCGGCGCCGTCGAGGTTGGTGCAGAGGATGACGACAGCATCGGCGCCGTCAGCCGCCACAGCGCGGATCATGCCAGCAATCGTCGCAGGCGCGACCTCGCCGAAAGAGAAATTGTCGCGCAGTCCGAGGTGCCGCTCCGCGTGCGGGGCGATCCCCTCCTCGGCCCAGACGTGACCGATCCGCCGCTGCACGTCGTCGGTATAGGGCGAGACCAGGCCGACACGTTTGGCGCCGAGCGCGCGAGCGGCATCGATGCAGGCGAGCGTGGAGGTCGTCGCCGGCACGCCGGTGCGCACCGTGATTGCCTCGCAAAGGCTCCGGTCTCTGCCGATGCCGAGCCAGCTTGCGGACGTACCGTTCCAGGCGATGGCATCGACCTTCGCATCGGCCAGCAGGTCCGCCGCAGGCAGCATCACCGAGGCGTCGAACTGGTTCAGCGCGGCGGCGTCGAGTGCGATCTCGGTGACGCGGAAACGCGAGAAATGCGCGGTGACATCGGCCACGCCGGCGAGCATCGCACTGGTGACGGGCTCCAGCACCGAATTGGAGGACGGCGTGATCATGCCGAGGCGTTTGCGCACAATTGACATCGATCGCAGTCGCTCCGTTGCGGCGAAAGCGCTCCTCCGCTTCCTCAAAAGGATCATCCGCGTCCGCATCGGTCCACGCAACCCGCAATCTGCATGCTGCATACAATTTATTCGATATGCACGTGTTTTGAGCCACATACGTCTTCTACTTGGGCACCTCACGTGAAGGAAATTAGCTACGATCGCACGTCAGCAGGAAGGCCGGCGTGCCGCAAAAATCCGAACCCAACCCGGGCCGAAAGTCGCCCAAACTCAAACGGATGGGCCTGCATGAGCGCGCCGCCGCGCGGATGCGGACGATGATCATTCGCGGCGAGCTGCCGCCGGGATCGCAGACCCAGGAAACCAGGCTGTCGAAGGAGCTGGGCGTATCGCGCACTCCGCTGCGCGAGGCGATGAAAGTGCTCGCGGCCGAGGGATTGATTGAGCTCCGCCCCAACCGCAGCCCGCGCATCGCCGACCTCGCCGTCGACGGCATCTCGGAATTGTTCGAGGCGCTGGCCGGCATCGAGCGGCTGGCCGCCGAGCTCGCCGCCGAGCGCGCCACCGAGCGCGATCTCGCCCGCCTGCGCACGCTTCAGACCCGCATGGAAGGTCATCATCGCAACGGCAAGCTCGACGAGTACTTCGCCATCAACGGCGAGATCCACGACACCATCGTCCGCATGGCGCGCAACACGCCGCTGCGCGAGGCGCACGTGACGCTAATCTCCCGCGCCGAGCGCGCGCGTTACCTCGCGCTCGGCGCCGACCGGCGCTGGAGCAATTCGGTCGACGAGCACGCCGGCGTCCTTGCCGCGCTCGAGGCGCGCGATAGCGAAACCGCAGGACGCCTGCTCGGCGCCCATGTTCGGCGCACCGGCACGGCGCTGCTCGAAGTCATCGCGGCCTCTCAAGCCAAGCAGACGGCGGCGCAATCATGAAGCTGCTGCTGCTCAACCCGAACACCAGCACCGCAGTCACCCAGTTGATGACGGATGTCGGGCAGCGCGCGGCTGCGCCCGGGACCGAGCTGATCCCCTGCACCGCGACCCGCGGCGTGCCCTATATCTCGACACGCACCGAGGCACAGATCGGCGGTGCCATTGCGCTGGAGATGCTGGCCGGGCAGCATCGCAAGGTCGACGCCGCGATCATCGCCGCCTTCGGCGACCCCGGCCTGTTCGCCGCGCGCGAAACCTTCGACATTCCCGTGGTCGGCATGGCGGAAGCGGCGATGCTGACCGCCTGCATGGCCGGACGGCGTTTCGCCATCGTCACCTTCGCCCAGGCGCTCGGCCCCTGGTACGAGGAATGCGTCCGCGCCCACGGGCTGTGGGAGCGCTGCGCCGGCATCCGCATGCTCGATACGCCGTTCCAGGCGATCTCCGAGGTCGGCACCGAGAAGGAGGATGTGCTGGTCGATCTCGCCAGGCGCGCGATCGTGGAGGACGACGCGGACGTCTTGATTTTTGCAGGTGCGCCGCTCTCGGGCCTCGCCGAGCGCGTGGCCGACCGGATCCCCGTCCCAGTCGTCGATCAAGTCATCGCGTCGGTGAAGCAGGCCGAGGCCCTGGTCGCGCTTCGCCTGCGCAAGGCAACCGCAGGCACGTACCGCCGGCCCGCCGCCAAACCCACCCTTGGTCTTGCCGATGCGCTCGCCGCCCGGCTCGAGCATCGCGATAACTAGGGGAGCTGCGGCCAGCGATGCGAAAAACCAAGCTTGTTCTCAATCGTACGGCCGAAGGCAAACAGGCGGGATTCGCATCCCGGCGGTGCAATGATCTGGATACCGAACGGCAGCTCGTTCTCCGCTCGGGGGGCCGGCAGGGTCAGCACCGGGAAACCGACCAGCGACACGATGAAGGTGACGGCGAGATAATCGATCGGCGTCTCCAGCGCCGCGCCATCGATCGTGGTGACGTCGCTGATCTCATTCGGCCAGGGCAAAACGGACGCCGCCGGCGCTACCAGGAAATCGGCGCGGCTGAACAGCTCGCGAAAGCTGCGATAGATCGCGGTGCGGCGACGCTCGGCATTGAGATAGTCCTCCGCGGAGAGCTTTGCGCCCGCCTCGATATTCCAGATCACGGTGGGCGTCAGCTCGGCGCGGCGCGACTTCAGCAGCTCGCCATAGCCGTTGGCGATGTGCGCGGCGCGCAGCGTCCGAAATGCCTCGATCGCACCGCCGCAATCGGGCGCGGACGGCACCACATCGGCCACGGCTCCGAGCGCCTCGCAGGCCGCGGCGAAACGTGCACGGACATCGCGCGCGACGGCCGCGATCCCGAAATCGGGCGTCGCTGCGATCCGGGGACGCACTGCAACCGGCCGATCCTCATTGACGACACCGATCGAGAGTGGGTCGTGCACATCGCCTCCCCCACAGATCGACAGCGCAAGCTCGAGATCGTCGACGCCGCGGGCGAGAAAACCGTGGGTGGCGAGCATGTCCCAGCCGAGGGAGCGATGCGGCGCCGGGATGCGACCGGGCGTCGGCCGGATCGAGGCGACGTCGCAAAAACTTGCGGGCGTGCGCACGGAGCCACCGAAATCGGTGCCATGGGCCAACGGCACCATGCCGGCCGCGACCGCAACCGCGGAGCCACCGGAAGATCCACCCGAAGTCAGTACCGGATCGAACGGATTGCGCGTCGGCCCGCACAATTTGTTGGTACAGACCGCGCCGAAGCCGAATTCGGGTGTGTTGGTCTTTCCCAGAATGATCGCGCCAGCGCGCCGCAATCGCGCGACCACGAGATCGTCTTCGGCCGGAATATGATCGCGGAACAGAGCCGATCCGTACGTGGTCGCAACCCCCGCAGTGTCGGTGAGGTCCTTGATCCCTATGGGCACCCCATGCAGCGGGCCGACCCGCGTTGGCGCGGCGTCGCAGATATCAGCGGCACGGCGGGCCCCCTCCGCATCGACAGTCACGAAGGCCGCCAATTGGCTATCAAGACTCGCGATCCGCGCCAGATGCGCCTCGACCGCGTCGCGCGAGGAGAGTTCGCCCTTCGCGAGGGCGCGTGCGAGGGCCGTGGCAGTGAGGTCGCAAACCGATCGATCCGACGTCATCACCCCACCATGCCAAACCTCGCGGCGAAAAGCGACCGGTGCGGGCATGAGACTTGCTTTCTACTCCGGGGCAACGGGAGGCAACACCATGGCTGAAGCGCAAGGCGGCCGATCGCTCGTGGTCGACGCCGTCACCCACCGCTATCCGAGCGGCGCGCTCGCGGTCGAGAACATCAATCTCAACATCAAAGGGGGCGAGATCATCGCCCTGCTCGGCCCCTCCGGCTGCGGCAAGACTACCCTGCTGCGCATCATCGCCGGCTTCATCGCGCAGACGCAGGGGCGGATCATCATCGGCGACGACATCGTCGACGCGCTACCGCCGAACCGCCGCGCGGTCGGCATCGTGTTCCAGAACTACGCACTATTCCCCCATCTCAGCATCAGCGAGAACGTCGCTTATGGGCTTGCCGCGCGCGGGATCGACAAGGCGACCCGCCAGCGCGAAGCACAGCGCTTGCTGGATCTGGTGCAGCTGCCGACCATGTCGGAACGGTTGCCACGGCAGCTCTCCGGCGGCCAGCAGCAGCGCGTCGCGCTGGCCCGCGCGCTCGCGATCAAGCCGTCAATCCTGTTGCTCGACGAGCCCTTTGCCGCGCTCGACAAGAATCTGCGGCTCGACATGCAGATCGAGGTCAAGCGGCTCCAGCGCGTCTCCGGCATCACCACGCTGATCGTGACCCACGACCAGGAAGAAGCGCTGTCGATGGCCGACCGCGTCGCCGTCCTGAGCCACGGCAAGCTCGAGCAGTTCGGGTCGCCGTCGGACGTCTACGACCGGCCGCAGACCCTGTTCGTCAACACGTTCGTCGGCGCCAGCAACCGCATGCCCGGCGTGGTCGTCTCGGCAGACCGCACGGCCGCAAAAGTCCGCCTCGATGCCGGCGCGGAAATCATTGCGCGTCCCGCCGGCGGCGCTCTCACCGAGGGCGGCCGCGTCACCGTGTGCATACGCCCCGAGCATCTGCAATTCGTTGGCGACGAGACCGGCTTTGCCGGCGTGGTCGGCATGTCGCTGCCGTTAGGAGCCACCGTCGTCCACGAGGTCACCACCGCGGACGGCTCCGGCGTCAAGATCTCCCAGGCGCGCATCGGCGAGACGCGCACCCTGGAGAGCGGCGCCGCGGTGCGCCTCGCGCCGCTCGCCCCGTCGCTCGCAAACGCTTTTCCTGCAACGCTTTGAATTCAGTTTTTGTCCAGAGGGAGTTCGACCATGATCATGAACCGCCGAAGCCTGATGACGACCGCACTCACACTCGGCGCCATGAAGGCGTTTCCCGGACTGAGCTACGCCCAGGCCCGCCCGCTGGTGTTTGCGACCTTCACCGGAAGCTGGGAGGAGGCGCACAAGGCCGTGCTGGTGCCGGCCTTTCGCAAGGCGAACGCCGATGCCGCGATGGTGCTCGACCCCATGCTCTCGGTCGACCAGATCGCCAAGGTGAACGCCGCCAAGGCCAATCCGCCGATTGACGTCATGCTGCACGATCCCGGCCCGGCCCTGGTCGCAATCGGCCAGGATCTGGTCGAGCCATACCCCGTCGAGAAGAGCGCCTATTACAAGGACCTGATCGCCGAGGCCCAGGAGCCGATGGGCCCTGCCCCCTTCTTTCAGGTCGTCGGCCTCACCTACAATCCGGAAGCCGTCAAGACGCCGCCGACCTCCTGGGCCGATCTGTGGAAGCCCGAGTTCAAGGGCCGCGTTGGCATCACCAACCTTAACTCGACGCTCGGCACCGGCTGGCTGGTCGAGATCGCCAAGATGCGCGGCGGTTCGGAAGCCAATGTCGATCCCGGCTTCAAGGCGATCGAGGAGCTGAAGCCCAACCTCGCCGCGGTCGCCGCCAATCCCGGCGCGCTCGCCACCCTGTTCCAGCAGGGCCAGATCGATATCTCGCCCGGCAATTTCAACGCCATCCAGATCCTGAAAGCGCGCGGCGTGCCGGTCGAGTTCGTGGCCCCGAAGGAAGGTGCCATCGCCTTCAAGACCACGATCCACATCGTCAAGAACTCGCCCAACCGCGAGCTCGCCTTCAAGCTGATCGAGGCGTCGTTGACCCCGGAAGTGCAGACCACGCTGATGAACCCGCCCTACCTGATCGTGCCGACCAATTCCAAGGTGGCGATGGGCGGCGAGATCGCGCGCGTGCTCGCCAAGGACACGGCCGAGCTGAAGCAGAAATTCGTGTTCCAGGACTGGAAGAAGATCAACGAGCAGCGCTCGGCCTGGATCGAGCGTTTCAACCGCGAGATCAAGATCTAGAGCTTCAAGGACTCATGATGGGCACAGCACCGGCATCACGAGACGTCACGTCCTACGGGATGGGATTGGCAGCGCCGCTGGCGCTGTTCTTCCTAGTGTTCTTAGTGGCGCCGCTGCTGCAATTACTGTGGCTCTCGTTGCACAACGACACGGCCGCGCTCCATTGGGGACTCGGCCAGTATCTGCACTTCCTCACCGATCCCTTCAGCCTCAGCGTGCTCGGCTCGACGCTGCTGCTTGGGGCCGAGGTGACGGCCGTCTGCCTCGTGCTCGGCTTTCCCATCGCCTGGCTTTACCAGCGGGTCGGGCCGCGGCTTCAGACCATCATCATCCTGATCGTGCTGCTGCCGCTTTTGACCAGCGTCGTGGTCCGTACCTTCGCCTGGATCGTCATCCTGGGCCGCCAGGGCATCATCAACGCGACGCTGCAATCGCTCGGCATCATCGAGACGCCCCTGAAACTGCTCTACACCCAGTTCGGCGTCGTCCTCGCGCTGGCGCAGGTGCAGATGCCGCTGATGACGCTGCCGCTGATCACCGCGCTCGGCCGGATCGATTCCAATCTCGACGACGCCTCCTGCTCGCTCGGCGCTGGAAGCTGGCGCACGTTCTTCCGGATCGTGCTGCCGCTGTCGCTGCCCGGCGTGATCGCCGGCTGCACGCTGACCTATGCCGCCGCGATCACGGCCTTCATCACCCAGTCGCTGATCGGCGGCGGACAGATGCTGTTCATGCCGATGTATCTTTACCAGCAGGCTTCGACCCTGCAGAACTGGCCGTTTGCCTCCGCAATCTCGATCATCTTTTTGCTCGCGGTGCTCGCGGTCGTCTCCGTCTTCACCACGCTCGGCCGCCTGTCGCGCGGCTATGGAGGTGCGTGATGAGCGGGCGCAAGCGCACCCTGGAGGCGTTCAGTTTCGAGCTGGTCATGAGCCTGATCGCCGCGATTGCGCTGATCATCATCATCGCGCCGTCGCTGGTGGTGCTGATCGTCTCGTTCACCAGCGGCTTCTCGCTGCGTTTTCCGCCGCCGGGCTATTCGCTGCGCTGGTACGCCGAATTGTGGAACGCCTGGCAGCTGCACTTCGCAGCCAAGAACAGCCTCATCGTGGCACTGTGGGCGACGGGCCTGTCCGTGGTGCTCGGCGTTGCCGCCGCGCTCGCGATCTCGCGCTCACCGACGCTGTCGGCGCGGCTGCTCGATTCCCTCTTCATGTCGCCGCTGGTTCTGCCGGCGCTGGCCTTTGGCCTTGCCGCGTTGATGCTGTTCTCGCTGGTCGGCCTGCCGGTGTCGCCGTTGACGCTGGTAATCGGCCACACCGTGGTCTGCGTGCCCTATGTCGTGCGCAATACGATTGCGGCGCTTGCCCAGCTGGAGCCGACCCTGCTGGAGAGCTCGGCCGTGCTGGGCGCCGGCCGCATCTACACGTTCCGGCGCATCGTGCTGCCGCTGATCCGGCCGGGCATCATCGCGGGCGCCTTCATCGCCTTCATGTCGTCCTTCGACAACGTGCCGGTGTCGCTGTTCCTGCGTGATGCCGCCACCGACATGCTGCCGATCCGGATGTGGCAGGACCTCGAGGGCAAGCTCGACGTCACCATCGCCGCGCTGTCGGGCGTGCTGATCATTGCAACCGTCGCGTTGGTCGCGATTATGGAGCGCGTCACGGGGTTATCGCGGCGGCTGACCAACTGATCAGGCGCCGCGGAACAGCGAATAGCCCCAGCGCGTGAATTTCAGCGGCAGGTGAAAATGCTCGTCAACATTCTTGATGCGAAAGCGGAACGGCGTCACCGTGAGAAACCCGTCGCGCTCGCCAAAGAACTCGCCGAGATGAAACAGGACCTCATACTCGCCCGCCGTCACGCCCGCCCCCTGCGCAACGGGATGATCGAGCACGCCGTTGACACCAAGCCGTCCGTCGGCGACGCGCAGCGAGTCCGGATCGATCCGCCAGATCTCGACGCGCAGACCCTGCGCCGGGCGTCCGCTCGCCACATCGACCGCGTGAATGGAAATGCCACCTGCCACAATGTTCCCCCCGAGAGCGCTGCACCATGGTAGACGCAAACACGGCCGTTCGACCAGCGCCCGCATTGCTGCCCGCGCTTGGCGCCACGACCTCATTGCAGGCGCTGGTGGCTCTGGCTCTGTTCGCGCCGGGCGTGGTGGCACCGCGCGCCCATATCGAGGTCTGGCAGCTCTCGATGTTCTCCTGCGCCGTGTTCGCGGTCGGCATTCCCGCCTCGTTCTGGGGCGGCGGCTTCATCGCCCGCCTGGGCTCGATGCGGATCGCGAGCCTCTGCGCGGCGGCGATCATCGCCAGCATGGCGCTGGCTTCGCTCGGCTCGACGGCGGCCCTGCTCGCAGCCGGCCTCTGTCTTGGCCTCGCCTTCGGACCGGAGACGCCCGCAAGCGCGGTGCTGCTGGCGCGGCTCGTGACGGCCGAGCGGCGCGCGTTCGTGTTCTCGGTTCGCCAGACCGGAAACCAGATCGGCGCCGTCTGCGGCTCGCTGGTTCTGCCCGCGATCGCAATCTCGCTCGGGCCCGCCTGGTGCTATGCCGCCGTGGGCGCCTGTGCGCTGCTGGCGATAGCGTGGTTCGAGCGCCTGCGGCCCGCCTACGCCGTCAAGGTCGTGCCACTGCCGGAGCTTAGCCTTCGCACGCGGCTGGCACTGGTGATCGCGGACCGGCGCATCGCAATGCTGGCGCTGGCCTCGATGCCCTTCAGCGCGATGCAGGTGTCGCTCAATACGGTCTTCGTCACGCTCGGCACCCGCGAGCTCGGCCTCAGCCATGTCGAGGCCGGCATGGCGCTTGCCTGCGCCCAGGCCGGCGGCCTGATCGGCCGGCTCGGCTGGGGCTTCGTCGCAACGCGCCTCAATGCCTCGCGCGGAGTTCTCGTCGTCATCGGCCTCGGTATGACGTTCTGCGCCGCGCTGCTGGGTCTCGATGGCGTATCGCTCGGGCGGACCGGCCAGTTCGCGATTGCAACTCTGTTCGGCCTGACGGCCTCCGGGTGGAACGGTGTCTTCGTCGCCGAGATCGCACGCCTCGCCCCGCAGGACAGGATTGGCGAAACCACCGGCGCGGTGCTGACCGCATCCTACGCCGGCCTCTTGGCAGCACCGGCGCTGGTGTCCTTCCTGGACAGCGCAGCCAGTCTCGGTGCCGCCTTCTTCGCCTTGGCTTGCCTCGCCCTCTGCGGCACATTGGCACTGGTCTGGGGAGGCCATGACAAAGGGAAGAAGTAGCGCGTGCGAGATTGCGGCCGACGTCTCCGCCGGACGAACGAGTGCGGTCGAGACCGCCAAGGCCGCGCTTGCGCGCATCGAGGCCGCCAAGGCGCTGAACGCAGTGGTGACGACCGCTCCTGCGCGTACGCTTGCCGACGCCGCAGCGGTCGATGATCGCCTGCGTGCCGGCGAGACGATGCCGCTCGCCGGTGTCCCCGTCGTCGTCAAGGACAACATCTGGGTCCGTGACTGGCGTGTGACACAGGGCTCGCGCCTGTTCGCCGAATTCGTCGCGCCGCAGGATGCGATTGCGATCGAGCAGCTGCGCAAGGCCGGCGCCGTCGTCGTCGGCATCGGCGCAACGTCGGAATTCGCCTGCAAGGGCGTGACCACCTCGCCGCTGTATGGGCCAACGCGGCATCCGCTGGATCCCACGTTGACGCCCGGCGGCTCGTCGGGCGGCCCTGCCACGGCGGTTGCGGCCGGCCTCGTGCCGCTAGCGATCGGCACCGATGCGGGCGGCTCGAGCCGCAGGCCGCCGGCCCATGTCGGCGTCGCGGGGTTCAAACCGTCCTATGGCGCGATCCCCTATGGGCCAGGCTTCGCCGAACCGTTTTTCGGCCTCTCCGTCATCGCGCCGATCGCCACTGACGTTGCCGATATCGCGCTGGCGTTCGAGGCCATGGCCGGCGTCGATCCGCGCGATCCGGATTCAGCCGGCATCGCTCAAGAGGCCAAAAACATCGCCGGTCTGCGCATCGCGTTCTCGCCGCGCCTTGGGCTCGACGTCGCCGTCGACGATGTTGTCGCTGAAGGGCTCGCTTTCGCCATCGCGCGTCTCTCCGCCGCTGGCCTCAGCATCGCGCAGCGCGATCCCGTCTGGCCGGCGGGCGCGACGGAAGAGGCTATCATGCCGCTTCAGCAGGCCGGCCTCGCCGCACTCTATCGAGATGCCTTCCGCGAGGATCCGACCGTGTTCGATCCTGACATCGCCAGACAGATCGAGCGAGGGCTGTCGTGGTCGGGCGCCGACGTTGCCGGTGCGCTGCTGGCAAGCGCCGCAATCGCCAATGCTTTCGCGGCATTCTTCACCGAGGTTGATCTGCTGCTGGCGCCAACCGTTCCCTGTGTCGCCTGGCCATTCACCCAGCTCGGACCCGACATGATCGGTGGCCGCGCGGCGAGCCCGCGCGCGCACGCGGCGTTAACGCCCTTTGTCAATCATGCTCGTCTGCCGGCGATTTCGCTGCCGTGCGGAACGGATCGGTGCGAACTTCCATTCGGCCTTCAGGTCATCGCCGCGCGCGGACAAGACCGCACGCTGCTTGAAGCAGCGCAAGAGATCGAGGCCATATTGCGAACATAATCCCGAGAGGCGGGCGGTGGGCTAATTGCCCGCTCAGTCTCCCAGCGGCCCTTTGGCGTCCCCGTCGCTCCCCTTCAGCAACTCGTATTTGATCCGCCGCATGCGCGCCTGGGCTTCGAGCGGTTTGCAATAGGCAGTTGACGCCGCAAGCAGATCGATGGTGGCGAGAAATGCATAGCGCGACGCCGTCGGCTTGAGCGCGTCGGGCGCCTCGGGCACGTGTACGCCAAGCGCAATATCGGCGATCGAGGCCAGCCTGCTTTGCGGCTTGGTAATTGCGATGACCAAGGCGCCGTATTGCTTGGCGATACTGGCTGCCTCGATCACCTCGTTGGCTGCACCGGTGGTCGAGATGGCAACGACGACATCATCCCGTCCGAAGGTCGCGGCAATCATGCGCATCAAGCTCGGATCGGAGGCATGCGAGACGGCAATCCCAAGACGAAAGAACCGGTTCTGAACCTCCGCCGCCGCAAGAGTGGAACCGCCCCCCACCCCGAACGCTGCAAGCTTCGAACAGCGGGAGATAGCTTCGGCAGCCCGCTCGATGTCCTCCTTGCGAAGTCCCTCCTCGGCAGCGGCAATTGCACGGCGAATTTCCTGAAACACCGACCGCCAGAGCGCGGGGCGCGCCAGATCGGTCCCGACATGCGGGGGAAGCTCAACGTAAATCCGCCCGACCGCCATTGCTTGAGCCAGCCTCACCTTGAGGTCGCGGACGCCCCGGCAACCGACGGAGCGGCTGAACCGGGTTACCGTCGGCTCGCTGACGCGCGCCCGACGGGCCAACTCGGAATTGCTGGCGTGAACGGCAAACTCCATATCGGCCAGCAGCACCGTGGCAACGCGTTGCTCGGACGGGCTGAGGCTTAGAGCGCTCTGCCTGATGAGGGAGATGATGTCGCCGGCCACGACATTGTCGTCGCCGGGCGGCTTCGAGATTGCTGCACCAACGGCTCTCGCCGGGTGATTTCGCTTTGCACGCGCCATTGCCCGCCCTTTCCCAGGTCAGATCAACCTGCGCCCTTGGCAAGAAGCTGCCGTAAGAAACCTTCAGCATCGACCAAACGTATATCGGCATGCCACATCAATAACAGCATTTTCTGCTTGATAATTGCCAAATTGTGTATGTAACTTTCAAACAAGAAATAGCGTGCCGTCAGCCCAACAGCTGAAAGGCACATCCCTGCACCGGGAAGCAGGCGGCTCAACAAGGCGGGAGGGCGATCATGAGATACGGTCCAAGTGTCTTGATGCGTGGCGTCGTGGGGCTGGCCACCGCGTCATTTTTGATTGCGCAGGCCAATGCCGCCACCCTGCTACGCGAAGCCACCATCGGAGAACCGCCGCCGCTCGATGTCATGCTGACGACCGCCGACGTCGCATCGGTCATCGGCCGCCACATCTTCGAGACCCTGTATGCGCTAGACTCGACCTATACGCCGCGTCCGATGCTGGCCGAGAGCGATCGCACGGAAGACGGCGGTCGGACCATCGTCATCAAGCTCCGCGAAGGAGTCCTCTTCCACAACGGCAAGGAGATGACCGCCAAGGACGTAGTCGCCTCGATGACGCGATGGGGCAGTTTCGGTGCACGCGGCAAGCTCCTGATGGCGGCGGCTACGTCGGTCGAGGCGACCGGAAAGTATGAAGTCACGCTGAAATTGTCCGCGCCGAACGGCGCCTGGAAGGCTCTCATTGCGGACGTCAATGGCGGTCTTGCGATCTATCCGGAAGACATAGCCGCCAAAGCGGGGAACCGGCCGATCGAGCAGAAGGACTATATCGGCACCGGGCCCTACAAGTTCGTGGAGTGGCGGCCGAACCGCTATGTCGAGGTGGAGAGGTTCGAGGGCTACAAGCCGGTGAAGGAAAAGGGTGACGGCTTCGCCGGCGCCCGCGTTGCGAGCTTCGACAAGATCCGGTTCATTCCGGTGCCTGACGTCGGCACGCGCGTGAGCGGCGTGCAGGCGGGTGACTACGACTATGCGGAAATGATCTCCGGCGATCTGTACGAGTCCCTGAGCAAAGATCCATCGGTCCAGGTGCAGCGTACCAACGCGCCGATCTTCGGCCTTTTCTTCATGAACTCGAAGCAGGGAATCCTGAAGGACAATTACAAGCTCCGCCGCGCCATCCAGACCGCGCTGGACAAGTCGCAGGCGCTGCGCGTCGCCTTCGGTCCCAAAGACCTGTGGAATGCCGAAGGATCGATCTTTCCCAATGGCACCCCCTGGTACTCGACGGAAGGCGCCTCAAATTATAGTGCGCACGATCCGAAGAAGGCCAAGGAGCTCGCAAAGGAGGCGGACTACACGGGGACGCCGATCCGCCTGCTGGTCTCGACGAACTATCAGGCACACTATGACGAAGCCTCCGTCTTCACCCGTCAGCTGGCCGACGCCGGAATCAATGTTCAGATGATGGTCGTCGATTGGGCGACCCTTCTGAAGATGCGCGGCCAGCCGGAACAGTGGGACATCTTCGTCACGCACCATTCCTTCGCGCCGGACCCGCTGCTGCTCACGTTCCTGAATGCGAGTTATCCCGGCTGGTGGGACAGCCCCGAGATCGGCTCGCTTCGGGCCGAGTTGATCAACACGACCGATCCAGCCGCGCGCAAGTCGACATGGGACAAGATCCAGTCGCTGATCTATGAGCAGGTACCGGTGATGAAAGTAGGCGATGCCTACACCTACGACATTGCTTCTCCCAAGCTCAAGGGGCTCAACCCAAACGGTCCGGTGTTCTGGAATGTGTCCACGAAATAAGGACGGGCAATGAGGCCGCGAGGACTGTCGAGCGCCGGCGCCGGCGCGCATCGTTGCCGCTGACAGGCGCCCAATCACATGTGGTCTTACGCATTCAAGCGCGCAGGAACGACGGCGGTGACGCTGCTGGCAGCGTCCATCATCATCTTCGCGTTCATCCATATCGTGCCGGGTGACCCGATCTATGTTTTGCTCGGTGATACCGCGACTCCCGACCAGATCGACGCCTTGCGACACCAGCTCGGTCTCGACCAGCCGATCATCCTGCAATATCTCACTTGGGCCGGCCATGTGCTCGAGGGCGACCTCGGGCGGTCGATCTTCTTCCAGGCGCCCGTGCTGTCGATGATTGCCGATGGCGCCGAGACCAGCACCTTGCTCGCCACCATGACGATGATCTGGGTTGCCGTCATCGGCGTGCCGATCGGAATGATTGCGGCGGTCCGGCACGGCACGTGGCTCGATCAGGGATTGTCCGGTGGGGCGATGCTGATGGCCTCGATACCCACGTTCTGGGTCGGGCTCTATCTGATCCTGATCTTCGCCGCGTGGCTCGGCTGGTTTCCGAGCTCCGGCTATCCGTCGATCTTCGAAGGCGGTGTCGTCAATCTCCGCTATCTCGTCCTCCCCAGCCTGGCGCTTGCGGCTCCGAATGCTGCTTTGATCCTGCGGCTGACGCGCGCCAGCATGCTCGACGTCTCCCGGGAGGACTACGTGCGCACGGCGCGGGCAAAGGGAATCCGGCCGTGGCAGGTCGTGCGCCGCCACATCTGGCGCAATGCACTCCTGGCGGTCGTCTCGGCCTTCGGCTTCACCTTCGCCGCGCTGCTGTCCGAGGCGGTGGTGACCGAAACCGTGTTTGCCCTGCCCGGCATCGGCCGCCTCGTCGTTCAGTCGATCCTTCGCCGAGACTACCCTGTGATCCAGGGCGTCATCCTGGTCATCGTGGTGGTTTATCTCCTGATCAATCTGATCGTCGATCTGAGCTATCGTCTGCTCGATCCGCGGGTTGAACTTCAATGAGCAGCAACAGCGTGACATTGTGGCTCAAGCCGTTCATCGCCCGCCCGATCGCGCTGGCCGGGCTCGGCGTCCTTCTGGCGACTGTGCTCGCCGCGGTCTTCGCACCCTGGCTGTCGCCTTACGATCCGTATGCCATCGATCCCCTGATCCGCCTGACGCCCCCGAACATGACCCACTGGTTCGGCACCGACCAATTCGGCCGGGATACCCTGTCGCGCACCATTCATTCAGCACGCATGGCACTTTTGATCGGCTCGGGCGTGGTCGTCTTCGCTCTCGCGACAGGCGTTCCGGCCGGCGTACTTTCCGCACTGTTCCCGCGGCTGGGTCACCTGCTGATGCGCATGGTCGACGTGCTGATGGCCTTCCCGACTCTGCTTCTCGCACTTGGCCTGATTGTCATCTTGAGCCCGAGTGTGGCCACCGTCATTCTGGCCATTGGGATCGGCTACATGACGACGACGACCCGCATCGTCTACGGACTGACGCTGCGCTTGCGCGCGGAAACCTATGTCGAGGCGTCCCGCAGCATGGGCGCCGGAGCGGCATGGCTCATCAGTCGGCACATCTTGCCGAACCTGGTCTCGCCACTTCTCGTGCAGGCCAGCTTCGTCTTCGCGTTCGCGCAGCTCGGCGCGGCTTCACTCGATTTCCTGGGCCTCGGCGCCCCTCCGGACATTCCGAGCTGGGGCAATATGCTGGCGGAGTCACGGACCTTCATCACCCGCGCGCCGTGGCTGCTCTTCTTCCCGGGCATGATGATCGTGGCGACGGCATTTTCTCTGAACCTGGTCGGCGATGCATTGCGCGATCGACTCGATCCGCGGTTCCGTCAAGTCTTTGGTGAGAAGGGTTAGGCCGTGCTGACAGTTTGCGACCTTACGGTGTCAGTGGGGCCGGAAACCGCGCCGGTCGACATCGTCGCGGGCGTGTCCTTCGGCTTGGCCAAGGGCGAAATCCTCGGCCTCGTCGGCGAGTCCGGCTGCGGAAAGAGCATGACCTCGCTTGCGGTCATGGGATTGCTGCCGCAGCCCGGTCCCCGAGTCCGGGCCGGGCGCGTCCTGTTGGAGGGCTGCGACGTAACGCAGCTGCAGCCCTGGCAACGTGTCGAAGCGGGCCACGGCCGCATGGCAATGATCTTTCAGGAGCCGATGACCTCACTGAACCCTGTTCGTCGGATCGGCGATCAGATCGCCGAAGCCGTACGCGTGCATGAGGGAATTTCGGGCGCAGCGGCGCTGGTCCGTGCGCGCGAACTGCTCGAACTGGTACGTATGCCGGACCCCAAAATGCAGCTGTCCGCGTATCCCCATCAGTTGTCCGGAGGCCAACGCCAGCGGGTCATGATCGCGATTGCGCTGGCCTGCAGGCCACAGGTGCTGGTCGCCGACGAACCGACCACTGCGCTGGATGTCACCATACAGGTTCAGATTCTCGGGCTCTTGCGCGAGCTCTGCAATCGGCTCGATATGGCGATATTGTTCATCACTCACGACATGGGAGTCATTGCGCAGCTCGCCGATCGTGTCGCTGTCATGTACGCCGGCCAGATCGTGGAAACCGCTTCAGTCGATGCGCTGTTCGGCGCACCCCGTCATCATTACACCCGCGGACTGATGGATTGCATGCCGTCGCGAAATTCCGGCGCGCGCCGGCTGCCGACCATTTCTGGTCAGCCGCCGCTGCCAGGTTCGGTCGCCGCTGGCTGCGTGTTTGCCTTGCGTTGCGCAGCGGTGCGCGATGAGTGCCGCGTGGCGACCCCGCCCCGCCTGGAGGCTTCCCAAGGGCACGAGGTGCTCTGCGCGTTTCCGCTGGCCGGCGGAGAGCTGCCATGAGCGGCAATGTAATCCTCGAGGTCCGGGACATGATGGTCTCGTTCAGTGCCAGGCGGGCCGGTCGGAAATACCGGGTGCAGGCGGTGGATGGTGTATCGCTGTCGCTGGCCGAAGGCGAGGTCCTCGGGATCGTGGGCGAGTCCGGCTGCGGCAAGACCACGCTGGGCCGAGCCCTCGTCGGGCTGGTCCAGCCCGACAGCGGCAACTTCAATTTGAAGGGAACCGAAATGATCGGAGCCCGCGGCTCCGGCCTCCGCGAGATGCGTCTGAGCGTCCGGATGGTTTTCCAGGACCCCAATGCATCGCTCAACCCGCGGCGCGCAATTGGAGATTCGGTGGCGGAGGCGGCCGACATCAGCGGCTTCTTCAAGAACCGCGCCGAGCGCAGCGCGGCCATAGCTGCGACCTTGACGGCCGTCGGGTTGAACCCGTCTTTCGCCGCTCGCTACCCCTACGAACTGAGTGGCGGGCAACGGCAACGGGTCGGAATCGCACGCGCCATTCTTCCCACGCCGTGCATCATCGTCGCCGACGAGCCGGTCTCGGCCCTCGACGTGTCCGTGCAGGCCCAAGTGCTCAATCTGATGATGGATCTGCGTGACCAATTGAGACTGTCGATGCTCTTCATCTCGCACGACCTTGGCGTGATCGGGCAGATCAGCAGCCGCGTTGCTGTCATGTATATGGGCCGCATCGTGGAGCAGGCCGGGACGCGGACGGTCCTGGATCATCCGCTCCATCCCTATACGCGCGCGTTGGTGGCGGCAATTCCGAAGCCCGATCCATCGAAACGGATCCAGGGCGCGATCGAAATGGGTGAACCGCCAAGCCTCTTCACGCGACCGCACGGCTGTGCATATGCGCCCCGCTGCCCTATGGCCAGCGATCGCTGTCTCGTCGATGTGCCACAACTTCGATTTGTCGGTGCGGACGGTCGGACGATCGCCTGCCACAACGTATAACCAGCGAGTGCCGCGCGCCGCGAAATGACGCAACGCCTACGATTGATTTCTCCTCTATTCGAGCGATCCAATTCAAGCGGCGGCAGTCCGCGGCCGCCATGCGGCTGGCGGGTGCAAATCGGGAAGCCTGACGCCTGTTGCACCGCGATGTTAATCGCGACGCAACATTCAAAATGAGACTGCCCGTTAAGCCGCGCACGGCTCCAGCACGTGCGCTGCATCGGAGTTCGGTTAGCCTCCGTTTCAAGCACCGTTAGCCTTGTCCGAACGCCGCACCGCGCGGCGGGCGCGTCAAGGCGCGGTGAAAAACAGTGACAAGAACGCCCAGGGAGGAGAGCAATGTTGAAAGGCAGTCTAGGACTGATCGCGTTGAGCAGCCTGTTACTTTCGGGCACCGCCTTCGCACAGGAGAAGATCAAGGTCGGCGTCACCGCGACGCTCGAAGGCACCTACACCGTACTCGGCGAGGACGGCATCCGCGGCTTCCAGACGGCCCTCAACGTCCTCGGCAAGAAGGTCGGCGACAAGGAACTCGAATTTGTCATCGCCTCGACCGACGCGACGCCGGACTCCGCCGTACGAGCCGTGCGCAAGCTGATCGAGCAGGACAAGGTACAGATCCTGCTGTCGCCGCTCTCTGGTGACGAAGGCATCGCGGTCAAAAATTTTGCAAAGACCCATCCCGAACTGACCTTCATCAACGCCGCCTCCGGGGCCCAGGAAACGACCTATGTCGATCCGGCTCCGAACTTTTTCCGCTACAACATGGACGGTGCGCAGTGGCAGGTGGGCCTCGGCAAATATGCTTATGACGAAAAGAAGTATCGCAAGATCGCGACCGTCGGCGAAGACTACTCCTTCATCTATACGCAGGTGTTCGGCCTCGTGCTCGAGTTCTGCGGTGCCGGCGGACAGGTCACCAACCGGCAATGGGTGCCGCTCGGCACCAAGGACTTTGCCTCGGTCATCGCCGCACTGCCCGACGACGTCGACGCAATCTATCTCGGCCTCGGCGGCGCCGACGCCGTCAACTTCCTGAATCAGTACCAGCAGGCCGGCGGCAAGGCGCATCTGATGGGCGGCTCGATCATGATCGACCAGACCATCCTGTCGTCCAAGGGAAACGCCAAGAATGCCCTGATCGGCACGCTGGCCGCGAGCGGCCAGGCCGACACTTGGGAGAACCCAAGTTGGCAGAAGTTCGTGAAGGACTATCAGGACGCCTTCCCGCCCAACAAGCGCTTCCCGAGCCCATCGCTGCTCGCCACCAACTATTACGGCTCGACCATGGCGCTGATCCAGGCGCTCCGCCAGGTCAATGGCGATCTCTCCAACAATCAGGCCAAGTACAAGGAGGCCCTTGCCAAGATCGAGATCGACGCACCCAACGGCAAGATCAAGCTGGACTCCAACCGCCAGGCGATCGGCACCAACTTTGTCACCGAGGTCGTCGACGACGGCAAGGGCGCGCTGTTCTCAAAGGTCGTGAAGGTGATCCCGGACGTCAACCAAACGCTGGGCTACGATCCCGCGGTGTTCGCCAAAATCGGTTTGCCGAGCCGCACAGTACCGGAATGTAAGAAATACTGACCTAGTCTCATTCGCGAGCGATGACCGGCCGGGGAGAGATTTGCCAGAAGCGCGACACGTGCGCCCTTGCATTCTCTCCTCGGTTGTTGAACGCTACCAAAAAATACCAAGAGCTTTTGGGAGGAGAGGCATGAGCCGGGCGCTCGCCGTCTTCCACGGCCGCTTTGGTCGGGCGACGGTCTATCAGTTGAACCGCCCTTTCAACATCCACGCACATCGCGAAGGTCATTTGATCTTCCATGTCGGCGGGCGTTCCGCATGCATCGATGTCAGTGACGGACGTTACGAGCTCACCGAAGGTTCCGTCGTCGCGGTCAATCCGTGGGAGCCGCATAATTTCCTGCCGTCCGATCTCGAAGGCGGCGCCGTTTTCTTCGTGCTCTACGTCAATGCGGAGTGGTTTGCGCCCGACGCGCCCGGCGCCGACCGCCTGCGCTTCGGCCGCACCCAGTTCACGCGGTCCGTTGCGCTGGACAAGCACATCAGGCACGCAGCCGCCCTCGTGTGCGGCGCTCCCTCGCTCAACAGCCTCGATGGCGAGCTGAGAAGCCTGATCGACATCTGTTATGACGAAAGCTGGCAACAGGCGGCGACCGCGCGCGATCCGCGCGCAAACGGTTCCGTCACGGATTTTCGTGTGCGCAAGTGCATCAAGATGATGTCGGAGAGTCCTGGCGCCGAGATCGAGCTCGATACCATCGCGCGCGAATCTGGCCTTTCCCGGCCGCATTTCTACCGGCTCTTCCGCACCCAGACCGGCGTCACGCCACACCTCTATCTCAACACGCTGATGATGGAGCAGGCGCTGGAGGCGCTGGTGGCGAGCGAAGCGCCGATCGCCGATATCGGCTTCGATCTCGGCTTCTCGTCGCAGAGCGGATTCACCCGCTTCTTCGCTGCCAATGTCGGCATGGCGCCGACCGATTATCGCCGCGCGGCCAAGGTTTTGCGCGCCTGAGGTCACGCGAAAAGATACTCACGATCAAGCGCCTCCGTTACAGCCGCATTAGGATGCGACAAACGCGATCCCGAAACGAGGATCGCGCGCGATAGGGAGCGCACGTTCATGGCAGGGCTTGCGGCCGGCGACGGTCTGCGTGCCCCTCCGCCCCGCTTGCGGGGTGAGAGATGGGGTGACGCGAAGACGGAGCGGCGATCATGACCCGCTTTGTCGAACGCCATCCCGCCTGGGCACTGATTGTCATCATCGCAATCGCGGTAGCACTCTGGCTAATTTTCGCAGTGTGGCCGCAGAGCGTCGAAGATGCGTTCGGCCGCAAGCGGGTCTTCCTCAACGCGCTCTTCAACGGCATCACGCTCGGCGGTCTCTATTTCCTCGTCGCCAGCGGCTTTACGCTGATCTTCGGCTTAATGCGTAACGTCAACCTCGCGCACGGCTCGCTCTATTTGTTCGGCGGCTATGTCGGCTACGCCATCAGCGTCGCGACCGGTTCATGGGTCCTCAGCTTCATCGTCGCTTTCATCCTGACGGCACTGGTCGGCGTCCTGCTCCAGGTCCTCGTCTTCCGCCGCATGGAAGGCCAGGATCTGCGCCAGACCATGGTGACGATCGGACTCTCGATCGTGTTCGCCGATTTGATGCTGTGGGCATGCGGTGGCGATTTCTATCAGATCCAGACCCCGAACTGGCTGATCGGACCTGTGGAGCTGCCGCTGGTCACTGCGGTCAAGTCCTCAGGTGAGCCGGTCTATCTCCGCTATCCCCTGGTCCGACTCGTGATCTTCGTCGCCTCCGTCGTGATCGGCGTGGCGATGTGGCTGGCGCTCAACCGCACGCGCATCGGCATGATCATCCGCGCCGGGGTCGACGATCGCGACATCCTGGCTGCGACCGGAGTACGGATCCAACTCGTTTTCGTGGTGGTGTTTGCGCTCGGCGCCGGCCTCGCTGGCGTTGCGGGCGTTGTCGGCGGAACGTTCCAGTCGCTCTCACCCGGCGAGGATATCCGCTTCCTGCTCGCCTCCCTCGTCGTTGTGATCGTCGGTGGCATGGGCTCGATCCCAGGGGCTGCGCTGGGCGCGCTCATCATCGGCCTCGCCGAACAGCTCGGCTCGGTCTACATCCCGACCTACGCCATCGTCGTGACCTTCCTGATCATGGTTTTGGTGCTGGCAATTCGGCCGCAGGGCCTGTTGACGAGGCGCTGACATGTCCCTCGCCCACGACGCCCGCGTCCCGGTTCGTCCCGCCACTGCGGTGCAGCGCTCGAAATTGCGCGGATGGCCGGAGATCGACAATCCGGCGGCCTGGGCCGTCGCGGCCATTCTCCTAATCATGCCCCTGATCGCCAACGGCTTCTTCCTGATCGAGATCTTTGCGACCACGCTGATCCTCGGAACCATGGCGCTGAGTCTGATGTTTCTTGCCGGCTATGGCGGCATGGTCAGCCTGATGCAGCTCACCATCGCGGGTTTCTCCGCCTATATGGTCGCGGTGTTTGGCGTCAGCGGCAACGCCAATATCAGCCTGGGCTGGCCGTGGTGGCTTGCGGTCCCAATGGCGCTCGCGCTCGCGACCATATTCGGCACGCTCGGCGGCGCGCTGGCGGTGCGCACCGAGGGCATCTACACCATCATGAT
This sequence comes from Bradyrhizobium sp. Kon56, assembly GCF_055807635.1. Taxonomy (NCBI): domain Bacteria; kingdom Pseudomonadati; phylum Pseudomonadota; class Alphaproteobacteria; order Hyphomicrobiales; family Nitrobacteraceae; genus Bradyrhizobium; species Bradyrhizobium sp. Kon56. Next base: position 26,864 of record NZ_JBVVOU010000024.1, on the reverse strand, counting down.
CACGCTCGCGATCGGCGCGGCGTTCTATTATTTCACTAACCAGAACTGGGCGATCTTCAACGGTCATACCGGCATCAATACCGTTGCCACACCGCATTTCTGGGGCGTCAACTGGCGCGCCGACATTCCATTCTACTATATCGTCCTCGCAGTAGCCGCGCTGTGCTACTTCGCCGTCGACTACATCTCCCGCGCACCGTTCGGCCTCGCGTTGCAAGGTGTCCGCGACAATCCCCGCCGCATGGCGGCACTCGGCTTCAACGTCAATGCGCATCGCGTCGCGGCCTACGTCTTCGCGTCCTTCGTCGCGGCGCTGGCAGGGGTACTCCAGGTCTGGAATTACCGGCAGATTTCGCCGGGATCCGTGAGCGTTGGGGCCTGCATCGATATCCTCATCATCGCAGTCGTCGGCGGCATCACGCGTCCCATCGGACCCTTTATCGGCGCGCTGATCTTCGTACTGCTGCGGACCTTCGCACTCGACTTCCTGGTCAAGCTGGGGCTCGACGGCAACCGCTTTCGGCTCCTGATCGGCCTCGGCTTCCTCGCTATCGTGTTCTGGTCCTCGGACGGCGTCATCGGACTCTGGCAGAGCTGGCGGCGCCGCCAACGCTCCGGCGCGGCAAGTTCAAGCGGACGACGTGGCCGAGAATCTGACCAAGGATCCAGCCAAGGATCCCACCATGGATAGCGTCGCGCAACGCCTCTCTGTCGTGGGCGCCGGCGCGGCGCTGGAGCTGCGCGGCGTGACACGTCTGTTCGGCGCGCTGGCGGCACTCACCGACATCACCATTACCGTCCGCCCCGGCGAACGGCGCGCCGTGCTTGGCTCTAACGGCGCCGGCAAGACTACGCTGTTCAACTGCATCACCGGCGACTTCCCACCTTCTTCCGGCACCATCCGCTTCTTCGGCGAGGACGTCACGCACTTCCCGCCCTATGAGCGCATCCGCCGTGGCCTGCGCCGGACTTACCAGATCTCCGCGCTGTTTCCGGGCCTTACCGTCCAGGACAATGTCTACCTCGCCTGCCGTGGCGTCTCACGGGGACGCTTCTCGTTTCTCCGCCCCGGTCAGAACGATGCGTTGATGCACGCGGCCGAAAATCTCGTGCAGGCCGTCCATCTCTCGGGCGTGAAGGATCAGCGCGTTGCCGAGCTCGCGCATGGCCAGCAGCGCCAGCTCGAGATCGCACTTGCGCTTGCCGGCGCGCCGCGATTCGTCCTGTTCGATGAACCCGCCGCGGGGCTGTCGCCGACCGAGCGTGCCGAGCTGATCGAGATATTGACCTCCCTGCCCGCGCATATCGGCTACATCATCATCGAGCACGACATGGACGTCGCCCTGCGCGTCGTCGAGAGCGTCACGATGATGCACAACGGGCGGATCTTCAAGGAAGGCCGTCCGCAAGAGATCGAGTCCGATCCCGAAGTGCAGGAGCTTTACCTCGGAGGCGGCCATGAATGAGGTCCGCCGTACCGCCGCCGCGCTCGAAGTCCGCGGCCTGGACGTCTATTACGGCCATTCGCATGCGCTGCAGGGCGTGGATCTGACGCTCGAGGCCGGCGTGTTCTCGGTCGTTGGCCGCAACGGCATGGGCAAGACCACGCTATGCAAGGCCATCATGGGGCTGGTGCCGGTCAGCGGCGGCTCGATCCGCATCCGCGGGGATGAGATCACCCGACAGCCGCCTGCCCACATAGCCCGACTCGGCGTCGGCTACGTTCCGCAGGGACGGCGGCTGTGGCGTTCACTCAGCGTCGATGAGCATCTGCGGCTTGCCGCCGGCTTGCGCCGCGGCGCCTGGACGGTCGAGCGCATCTACAAGACGTTTCCGCGGTTGGCCGAGCGCAAGGATCACGGCGGCGGCCAGCTCTCCGGCGGCGAGCAACAGATGCTTGCGATCTCGCGCGCGTTGCTCACCAACCCGCGGCTCCTGATCATGGACGAGCCCACTGAGGGGCTCGCGCCCGTCATCGTGGCCCAGGTCGAGGAGATGCTGCTACGACTTGGCGAGGACGGCGACATGTCCGTGCTCGTGATCGAGCAGAATATCGGCGTGGCGACCGCCGTGTCGCGCAATGTCGCGATCATGGTCAACGGCCGCGTCAACCGCATCATCGATTCGGTGCGGCTTGCCGCCGATCGCGAACTGCAGCAGCGCCTGCTCGGTGTCGGAATGCACGCCGGACTCGAGCTCGACCTCGACGTGCCACCGGCGGATACGGAAGCGAAGCCTCCTCCGCAGCAGACGCGTCCAGGCGGCGCGATCCGCATCTACATGTCAAACCCGACGCCGCCGACACGGTGGTCGCAACCTGTGCCGATCGCCCGCATCGAGGCTGCGGCCCGCATGTTCTCGACACAGGTGATGCGACTCGACGAGACGGCACGGCGACGGCGCGAACCGGTCGCCGCACAAACGCAGGGCCCTCCGGTCGTCCTCGTCGTCGGTACGCTCGACACCAAGGGCACGGAGCTCCGCTTCATCCGCGACATCATCGCCGGGACCGGCCTGCGAACCCGATTGGTCGATGTCTCCACCAGCGGCAGGCACGCGGCCAGCGACGTCTCCGCCCAGGAGATTGCCTTGAACCATGGTCGCGGCGGATCGGCGGTATTCGGACCCGACCGCGGCGCCGCCGTCGCCGCGATGGCCGAGGCCTTCGCCAGCTGGTTGCGACGCCAGAACAATGTTGCCGGCGTGATTTCTGCCGGTGGCTCGGGCGCAGCGTCGCTGGTCGCGCCCGGTATGCGGATGCTTCCTGTCGGGGTGCCGAAGCTCATCGTCTCGTCCGTCGCCTCTGGCGACGTCGGGCCCTATGTCGGCCCCGCGGACATCACCATGATGCATTCGGTTACCGACGTTCAGGGCCTCAACTCGATCTCGCGCGCCGTGCTGGCCAACGGCGCCAACGCGCTGGCCGGCATGGTCAAGGCGCGCCTTGATCAGCATTCGCGGAAGGATCGCGGCGACAGCGGATTGCCGTCGGTCGGCATCACCATGTTTGGTGTCACCACGCTGGCGGGGCAGAAGATCGCGGCCGACTTGCGCGAGGATTTCGAGTGCCTGGTCTTCCACGCCACCGGCGTCGGAGGACGCTCAATGGAGAAGCTCGTCGATTCCGGACAGCTCGCAGGCGTCATCGACCTCACGACCACGGAGGTCGGCGATCTCCTGATGGGCGGCGTGTTCCCGGCCATCGACGACCGCTTTGGCGCCATCATCCGCAGCCGGGTGCCTTATGTCGGCTCGGTAGGCGCTCTGGACATGGTGAATTTCGGCGCCCCCGAGACCATCCCGGAGCGCTACCGCGGCAGGAAATTCCACGTCCACAACCCGCAGGTCACGCTGATGCGCACCACTGCAGAGGAGAACGAGCGCATGGGGCACTGGATCGCCGACCGGCTCAACCGGATGGACGGCCCGGTGCGCTTCTTCCTGCCTGAGGGCGGTGTCTCCGCGCTCGACGCGCGAGGACAGTCATTCTGGGATCCGGACGCCGATGCGGCGCTGTTCCGCACGCTGGAGCGCAACGTGCGGCAGACCGCCAACCGTCAGCTCATCCGCATTCCCAAGAATATCAATGACCCCGAGTTCGCCTCCACCATCGTCAGCGCGTTCCGAACATTGTTCGGCCGCATTGGGGCGCGCCGGAGACTAGCGAGGTGACCGATGGCCCGGTTTGAACGCGCTGCACTGTTGAATCGCTTCCGCGAGATGGCAAGGCGCGGCGAGCCCATCGTCGGCGGCGGCGCCGGCACCGGCCTGTCGGCCAAGTGCGAGGAGGCCGGCGGTGTCGACCTCATCGTCGTCTACAATTCCGGCCGCTACCGCATGGCCGGCCGAGGCTCGCTCGCGGGATTGATGGCTTACGGCGACGCCAACGCCATCGTGCTGGAGATGGCCGGCGAAGTGCTGCCCGTGGTGACCAGGACGCCAGTGCTCGCCGGCGTCAATGGCACGGATCCGTTCCGCGACATGGATCTTTTCCTGGACCAATTGAAAGCGCTCGGATTCGCTGGCGTACAAAACTTTCCGACCGTCGGCCTTATCGACGGCGTGTTCCGCGCCAATCTCGAAGAGACCGGTATGTCCTATGCCCTCGAGATCGACATGATCGCAAAGGCGCGCGAGAAGGACCTGCTGACGACGCCCTACGTCTTTAGCGAGAAGGAAGCTGCCGCGATGGCGATCGCAGGCGCGGATATCATCGTCTGTCATCTGGGCCTGACGACCGGGGGCAGCATCGGCGCGCAGACCGCACTCAAGCTGACCGATTGCCCAGCGCACATCGACACCTGGGCCTCCGCCGCGCTCGGCGTCAATCCCGACATTCTGGTGCTCGCTCATGGCGGACCAATCTCCGATCCGGACGATGCCGATTTCATCATGAGGAACACACGCAACTGCCACGGCTTCTACGGCGCCTCCTCAATGGAACGGCTGCCGGTCGAGCGGGCGCTGACGGATCAGGTTCGCAAATTCAAGGCGATCGGCGCGCGATAACGCCGAAAGGTCGAGGGAGAGAAACATGTCAGGGACTCTGGTCGGTGAATTGATCCTCTGGCTGATCGTCGCCGTCGTGGTGATCGTGGTCGGCGTCTACATCGTGAACTGGCTTTATCACCGCTCGTCCAAGGAGACCTCATTCGTCCGGACCGGCCTGCTCGGCGAGCGCGTTGTGATCAACGGCGGCGCCTTCGTGCTGCCGTTCATCCACGACTACACGCCCGTCAACATGAACGTGCAGCCGATGGGCATCGTGCGCTCCCGCCAGGACGCCGTGATCACCCGTGACCGCATGCGCGTCGACATCGAGGCCGATTTCTATGTCCGCGTGCAGGCGACCCGCGAAGCCGTGTCTATCGCGGCCGCCACACTCGGCCGCCGCACCATGGAGCCCGAACAGCTCCACGCCCTCCTCGCCGGCAAATTCATCTCGGCCATTCGTTCCGTTGCCTCGGAGATGACCCTCGAGCAGATGCACGAGCAGCGCGGTGAGTACGTCGCCCGCCTCAAGGCGAACGCCGCAGAGGCCCTCGCCCAGAACGGGCTCGAGCTGGAATCAGTCGCGATCACCGATCTCGACCAGACCGATCTCGAATTCTTCAACCCCTCGAACCGCTTCGACGCCGAAGGTCTGACCCGCCTGATGGAGGACATCGAGGCCAAGCGCAAACTGCGCAACGACATCGAGCAGGATTCGATGATCAAGATCCGCTCCCGCAACCTGGAGGCCGAGCGGCAGGCTCTCGAGATCGAACGCGAAAGCGAGACGGCGCGCCTCGAACAGGAGCGTGACATCGAGATGCGCCGCGCCCTGCAACGCACCGAGGTCGCACGCGAACGGGCCCTGCGCGAGACCGAAGCTGAGCAGGCGCAGATTTCCGCCCGTGAAACCATCGAGAAGGCGCGAATCGCCAACGACCAGGCGATCGCCGAAGCCCGTATCGCCTCGGAGCGTGAGACCCGCCAGCGGGAGATCGAGCGCACCCGCACCATCGAGGAGAAGGAACTGCTCGCACGGGAGGAAATCGAAAAAGCCCGGATCGCCAACCAGCGCTCGATCGATACCAGCCGCATCGCTTCCGAGCGCGAGGTGCGCCAGCGCGAAATCGAGCGGATGCGGACCGTCGAGGAAGCCGAGATCACCGCCCGCGAAGCGATCGAGAAAGCGCGTATCCAGCAGGACCGCGTCGTGACCGACGCCCGCATCGCTAACGAAGAGGAGACCCGGCGCCGCGAGATCGACCGGACCCGCGCCGTGGACGAAGCCGAGATTGCTGCCCGCGAGACGACCGAAAAGGCCCGCATCGCCCAGACCATGATTGTCAATGTCGAGCGCATCGCATCCGATGAGCGCACCCGTGCGCTGGAGATCCAGCAGGTGCGTAACATCCAGGAAGCCGAGATTGAGGCGCAGCGCGCGGTCGAGGCGGCGCGAATCGACCGGGAGCACAGGCTCGCCGTCGAGCGCATCGCGGTCGAGCAGAATACCCGGCAGTTGGAAATCGAGCGAAATCAGACGCTGGAAGTCGCAGAGGTCGCGGCGCGCGAAGCCACCGAAGCTGCCCGCATCACCCAGCAAGAGCGCGTGCGGTCGCTGGAAATCGCCCGCAACCGCGCCGTCGAGGAAGCCGACATTGCCTCGCGGGAAGCCATCGAAGCCGCCCGGATCGCGCAGGAGAAGTCCGTTGCAGCCGAGCGTATCCAGGCCGAGCGTGACACACGCGCGCTCGAGATCGAGCGCTCAGCCGTGCTCGAGGCGGCCGAGTTGAAGCGCCGCGACGCCATCGAGCGCCAGCGCATCGGCGTCGATCTCGCGCTCGAGGCCGAGCGGATCACGTCCTCCAAGAAGCGCGAAGTCCTCAATATCGAGCACAAGAAGGCGATCGAGATCGCGGATGAGGACCGCGTCATCGCGCTCTCGACCAAGAAGTCCGAGCGCATCGACGCCGACCGCCAGGTCAGGCAGGCCGAGATTGTCGCGCGCAAGGAGGTCGAGACCACCGACGTCTCGCGCGAGCATGCGCTGGAGGCGGCGCGAATCGAGCGCCGCCGTTCGATCGAACAGCTCGAAGTCGCTCGCGTCCAGTCGCTCCAGGAAGCCGAGATTGCCGCGCGGGAAGAGGTTGAGCGCTCCCGCATCGCCTCCGATCGCGGCCTCGACGAGGCCCGCATCGGCCGCGAGCGCGAGTTGCGCAAGCTCGAAATCAATCGCGAGAAGGAGGTCGAGACCGTCTTGATGGAAAAGGCGATTGCTATCCACCTCAAGTCGCTGGAGGAATCCGCGGCCAAGGCCTCGGCTGAGGAAGCGCGGGTGCATGCCACTGAAGCCACCGAGCGCGTCATAACCGCGCGCGAGAGCGAGATCGCGAAGCGTCGCAAGACCGTGGAGATCCTGATCGCCGAGAAGCAGGCCGAGGAGACGCGAATTGCCGCGGAAGCCGAACGGATCCGCGCTGCAGTCGAGGCCGAGGCGCAGCGTATGCTCAACGAGGCCGAGAACGTGCTGACCGACCAGGCGCGCTACTCGCTATTCCGTAGAAAGCTGCTCGACCGCATCGAGGGCATCGTCCGTGAGAGCGTCAAGCCGATGGAGAAGATCGAGGGCATCCGCATCCTGCAAGTCGATGGTCTCAACGGCAACGGCCATGGCGGGAATGGCGGCCGTAGCGCCACCGACGAGGTGATCGACTCGGCGCTGCGCTACCGCGTCCAGGCGCCGCTGATCGATTCGCTTCTGGCGGACATCGGCGTCGAAGGTGGCAGCCTCGCCAAGATGCCAGGCCTGATCCGGGAAGCTCGCGACATGCAGGGCATCAAGGACTCCGCGCGCAAGAGCGGCGGCGGTGGCGAGAAGCCAGCCGCTGCACCCTCGCCTGCAGCCGACGGCGAGCCGCCCGCCGAGCGCAGCCCCCGAAAGAAGAGCTGAGGTCGCACCATGGCCCGCGTCTACGTCTCGACCGTCGTCAAGGCGCGCAACGATCGCGTCTGGGCGCGAGTGCGCGACTTCAACGGTCTGCCGAACTGGCATCCCGCGATTGCGGAAAGCCGCATCGAGGGTGGCGAGCCCTCCGACAAGATCGGCTGCGTCAGGGATTTTCGCCTCCGCAACGGCGATCGCATCCGGGAAAAGCTGCTTGGCCTGTCCGATTACGACATGTTCTGCACCTACTCGATCCTCGAATCCCCGATGGGGGTCGAGGACTACGTCGCGACGCTTCGGCTGACGCCGGTCACGGATGGCGACCAGACCTTCATGGAATGGACCGCTGAGTTCGAATGCGCACCCGAGCGGGAGGCGGAGCTTGTCGCGAATATCGGCGGCGGCGTGTTCCAGGGCGGCTTCGACGCCCTCAAACGCCAGTTCGGAGGCTGAGCGCAGTGCCGCATATCGTCAAGAGCACGATCCTGGATGCGCCGACCGGGTCCGTGTGGGCGGTGCTGCGCGATTTCAACGGGCACGATCGCTGGCATCCGGCGGTCGCGGCCTCCACCATCGAGCGGGCGCAGGCCTCGGACAAGATCGGCTGCGTCAGGCGGTTCAAGCTGCAGGACGGCTCGGAGCTGCGCGAGCAATTGCTGACGCTGTCGGATCTGGAGCAGACCTTCAGCTACTGCCTGCTCGATACGCCGGTCCCGATGTTCAACTACGTAGCCCACGTCCGCCTGCTGCCCGTGACGGACGGCGACCGTACCTTCTGGCACTGGGAATCGCGCTTCTCGACGCGGCCGGAGGACAAGGATCGTATCACCCACATGGTCGCGGAAGATATCTACCAAGCGGGATTCGTAGCGATCCGCCGACACCTCAAGGAGGCTGTGTCAACATGACTGTGACGGTGAAGACCTTCACAAGCTCGAGCGAGGCCGCCGCCGCGCTGTCGTCCGATCGCACCGCTCGCTATCTCGGTGGCGGCACGCTCGTGATGCGCGCTCTGAACGAAGGCGATATCTCGCTCTCGACCATCGTGCGCGCCAATGACCAAGCCTTGACGCGCATCGACCCATCTGGTCCGCGGATCACCTTGGGTGCTGGCGTAACTTTCGCCCGGATTCTGGGCGAGCGTGACCTCGCTTTCCTGCACGCCCCTGCCCGCTCGATTGGCGGCCCGGCGGTGCGCAACATGGGTACGGTGGGCGGCAATCTGTTTGCGCCTAATCCCTATGGCGATTTCACCGTCGCCCTGCTTGCGCTCGATGCCACGGTGGCCCTGCAAGGCGGCTTTGGATCGCGCGACATTCCAATTGAGGAGTTTTTGCAGTCACGTGAAAGGCAGGCGGGCGCGCTCGTGCTGTCGGTGTCATGCACGCGACCGACTAGCGCGGAGGCTTTTCGCTACCGCAAGATCGCACGGATCAAGCCCAAGGGCGGCTCGGTCATCACGCTCGCCGCACATCTGCCCATCAGTGGCGGGCGGGTCGCCGGGGCACGAATCGCATTGGGATCGATGGCGCCGACGCAAATACGTGCGCGGGCGGCCGAACGCGCTCTGGAAGGTCGCTCGCTCGATGCCGCGACCGTTGCGGCCGCAGCCTCCGCAGCGGCGGAAGGAACATCGCCCTCCGACAACGCGCTCGGCAGCGCCTGGTACCGCCGCGAGATCGTCGGCGTCCATCTGCGTCGTCTTCTCTTGGGTCAGGAATAGATCGTATGGCCAAGACTGCCCTGCAATTTCGTCACAATGGCAGCGATGTCGCCATTTTCGTCGATGGCGGCACCAACCTGCTCGTCGCGCTTCGCGAATTGATCGGCGACATGACGCCGAAATTCGGCTGCGGCCAGGGGGGCTGCGGCACGTGTAGCGTCCTGATCGACGGCGAGCTCCATCTCTCCTGTCTGACGCTGGCCGAGACCGTCGCCGGCCGCTCTGTCGAGACGCTGGATAGCCTGAAGCAGGGACCGAACCTCCATCCGCTGCAGCGCGCCTTCGCCGAGAATTTTGCTGCCCAGTGCGGCTATTGCACGCCGGGCATGCTGATGGCTGGCAAGGCGCTGCTCGACCGCAATCCCTCCCCGAGCCGCGCCGAGATCGTGGAGGCGATCTCCGGCAACATCTGCCGCTGCACCGGCTACGAGCCGATCATCAACGCCATCCTCGCCGCCTCCGGCGGCAGGGTGAGCGCCTGAAGGACCAGATCATGCTGGAACTACGCAAGGACATCTTCGCCGACGAGCGCGACGATAATCTCAACGAGATCGGCAAGGGCACACAGCGCCAGGACATGCTTGGCCATGTCACGGGCACCTCGAGCTATTTCAACGACCACAAGCTCCAGGGCATGCTGCACCTGAAAGTCGTTCGCTCGACCCATTCGCATGCAAGGATCCGGCGGATCGATACCGCGGACGCCGAGCGCTCAGCCGGCGTGCGCCGGATCATCCGCGGCTCCGACGTGCCCCGCAACCTCAACACACTTTTGAGCCTGATCAATTTCGGCAAGGACGACGAACCATCGCTGGCCGTCGACAAGGTCCGCTACAAGGGTGAGCCGATCCTGGCCATCGTCGCCGACAGCGAGCGCGAGGCGTTCGAGGCGATCGCAAAGGTGCGGATCGACTATGAGCCGTTGCCAACCGTGTTCGACGTGGAAGATGCGCTGAAGGCCGGCGCGCCCGTCGTCAACGATACCTATCCGAAGAATGCCTTCATTTATCACGACACATACGACCACCAAAAGCTCCGCTTCGGCGATGCCGATGCCGCACTCGCGACCGCCGATCACGTGCTTGAACAACGCTACCAGATGTCACCAATCGAGCACGCGCCGACCGAAACCAATGGGTCGATCGCGGCGCCCGACACCAACGGGCGCTATGTCGTCTATACGTCGACGCAGGCGCTGTTCTTCTCGGTCGACACCTGCGCCAAGATCCTCGACGTCCCTTCCAACACCTTCCATTTCATTGGCGGCACCGTCGGCGGCGGCTTTGGCGGCAAGGTCGACACGCTGACCGAACCGTTATGCATCCTGGGTGCGATGCTGACGGGACGTCCCGTGCGCTACGTGTTCGGACGCGAAGAAGAGATGCAATACGGCCCGCCGCGCGGCGCCGAGCGCATCTACATCAAGGACGGCGTGATGCGCGATGGCCGCGTCGTCGCGAGAAAGATCCGCGCATATTTCGACAGCGGCGCATATACGCGGCTCTCCAGTTATGCAGCGGTGAAATGCGCAGCCCATCTGCCAGGACCCTACACCATCCCGAACGTCTATGGCGACGTCTACTGCGTCTTCACCAACCGTACGCCTGCAACCGCGATGCGCGGCTTCGGCGTCACCGCCATGGACTTTGCGATCGAATGCCAGATGGACAAGCTCGCGAACCTCGTCGGCATGGACCCGATGGAGTTCCGCATCCTCAATGCCTATCGCGACGGCGACATGAAGGCGCATCGGCGCGAGGCCAAGAACACGGCGCTGATCGAGTGCGTCCAGGTCGCGGCCGAGAAAGCCAAATGGCCGATCCGCGACGAGTTCAAGCGCGCCTCCTCCCGCAAAGACGGAGGCGGCAGCCGCGCTGCCATCCCGCGGACGCCTGCCGACATCCACGTACGGACGACCGCGCCGGCGCAGCAGCGCACGAGCTATGATCGCCTGCCAACGGCCGCGTCGCGCGAACCCCCGCGCGAGCCCCCACCGCCCGCGCCGCCACCGCCATCGCCACCGCGACCAACATCGCCCTCGCATGGGGCGGGCCGATTCTCATCCGTGTTCGGCACCAGGAGGCGTTGAGATGACGCGACATCGCGGACGCGGCATCGCGTCGGTCAACTATCCCATCGGCATGAACCTCGGCGGCGATCCCAGCCAAGCCCTGGTTCATTCCAATCCAAGCGGCAAGTTCACCGTAGCGCTGTCCTCGATCGACCTCGGCCAAGGCATGAAGTCGGTCACGCGGCAGATTTGCGCAGAGACGCTCGGCGTACCCGTCGAGGACGTCTATGTCGATACCGCCGATTCCGATACTGGCCCGCATTGCATGGGCTCGTTCGCCTCGCGCGGCACCCATCGCGTCGGCAATGCAGTGATGGCGGCGGCGCGCGAGGCGCGCGGCGTGATGATGGAGGCGGCCGCAGAAGAACTCGAGGTCAACGCCGCCGATCTCGAAACCGACGGACGTGGCAACATCCACGTCAAGGGCGCGCCGCACCGCTCGATCTCCACCAAGGACGTCGCCATCGCCGCGCAGTTCAAGCAGGGCAAGACCATCGCCGGCCGCGGCATCTTCCTGGTTCCTCTGTCCAATGTCGATCCGGAAACCGGCGAGATGTCGCCGGCGACCTGTTACGCCCATGCCTGTCTCGTCGCCGAGGTCGAGGTTGACGACGAGACCGGCGAGGTCACGATGATCCGCATGGATTCTGCCTATGAGCTCGGCCGTGCGCTCAACCCGCGCCTGGTCGAGCAACAGCTCGTCGGCGGCGCCTGGATGGGCGTCAGTCACGCGCTCTACGAGACGCCAGAACCCTATTATCCCGACCCGGTCCACGGCCCTCGCGACTTCGTCGAATATGTCATGCCCGGTCCTGGCGATATCTGCCCGCACGACATCGCCGTATTGGAACGCCCCGCTCCCGATGGCCCCTTCGGCGCCAAGGGGCCCGGCGAAATGTGCGCGAATCCCGTATTGCCGGCCGTTGCGAACGCCATCTTCAACGCCGTCGGCGTGCGCATCGACGATCTGCCGATTACGCCGGAGAAGGTGCTGCGCGCGATCAAGGCCGAGGGCGGCGCGCGCCCTCAGGCGCGGCGCTGAGGTCTCGATGGCCGTCCGCAGCAACATCGTCGGCATCGACAGCCCAGAGGCACTGGAGAAAGCGCTTCGGGCAGCCTATTACCTTGCCGACGAGGGGCTGGCGACCGCAGCCTATCTCGGGCTGGCACTCGGCAAGCCATTGCTGCTCGAGGGAGCGCCGGGCGTCGGCAAGACCGAGGCCGCCAAAGCCATTGCCGCGGTCCTCGGCCGCCGCCTGATCCGCCTGCAATGCTACGAAGGCATCGACGCATCTGCCGCACTCTACGAATGGAACTATCCGCGCCAGATGCTCGCAATCCGCCAGGCCGGCGATGAGAGCGTCGACATCTACGGCGAAACGTTTTTAATCGAGCGACCGATGCTGGCGACGCTGCGCGCACCTGACTCAACTGTGCTGCTGATCGACGAAATCGACCGCGCCGACCAAGAATTCGAAGCCTTCCTGCTCGAGTTCCTGTCCGACTTCCAGATCTCGATTCCGGAGCGCGGTACGGTTCGCGCCTCTGAGCGCCCGGTTGTCGTCCTGACCTCGAACCGCACGCGGGATCTTCATGAAGCGTTGCGGAGGCGATGCGTCTATCACTGGATCGACTATCCCTCCGCCGAGCGCGAAGCGCGCATCGTGATGATGCGGGCCTCCAGCGTCGCCGAGGGGACCGCGCGGGCCGTCGTCGCCGCCGTCGAGAAGCTGCGACGCGAACCACTCAGCAAGGCGCCCGGGATCGCCGAGGCCGTCGACTGGGCCGAGGCCGCCACGCTGCTGCACAAGGGCGGCGCACGGTGGCCTGATGCCTTCAGGCGCTCGATCGGCGTTGCCTTGAAAGACGAGGAGGATCTGCACTTCATTTCGCCGCGCCTCGATGCCCTGCTGGCGGAGGCCTCTGCATGAGCGCCGAACCCGAACTGCCGCGCGCTGCGCGTGTATTCATCTCGTTCGTCGGCTTGTTGCGAACGAACGGATTTGCCGTCGCACCGGAACAGACGACGTCGTTCCTGGCCGCAATCCAGTTGCTCGGTCCCCGCAGCCTGGAGGACATTCGGCAGGCAGCCCTCGCAACACTGGCTCCTCCACCGGAGCGTCGCGCAACGTTCGACCGGCTGTTCGATCTGCACTTTCGCGGAAACGAGGCAATCGAGCGCGTCGATGACGGTGAGGACGACGAGACTGTTCGGCTGCAAGAGGAGGCCCGTGGAAACGACGAGCCGCTGTTGTCGGACGAGGCCAACGAGTCCGGTCTCGCAGCTGCGCGCGCCGAAGCCCTGGTCGAGCGCCGCTTTGCGCAGCTCTCGACCACCGATGCGCTGCGCCGGCTGTCCCGCGAGGCGCCGAGGCGCCTGCCGAAGCGGCGCGGCCATCGCCGCATGCGGGCTCGCAGCGGATCCTACGCGGATTTGCGCCGCACCCTGCGCGACTCCGTTCGCAGCGATGGCGAAATTCTCCGGCTGGGGCGTTTGAAGCGGCGGCAGCGCCCACGCAAGATGTTGCTTCTGATTGACGTCTCCGGCTCGATGAAGACCCGCACCGAAGAGAATATGAAGTTCGCGCACACGTTGGTGCAGGCGGCGCCCAGCGTCGAGGTCTTCACCTTCGGCACGCGGCTGACCCGCATCACCCGCCCGTTGCGACTCAAACGCCGAGAGCAGGCGCTCAGGGCGGCGGCCCATGCGGTCAGCGACTGGGACGGCGGCACCCGAATCGGCGATGCGCTTCAGGCGTTTCTCGCCGTGCCCCGCTTCGGTGGATACGCGCGGGGCGCTGCCGTGATCATCGTTTCCGACGGCCTGGAACGGGGCGAACCCGATGCGCTGCGCGATGCGGTCGCGAAACTATCGCGCCGTGCGTGGCGCGTGAGCTGGCTGACACCGCTCGCGGCTGGTCCCGACTTTCGCCCGCAGACCGAAGCGCTGGTCGCGATCGAACGCTTCGTCGACGACCTCGTCGATGGTGGCTCGAGCGCGTCGATCGTCGCGCATGTGCTGGCGCTGGGACAAAGGAGAGTTGCGTGACCGACGTCGTCGATGGGCACCATCATATCTGGCGCCAGACCGACCTGCCCTGGCTGGTGGGTCCGATGCAGCCGCGCATCTTCGGTCCGTACGAGCCGATCCGGCGCGATTACCCGATCGAGGAATATCTCGGCGACATCGAGGGCAGCGGCGTTACCCGCTCGGTCTATGTCCAGACCAACTGGGCCAATGACCGCTTCGAGGACGAGGCCGCTTGGGTGCAGCAGACCGCCGAGGAGCACGGCTGGCCGCATGCCATCGTAGCTTACGCCGACTTTTCGGTGGACGACGTGCGTCCACAGCTCGACCGCCTGAAGCGTTATGCCCTCGTACGCGGCGTTCGCATGCAACTGCATTGGCACGAGAACCCGCTTTATCGCTTTGCCGCGCGGCCGGACCTTTGCACCGATCCCGTGATCCAGCGCAATATCGCCCGCCTTGCGGATTATGGCTGGAGCTTTGACCTTCAGGTGTTCACGCCACAGATGCCTGACGCTGCGCGCCTTGCGGAATCCTGCCCTAAGGTGACCTTTATCCTCCAGCACGCCGGCATGCTGGAGGACCTTTCACCGGCAGGCCGCGCCGCGTGGCGCGCCGGGATGGCCCGCCTCGCCGCATGCCCGAACGTCGTGTCGAAACTATCGGGGCTCGGAACCTTCATCCACCGCAACGACCCCGCGCATATCGCATCCGTCCTGACCGATACGATTGCGATCTTCGGCGCCGAACGCTGCCTGTTCGGCTCGAATTTTCCGATCGAGAAATTGTGGACCAGCTATCGCGCGTTGATCGATGCATTCCGTGCCGCCGCGGCGCCGCTACGCGATGATCAGCGCGAAGCCATTTTCAAGACCACCGCTATGCGCGTCTATCGGCTCTGAGCGCCGAGGAAACAACGAGAACGGACACAGGGAGGGACGGAATGCCGCTGGAGATCAAGATTTTGGACTATGGCGATATTGAGCTGGAATCGAGCTTTTTGGTTCTCGGCCGCGATTGCGGCCGCACCCGCCGCGTCCTCACCCTCGGTTTCCTGATCCTCGGCGGCAAGTATCCGGTCGTGGTAGACACCGGTTACCGTTCCAACCAGATCATGGAAACGCTGGGGATGCGCGGCCTGCAGTATCACGAGCACATGATCGAGAACCAGCTTGCGCGGCACGGCGTGCGGATGGGCGATGTGCGTTTCGTCTGCCACACCCATCTGCACATCGACCACGCCGGCAAGGACGATCTGTTTCCGATGAACACGACCGTCGTCCTCAACCGTCGGGAGCTTGAATATTCTGTGTCCGGCCTGATGCATCCGCAATATCCGGCACCGGATATCAAGCATCTGATCGACCGTCTGCACACCAAGAGTGCGCTGCGCTTTCTCGACCTCGAGATCACAGGTCCCATCGAGTTGATGCCGGGTGTCTACTGCGACGCCGCGAATGCGCATACCGAGGGATCGATGAATATCATCGTCGAAACTGCCGACGGCATCGCCACCATCTGCGGCGACGTCATCTATGATTTCAACGACCAGATCGTGACGCCCTTCAACGAGATCCACGACTGGGAGCCGCGCACCACTGGCAACCACGGCACCACCAAGCGGGCCGAGAAGGCCGCCATCAAAAAGCTGCTCAGCAATTCGCGCTATCTGCTGCCGGTCCACGACCGCCCCGCCAAGATCGAAGGCGGCAACGTCGTCGGCCGGCTGCACGACCAGGTGCCTGGGCCGGTCGTGCAGTCTCTGCCCCAGCGCAACTGGTTTCCGGCCTAGACGCCAGAGGATCGACCGATGACCCACGTCACCTTGCGCTCCGAATTCGAGACCCTGATCGATCCCTACGCACCAGTCGCGCAAATCGGCACCGGTTTTGACTTTACGGAAGGACCGATCTGGCATCCGGTGGATCATTATCTGCTGTTCTCAGACATGCCGGGCGACGTGCGCCGGCGCTGGGATGCGCGGCGCGGCGTCGCCGAGGTCAAGCGTCCCTCGAACAAATGCAACGGCATGACCTATGACGCCGAGCTCAATTTGATCGTTTGCGAGCACGCGACATCGTCGTTGATCCGCGAGCGGCCGGACGGACGGCGCGAGGTGCTGGCCTCGCACTTTGGGGGACAGGAGCTCAACAGCCCCAACGACGTCTGCGTGCACTCCTCCGGCGCGATCTATTTCTCGGACCCCTGGTATGGCCGCATGCCGGTCTATGGCGTCGAGCGGCCGAGGCAGCTCGGTTTCCAAGGCGTCTATCGCGTCGTGGCCGGCGCCGACCCGAAGCTCGTCGTGGACCGCAATCTGTTCGACCAGCCGAACGGGCTGTGCTTCTCGCCCGACGAGAAACTGCTCTATGTCAACGACACCGTGCAGGCACTCATCCGTGTATTCGACGTCAACGGCGACGGCTCGCTGTCGAGTGCGCGTGTGTTCGCGAGCGGTATCCGCTCCGAGCTCGAGCCCGGCTTGCCCGACGGCATGAAGTGCGACCAGCACGGCAACGTCTGGGTTACGGCCCCCGGCGGGGTCTGGGTCTATTCGCCGCGGAGCGAGCTGCTCGGCAAGCTCCGCTTGCCCGAACTCGTCGCCAACCTTACCTGGGGCGGGCCGGATTTCCGCACGCTGTATCTGACTTCGACGCACTCGGTCTATGCCATTCCCACCAGGGTCGGACCGCGCCACGAGCCCTATATGAGCGGCAAGCGAGGCAGCGGCACGGCGGCCGCGGGCTCTGCTTCCGCTGCCCCCATCCTTGCCGACGGCGAAATGCAGCTCGACCCGCGACGCTGCGCCATGATCATCCAGGATCTCCAGAACGACGTCATCATGGACGGCGGCGCCTTTGCCGATTCCGGCGCGCCAGGTCACGCGAAGCAGCAGCGCGTCGTCGAGAATGTCCGCCGCCTGGCCGAAACGGCACGGGTGCGCGGCGTCGCCATCATTCATGTCTGGTTCGTCGTCGAGCCCGGCGCGCCCGGCGTGACGCTGAATGCGCCGCTGTTCGAGGGTCTCGTCGACAGCAAGGCGATGGTGCGCGGAAGCTGGGGGGCGGCACCGGTGTCAGGTCTCGAACCACGGCCCGGCGATTTCGTGGTCGAGAAGGTACGAATGAGCGCCTGGGAAGGCACGAGGCTCGAAACGATCCTGAAAGCCACCGGCCGCGACATGATCATCAACACCGGCGCCTGGACCAACATGTCGGTCGAGCACACGGCGCGGACCGGTGCCGACAAGGGCTACTTCATGATCGTTCCCGAGGATTGCTGCTCGACCATGAACGCCGATTGGCACGCCGCGTCGATCGATTTCGCCATGCAGAACGTCGCCGTCGTGACCAAGGCCGATGCGGTCATCAAAGCGCTGGGATGAGCGGTGGCGAAGCTCCTGCACCTGTCTTGCTCGCCCCGCGGCGACTCCTGGTCAGGCGCCGGCGCACGCGTTTTCCTCGACGGCTTTCGCCGAGCTCGGCCCGACTGGGACGTGGACGTTATGGATCTCTGGCGCGAGCGCTTGCCGGAATTTTCAGGCCCCATTGTCGAAGCCAAATATGCACGGATGAAGGCGCAGGCCTTCAACGACTCGCAGCGGGACAGCTTCGCGGAAGCCGAGCGGATGGCGGTGCGCTTAGCGCTCGCCGAGCGGGTGCTGATTTCGACGCCGATGTGGAACTTCGGCATTCCCTATAAGCTCAAGCAATGGTTCGACATCATCGTCCAGCCCGGGCTCACCTTTCGGTTCGATCCGTCGCTGGGGTATATCCCGTTGCTGAAGGACCGGCCGACCATCGTCATCATTGCCAGTGGCAGCGATTTCGCCACCGGAATGAATCGCGGGCGCATCGACATGGCAGCGCCTTACCTGCGCGAAATTTTGCGTTTTGTCGGTATCAACAATGTCCGTTTCATTCCGATCGGACCAACCACCGGACCGCAACAGCCCATTGAGGTGGCTCGCGAACGAGCCCATCGACGCCTGGCCGCAATGGCCGAGAGCTTCTGATGCGCCCCGCAGGTCAGTCGAGGCTACGGCAGATTGTCCCGCAGAAAAATGTCGATGCGGATGCGCTCCTGGTCGGGGCTGATCGGCTCACCCGAACAATGCGCGAGCAGGACTCGCGCCGCAGACCGTGCCTCGTGGCCGGGATCCTGGTTGATGATGGCATCGAGCGTGCCGCGGACCAGGAAACGCCGCGTGTATTGGGTCAGCTCATGGGCAATCCAGACCACCTCGCGCGCCCGTCCCGAGGCCTCGAGCGCGTCGGCGATGCCACGGTTCCCGGCGCCGCAGCAGTATATGCCGCGCAGATCGGGCTGGCGCGCGAGCAGTGCCGCAGTGAGCTCCCGGGTGCGCTCGCTGTCGTCGCGGCCCTCGATCACGGGCAGCGCGTGCAGGTTCGGATACTCGCTGGACAGGATCTGGTGGAAGCCGAACTGCCGCTCGGTGTGATCGCGCAGCGACAACGATCCCGCGATGACGGCCACCGTCCCCTTGCGACCAGTGAGGAACCGTCCCATCAGCGTTGCAGCGGTGCGGCCTGCCGCCGGGTTGTCGATGCCGACATAGTGCAGCCGGCGCGAGCTCGGCGCGTCCGACACGAGGGTCACCACAGCGACCCCGCGCGCAGTGAGTTCGTCGATCGCGGCGCGCACCCTGGGATGGTCGAGCGCGATCACGGCGACGCCCTGATAGGCAGGCGAGAGATTTTCCAGCGCGGCGGCGAGTACGTCCGGATCGAACACGTCGACACGCAGGATATCAATGAAGCCGCGCTGGCCGGCGAGCCAGTCTGCGGTGCGCTGGACCTGCTCGGTCAGGTTGGTCATGAAGCTGTTGCTGCCCGTCGGCAGCACAAAGGCAAAGCGGAACGTCTGCCCGCGGGCAAGCCGCGCGGCCGCGACGTCGGCTCGATAGCCGAGTTTTGCCACCGCGGCCTCGACCCGCGCGACGGTCTTGGCGCGCACGCCCTCGCGCCGGTTGACGACGCGGTCGACCGTGGCGAGCGAAACACCCGCCGTGCGCGCAACGTCCTCAAGCGTGGCACGAATCACCGGCTGGCTCGCACCAGCATTCATTCGCGCGCCGCCCACAGCATGCCGCGGGTCATCAACGTTCGGATTTCCGGTACGTCGAGTTCGTAAGCGCGGTGGCCGAGCGAGGAATAGAACACCCTGCCCGCGCCGTATCGCTTCTTCCAGACCACGGGCATTACCACGCCCTCGATCCAGGGCGCGTGCTCGCCGGTGAAGGTCGTCGTCGCCAACACCTCGTTGGCGGGGTCGACATGCATGTAGTACTGCTCGGAACGATGCTCGAAACTCTTCAGGCCCTTCATGATGGGATCATCCGGCTTCGTCAAGTCGACCTTGTAGTCGATGATGTTGCCGGGATGCGCAACCCACTGCCCGCCGCACAGGAACTGGTAGTCGACGGAATCGCGGAATGCGTCGCCCATGCCGCCATGATGGCCGGCGAGCCCGACGCCGCTCCGGACCGCAGCGCAGAGATTGAGCGCTTCCGCCTTCTCGATTGTCGACATGGTGTAGATCGGGATGATCAGCGACAGGTCGTGAATCGCGGGATCGGCGAACGCGGCGGTGGTGGTTTCGATCCGCACCTCGAAGCCTTCAGCCTTCAGCCAACCACGGATCATCGAAGCACAGAGATCGGGATCGTGCCCGGGCCAACCGCCCCATACAATCATTGCCTTGCGCATGTTTCTGTCCTCAGTCGATCTGTCCGGTTTCACGCCCGGCCGGCAGCATCGCCGGCCGCTCGACGCGGCTCTCGATCTTGACGCGCCGGCCTTCCTCGGCAGAGATCTGGAACGCCTCCATCACCTCCAGCACGTGGAAAGCGAGCGCGCCGCTCGCACGATGCGGCCGGTTGTTCAGTATCGCGGAGGCCATATCGGCGGCGCCAATGGAACGGAACTCGCCATCGACATGACCGTGGGTCAGCGACACCGGTTCCCAGTCGCCGCCGGTCTTGGCGACCTGCACCTCGCCACCGAAGCGGTTCGGATCGGGCACGAGCATGCTGCCCTTGTCGCCATAGATCTCGATCGGCGCGTGCCGGTGCTTCGGCACATCAAAGCTCATCGCGATCGAGACGACCGCCCCGCCCTCGAATTCGAGCGTGCCGGCGACATGGGTCGAAACTTCGACCGGGATCAGCGTTCCGTTCATCGGCTGGCTGGTGACCAGCCGCTCGGATTTCGGACGCGCGGTCGAGCCCATCACGCTCGCCACCGGGCCGAGCAGCTGCACGAGATCGGTGATGTAGTACGGGCCCATGTCAAGCATAGGGCCGCCGCCGCGCAAATAATAGAAACCCGGCGCCGGATGCCAGCGCTCATGGCCGGGGCAGCCGAAGAACGCGCTGCCGGCCACGGGCGTGCCGATCGCGTCATCGTCGATCAGCTTGCGCGCGGTCTGGTGCCCACCGCCCAGGAACGTATCGGGCGCGCAACCGACGCGAAGATTCTTCTGCGCGGCGAGCTCCATCACCTTGCGCGCTTCCGTGACGTTAATGCCGAGCGGCTTCTCGGAATGAACGTGCTTGCCGGCGTTCAGCACCGCCAGGCTGACGTCGGTGTGGGCGAGTGGCACAGTGAGATTGATGACGATCTCAACGTCGTCTCGCTTGAGCAGCTGATCAACCCGCATCGCCGGCAACCCGAAGGCGGCGCCCTGCCGCTCTGCCGCATCGCTGCGCATATCGGCGAGCGCCTTGATTTCCATGACCGCGAAGCGCTGGGCCGCCTTCAGATAAGCGGTGCTGATATTGCCGCAGCCGATGATGCCGATGCCGACTTTTCTCATTGTGATCTCCGTGAGGTACCGTTCATCCCTTGACCGCGCCGGCGGTGAGGCCTGCGACGATGTGCTTCTGCGCCAGGAGGAAGAGAATGATCGTCGGCAGGATGGTCAACGTGATGAAGGCCAGGATCAGATGCCACTCGGACGAATACTCGCCCTGATAAATCATGATACCGAGCGGCCAGGGATAGAGCGCGTCGGTGTTGAGCATCACCAGCGGCAGCAGATAGGCGTTCCAGCTGTTGACGAAGGTGATGGTACCGACGGTCGCCAGGATCGGCCGCGATAACGGCAACGTCACATAGCGGAAGAATTTGATATAGCTGCACCCGTCGACCAGCGCGGCCTCCAGCAATTCGTACGGGATGTCCTTGAAGAAGCGCCGCAGCAGCAACACGCTCATCGCAAGACTGAAGGCCGTCTGCGGCAGGGCAACGCCAAAATATGTATCGAGCAGCCCGAGATCGCGGACCTTGATGAAGAGCGGCAGCACCGCCGTCGCGGCCGGAAACAGCAGGCCCAGCGTCAGGTAGCTCAGCAGCATCGAGCTGCCATAGAACCTGATATGGGCGAAGGTGAACGCCGCCATCGAGGCGACGATCAGGGTCAGGGCCACCGTGAGGGTCGAGATGATCAGCGAGTTGCGCAAGAGCTGCCAGTAGCGTGCCGAGAACAGGATGTCGGCATAGTTCTGCCACTCCCAGTGGCGTGGCAGGCCGAACGGATTGACGCGCAGTTCGCCGAGCGATTTGAAGCCACCGAACAAGGTCGCGAGCAGCGGCACCACTACGATGATGGCAACGACGGCGAGGAACACCAGCTTGAACAATACTGAGGGATCGAACGGCGCGCGGATGGTCCTGGCGTTACTCATCGCGCATGAACCATCGCTTGTACGTGAAGGCAAAGGTCACGCAGATCGCAAACAGGATGACGCCGATGGCACTGCCGTAGCCGACCCGCATGCGTGAGATGCCATTGTTGTAAAGAAAGCTCACCATCGTGTTCGAGGAGTCCGCTGGCCCCCCGCGCGTCAGCGGCATGACGAGGTCGAACAGCTGCAGCGAGCCGACGATGGCGAAGAACACGGAGAGCCTTATCGTCGGATAGAGCAAGGGGATGACCACATGTCGCAAGGCTTGCGATCGGGTCGCGCCGTCGATACGCGCCGCCTCGACCAGGCTCTTGTCGAGGCCCTGGAGCGCTGCGATGAATAGCATCATGTGGAAGCCAAAGTACTTCCAGACGACCACGATCAGCACCGCCAGCATGGCCGTATCCGTCGATGCAAGCAGATGCGGCGGCTCGGCGCCGAAGCTGCGCCAGATCGAGGCCACAAGGCCGTAGTCGCCATCATAGACGAAGCTGAAGATCAGCCCGGTCGCGATCTCCGCCAGGATATAGGGCATGAAGAACAGCATGCGCAGCGCCACCGCCCCTCGAAAGCGTTCGGCGAGCATCAAGGCAAGGGTGAGCGCAAGCGGCAGCTGGATGGCGAGCGAAACAGCGATGATCAGGCCGTTGTTGCGCAGAGCGAGCCAGAAGGCGCGGGTCTCCAGCACAAAGCGGTAATTGTCCAGGCCAATCCAGTTGGTCGGCCTGCCGAACCCGTTCCAATTGAAGCCCGAATACCAGGCTGCTTCGCCGATCGGCAGCACAACGAACAACGTGAACAACAGCAGCGCCGGCGGCAGGAACAGGATGAGCACCGTCAGCCTGCCGTCCCAACTCGGGCCACGGACCGTGACCTGCGGGATCATCTCGCCAGCAGCGCCGATCGCCGACACGCTCGCGGTCCGCCGCGTCACCGTCAGTTGCCCTGTTTCCACGCCGCCTCGATCGCCTTGGCAGCCTCTTGCGGGCTCATGCTGCCGCCGGCGATCTCGGCAGTAACGTCGTTGACGACGCGGCCGACCGACGGACCCAGGCTCTGGTCATAGAAGTTCTGGTGGTAGTTCGACTTCGCTAGATTGGCGGCGATCAGCTTCATGAAGGCGTTGTTGAGGCCGACATCCGCACCCTGCACCACCGGGATGATGAAGTTGCCCGCGGCAAGCCGCGTCTGCACCTCTTTGGAGACGAAGTACTTCAGGAAATCGACAGCCTCCTTCGGCGAGCCTTTTGTGATCAACCAACCGGTGATGCCCCCGAGCGTATCGGTCGGAGCGCCCTTGCCGCCGGTCACGACCGGGAAGTCGAACCAGCAGATCTTGTCTTCGATCAATCCGACCTTGTCGGCGGCGAGAGCGCGCTGCAGATGATAGACCGTGCTGATCGCGAGCGTCATCGCCGCCTTGCCGTCGCCGAAATAGCCGACCGCCTGCGGGTTCTTGAAACCCAGGAAGCCATTCTGGAACGGTTGGAGATCCACGAGTTGCTTGAACAGCTCGCCGGATTTCTGGAAGGTTTCCCCGGCAAAGCCGCCGTTCTCGCCACGCAACGCCGCATCGAACGCCGCCTTGCCGCCGATGCGCACAGCAAGATGCGTCCAGTAGAAGTGCAGTGGCCACTTATCGGCGCCGCCGACCACGATCGGGGTCACGCCGGCGGATTTCAACGTCTTCACGGCAGCAAGCAGATCGTCCCAGCTCTTGATCCCGGCAGGGTCGACCTTCGCCTTGGCCATCAGCTCCTTGTTGCAGAGGAAGCCGACCTGCGAGAGCGCCGTGGGCAGACCATAAACACGGCCGTTGCTGGTGAAGGCGGCGAGCGCCGCCGGTGTGAGACTGTCGCTGTAGCCCTTCACAGAATCGGTGATGTCGTCGAGCACACCGGCCTCGATCTGCGTCTTCAGGACACCGCCGGCCCAGCTGTAGATGATGTTGGGCCGGTCTTTGGATTGCAGGATGGTCGGCAGCTTGGCCTTGTAGGCCTCGTTCTCGAGGAACTGCATCTCGACCTTGACGCCGGGATGCGACCCCTCATAGGCGCGCGCAACCTCCTCCCAGATTTTGACCTGGGCCGGGTTGGCCTCGATGTGCAGCCACTTGACCGTCGTTTCGGCCGCAGCGAGTTTCGCTCCGAACAGGCATGCGACAACGGCTAGCAGTTTCCCGAGCAGTCTCATCACATTCCTCCCAAGGGCTCTTATTCTTTGATGCAATCCTGCCTTCGATTTTTGAGGTACGCAACTGAAATTCTGACCTATGCACCTCACGAGGGAGGTCGCTAAGGTGAGCGGGAGAGTCGGGCCGCGTCGCGCTGCCCCCAACGCAAATCGAGGGATATCCATGGCTGCCGTTTATTCCGACCTCGCCGGCAAGGTCGTTCTCGTCACCGGAGGCGCATCGGGAATTGGCGCTGCGATCGTGCGGCGCTTCGCACAGCAGAAATCCAATGTCGTGTTCTTCGACATCAATGTCGACGCGGGCCAATCGCTGGCACGCGAGCTGTCGGATCAAGGTCTTAGCGCGCGTTTCATGCGTGTCGACTTGACCGATATTGCCGCGTTACGTGCCGGTGTCGCGGAGGCGCGCAATGTGCGCGGCGCGATCAACATCCTCGTCAACAATGCCGCGCATGACGAGCGGCACAGCACCGAGGAAATGACACCGGAATATTGGGACGACCGCATCGGGGTCAACTTGAAGCACCAGTTCTTTGCTGCGCAGGCCGTGTTGCCGGACATGAAGGCGGCGAACGCCGGCGCTATCATCAATTTCGGCTCGGTATCGTGGATCGCCGGACAAGGCGGCATGGCCGCCTACACCGCCAGCAAATCGGGTGTGATCGGTCTCACACGCTCTCTGGCGCGCGATTACGGCGCCTACAATATCCGCGTGAACGCGATAGCGCCGGGATGGATCATGACTGAGCGCCAGCTCGATAAATGGATGACACCCCAGGGCGAGGTCGAGCTCATGCAACGACAATGCCTGAAGCGCAAGCTCATGCCCGACGAGGTCGCGAAGTTCACCATCTTCCTCGCTTCCGACGAGGCTTCTGCCTGCACAGCCCAGCACTACATCGTCGATGGCGGCTGGGTCTGAGGCGGACCAGACCAGATCGTGCATCGGCGCGCCGCTACTTTGCCAGGCGGAACTTCCCGCCTTCGACCTTGATGAGAAAGGCCGAGCGCTCATCATAGCCGTTGTGATCGGCCTTGCTCATGTTCGACAGCCCATTGTTGAGATAGATGTTCTGCCCACGCTCGAGTGCGTCCCGCAGCGCCGCGCGAAATTCGATTGTGCCAGGCTTTGCCGTCTTCAGCGCATCCGGTGCAGCTTTTCCGATCAGTGCCACGACATCCCAGAGGTGAGCAGCGAACATGTTGGGCTTTTGTCCGTTCGCCGCTTCATACGCGGTCACGAACTCCTCCGTCGAACGACGGAACGGATCTCCTGCGGGAAGATCGGCGGCAATGGTAAAAGCTTCGCCCGCGAATACCGCACCTTCGACGTTCGCGCCGCCGAGCTTGATGAACTCCTCACTGGCCACGCCGTGTGTCTGAAATATCTTCCCGGCGTATCCGCGCTCGCGGAGCGCCTGCTGCGGCAGGACGGCCGGAGTTCCTGCGGACGCGATGAAGACGGCATCGGGATTGGTCGACATCACCTTCAGTGCCTGACCGGTGACGCTGGTGTCGGCGCGCGCGTAGACCTCATGTGTGGTTACGGTCAGCCCCAACGCAGGCGCGAGGCGGCTCACCTCCTTGTAGTAGCCCTCGCCGTAGCCATCCGAAACGCCGATATAGCCGAGCGTCTTCACGCCTGATGTCGCGATATGCTTGAGGATGGCGGCCGCCATGAGGTCGTCATTGGGAACGACCTTGAAAGCCCAGGCACGCTTCTCATCCATCGGTTGAACGATGGCCGTAGCGGCAGCGAGCGACAGCAGCGGCGTCTTCGATTCGAGCGCGACATCCAGCATCGGCATGGTCACCGGGGTCAGAGAGGAGCCGACCAGCACGTCGACCTTATCCTGGATCACCAGCCGGCGTGCGTTCTGGACCCCTTTGGTCGAATCCGACTCGTCGTCCAGGACGATATAGGTCACCTTCTCTCCACCGATCTCTTTCGGAAGAGCTGCAACCGTCTTGAGCTGCGGCTGTCCCAGAGCGGATCCCGGGCCGCTTGCCGAAATCACAATTCCAATTTTGATGTCCGCGTGAGCAGCATTTCCAAAAAGGACGCATGCCACAAGAAGCGAGGCTCGCGCGAAACCGATCTTCATGTCCCGTTCCTCCCTGTCCGCTTTGATGACTCCGCCGGCTGCATCGGGCGCCCCGGCTCGAGCTTGCACTGCTCTCCGGGACGCACCGACGCTGCCCAGAAGGCACGTCGTCCGACATACGCGTTCCCTCCTGCGGTCCCGAGCAAGCGGGCGGATCATGCTAAGCGGATCGCGGCAACGTGTCTGTCCCTAGCGTTAGGGACAAGACATCGGTGCTCGAACCGGAATCTCGAGGTAGACGGACACGCCTTCGCGTTCTCGCGGCGCATTTCGCCCGAGCTTTGCTTGGTCGCTTCACCCTCTTGTCCAAGAGGGCGCAGGGAAGGCCGGGTGCCGGCTGGCACCCGCGGTCCGCTGCGCGAAAATGTAGCGCAAGGGAAACCGCACAGCAGCATACAGGTGTAGCCAATCACTCGGCCTTCCCTGCGCGATGGTTGGACGGCTTATGCCGTGCTCTCCCGGGAGCCGAGTTCTCTTTGGCCTCCCTCGTCCCAACGAAAGTCACCGGCACCGCGCCGGTTGACGCGGATGCCGCATTCGCCAGGGCTTGACCGTAGCAACGACGGCCAGGACCACACGGTTTTGCCGTACGCACGGCTCGCCA